>DSBL01000094.1 GCA_011049455.1 Desulfonatronum sp. | reverse complement strand
CGTTAGTCCAAAGGATTGCCCGGCGCATCCACCGCGATGTTTGGTGCAACTCACGCAATCGTTTGGACATACGAAGTCAGCGAGGAAGTTTGCGACAGCGCTGAAAAGCAGAGCGCAGCCCGTGAACAACCAATTGGATCGAACAAGACAACCTCCTAATGCTCCCAATAAAACGCTCTGATGAACAGGAGGCCAGGCAGGATGACAAACAGGGTTTATTCGGAATATGCTTTAGCTGTTCTCTGTTAAAAAACAAGGAGGGTCGCATGGATAGATCGCCAGTCGTTGCCGGAAAATTCTATCCCGGAGTGAAAGCGCAGTGGGAGCCCATGGTTCGCCAGTATCTCGACACCAAACACCCCCAGAAACCAGCCCTGTTGGCCATGGTTCCCCATGCGGGGTACATTTACTCGGGGGCCATTGCCGGTGAAACCCTGTCCGGCATCGTCCTTCCGGAAACAGTTTTGCTGCTGGGACCGAACCACACCGGTCTCGGAGCACGGCTCTCCCTATGGCCCGCCGGGCGCTGGCTGCTCCCCGGCGCCCACATGACCGTGGACGAGGCCCTTTCCCGCATGATTCTCGAAAATATCCCGGATATCCAGCCCGACATTCATGCCCATATGCACGAACACTCTCTGGAGGTGATTCTGCCCTTTCTCTGGGCAAAAGAACCGAAAACGAAAATCGTGCCCCTGGCTGTGTCCGAACATCAAGAGGAGGTACTGTTCACCACGGCGCACCGCCTGGCTGCGGTACTCAAAAAATGGCGCAAGCCCGTGCTGATTGTCGTTAGTTCAGACATGAGCCACTTCGTTTCCGCAAAGGAAGCCGAGGCTAGGGACAGTCAGGCCCTCGAAGCCATATTGAACCTGGATCCGGAAACCCTGCTCAAGACGGTCCGGACGAAAAACATCAGCATGTGCGGCGTATTGCCCATGACCATGGGACTGACCATAGCCAATGCCCAGGGAGCGACCAAGGCACGCCTGGCCCGTTATGGACATTCAGGGGAAGAAAGCGGGGACTACTCCCAGGTGGTGGGGTATGCAGGGGTGCTCGTCAGTTAATTCCAGGCCGGAACAGGAGCAAATACCGGCGAGAACGCCTCTTCCGGCGAAAGCCGGGAACCGGAAACATCCAGCTCCAAATATGTCTCGCGATTGTCCATCAAATAGCGCACAAAGGCATTGTTCAGGGCATGTCCGGAGCAATGCACCTCGAAATCTCCGGTCATGGGTAATCCAAGGACCGTAAGATCACCGATGAAATCCAGTACCTTGTGGCGCACAAATTCGTCAGGGAAACGCAGTCCCTCGGGGTTGATCACACCATATTCGTCCATCACCACGGCGTTGTCCAGGGAGCCTCCCAGAGCCAAGCCGTTGCGGCGCAGGTATTCCACCTCGCGCATGAAGCCGAAGGTCCGGGCCTTGGCCACCTGCCGTGTAAAATTCTCCGGTGAACAATCCACAAAAATTCTTTGCGTCCCAACCAGGGGATGATCAAAATTGATGGTGTAATCCACGGTCAAACGGTCGGAAGGCCTGGCCTTGATCCATTTCCCATTCTGCTGAAAATTGATGGGCTTTTTCAGGGTCAACATCCGGCGCGGCTTGTTCTGACGCCTAAAGCCCGCTGCGCGCAGCAAAAAAATAAACGACCCGGAACTGCCGTCCATGATGGGCACTTCATCTCCGTCAACCTCGATATGCAAATTATCGATTTCCAGCCCACGAATCGCGGCCAGTAAGTGCTCCACCGTGGCCAAACGACGAGATCCGAAGCCCAGGGTCGTGGCCATGGCCGTATCCACCACGGCATCCGGTGAAGGCTTGAAAAAACGCACCCCGTCCTGACCATGCAGGGCAAAAACCAAACCCGTGTCTTCAGCTGCGGGGCGTAGCACCAACCGCACCTTCCGGCCTTTGTGCAAGCCTATGCCGGAACACTGGATGGGGCGTTTGATGGTTTTTTGTAATGCCATATTCTCTCCTCGGTTAAGCCATCTGAAAGCAAAAAGTGTACCGCTGGCTTGAATAATCACAATTCATTTGAATCATTAGCTTTCATTTATTTCAGGAGATCAAGGATCTGTGTTTTCGCAAACCATGTTGTTGTTTTTTCTCCACCGGCGACCAGCACGCATGTACGTACCTGTCCAATCCGGCATAATCCTGAAAAACCTGAATGTCCCGCCAGCCCGAGGAACCGATGTGGATCTTTCCTGCCAGCGACTGGCTCTGGGAATAGCCTGTCTCCAGAAGCAGATGGCCTCCCGGCTTCAGGGTCGTCATGGCCTGCCCCAGCAACGGCTCAAAGAGTTCATGTCCGCATGGGCCGCCCACGAGCGCCTCTTTGGGCTCAAATTCAGCCACCTCATGGTTGATCGCCGCATGTTCGGCTTCACTCAGATACGGCAGATTGGCCACGATCAGGTCCAGGGATCCGGCGGCAAGATGCGGCAGGAGATCGGCCTGCGTCATCAGGAGACGGGAAGCAACCCCATGAGATTTGAAATTCACTTGAGCCACCCTCAAGGCGCGAAGACTCTTGTCCGAAGCGAGACAACGCGAGTTGGGGAAATGGATCAGCAGGGCGACTGCCAGAGCTCCGCTGCCCGTACCCACATCCGCGAACAGCAAAGGGCTCTTTGGACTGAAAAGCCCACGCGCCAAGTCAACGCCCAATTCGGTTTCCGGACGAGGAATCAGGACATCTTTGGTCACAAGGAATTCCAAACCGTAAAATTCCTTGCGGCCCAGGATATAGGCCACGGGCTCGCCTTGGCCGCGTCGCGCCAGCAAAGGCCGGATGCGGGACAGTTCCTGTTCCGTTAAGGGCCGATCCAGGTCCAGGTAGAGGCCGAGCCGCTCCATGTCCAAGGCGTGCGCCACCATTAATTCTGCGCTCAACCTGGGTGCGTCGATTCCTCTCTGCTCCAGGTACGCTGCACTTTTGCCGAGAATGTCGCGAAGATAAAGCGGTCCGGGCAGCATGCCTCAATAATCAGCCTCGGCTGATTCCGCCTGCAGGGCTTCTGTTTGATAATGCTGCACCAGGGCGTCCACAAGTTCATCCATCTCGCCTTCAAGAACGGATTCCAGACGGTAGAGGGTCAAATTGATGCGATGGTCCGTGATCCGGCCCTGGGGGAAATTATAGGTGCGGATGCGTTCAGATCGATCACCGCTGCCCACCTGGCTTTTGCGGTTCTGGTCGTAGCTCTGCTTCTGTTCGTCCTGCTTCTGCTTCAACAGACGGGATCGCAAGACCTTCATGGCCTTGGCCCGGTTCTTATGCTGGGATTTCTCATCCTGGCAGATAACAACGATGCCTGTAGGCAGATGCGTAACTCGAACGGCTGAATCCGTCGTGTTCACGCTCTGCCCGCCAGGCCCCGAGGACCGGTAGACGTCGATCCTGACCTCACCGGGATCAATGTGCACATCCACTTCCTCGGCCTCGGGCAAAACAGCCACGGTCACGGCCGAGGTATGGATCCGGCCTTGGGATTCGGTGGCCGGAACCCGCTGCACTCTGTGCACGCCGGATTCATGCTTGAGACGGCTGTATGCCCTGTCTCCGGAAATGGAGGCGATGACTTCCTTGAAACCGCCGGTACCGCTCTCGCTGGCCTGGATCAATTCACTGCGCAGACCATGGCGCTCCGCATAGCGCATGTACATGCGAAACAAGTCAGCGGCAAAAAGAGCGGCTTCCTCTCCTCCCGTTCCGGCCCGGATTTCAAGGATGACGTTCTTTTCATCCATGGGATCCCTGGGCAAAAGCAGGACCTGCAATTGTTTTTCAAGACCGTCCAGGCGTTCTTCCAGGGTTTGGGCTTCCAAACAAGCCAGTTCCCGAATCTCCGGGTCAAAATCAGCCAACAATTCCTTGTTGGACTCCATGGCTGCAGCAGTAATCTTGAAGTCCCTGAAGGCCGCGACGATTTCGCCCAGCTCGGCATGCTTTTTGGTCAGCTGTCTGTAGCGATGCTGATCATCAAAGATCCCTGGGGAACTGAGTTCCCGCTCCAGTTCCTGATATTTGGCCTCAAGGCTTTCAAGCTTCGCGAACATGAGGAATTGGTCCTGGAAAAATGGAAAAGGCGGCCTCTTGCCTTGAAGGCCGCCGCCACACATGCGCCTTGGCGCTCCTTAGCCGCAGCCCGGAGCAATCAGGCATCATGGAAGTACGTGCCGCTTACGCGCTTGTTGAGGAATTACCGCGAAATCCGGCATATTTCTTTTGAAACCTGTCAATCCTGCCGGCCGTATCCACGAATTTCTGCTTCCCGGTATAGAAAGGATGGCAATTGGAACAAATTTCCACATGGATATCCCCGCGTTGCGTTGTCAACGCCTCGCTTTCATAACCGCATGCACACCGGATGGTCTTTTTTTGTGTTTCAGGATGAATGTCTTTTTTCATTGACTTGCTCCTTGGTGAATTTGTCAAAACATATATTAATATCCTTTCACTTCCTGATTGACAAGTGGTCCTGCAAACGCAAAAAACCAGGGCCTAGGCCCTGGTTTTTTGGGTAAGACTTTATTTGCCAGCTAGACTTGCGGCTTCGGCTCCCTGCCCACTTTCCTGGCATAACCCAGGGCTATTGTCCGATATACCAAGTGGGCCAGTTTGGACCAGGGCAGATAGGCAAAAAGCATAAAAATGCTCACAAGATGCAGGAAATACACAGGATACGCGATACCGGGCACATTGGCCAGCCGTAGCAACTGGCTGAACATCCCGGTAAGCACGACCACCCAGATCACTCCAAGCAGGTACCAGTCATAATAGCAGGACTTGAATTTGGCGTCATCCAGGTTCAAGCGACGCTTGGTCACCAGCACCAGTCCGATGATCAAGCCGATGGTGGCCACGTTGGCCAGAATCTTGAACGGATTCCACAAACTCATGGGCGTTTTCAAATCCAGGCCGGTAAAGACGCCTAGCCAGTAGGCCGCGCCCACATAGGCGGTGACGATGAACAAGGCGATGAACCCGAAGAAAATGCCCATGTGCCCGTAATACCGGTCCGTATTGTCCCCCCCGCAGCTTTTGAACTTGGCATGAGTCAGGATTTCATCCTTGATCACTTGCCACGTGGACTTGAGCACGTCCATCACAGGCACTCCGCCCACAGGGGCCTGGGGAGAATCGTTAAAAGTCTTGATCAGGTTCAGGACTCCGCGGGCGAAAATCAAGGCCACGGCAATGGCCGTCAAGGCAAAAAGCGGATCAATAAACGCAGTCTGCGGAAAAACCAGCCGCCATAAAACATTGCCGTTTTCGTCCACCGGAGTGCCAAAACCGGCGGTAATGAACCAAACGACCAAAAAAATCACGGCTGGAATAGCCACAAGCACCGGCAGATACTTGGGAGCGCTCATCAGCTTGCCCATGATAGCGGGCTGGGCGATATTTTGATAGGCCATGTTGCGCATGGCCGCCATCAGATCTGCTGGTTTCGCCCCTCGCGGACACTGCTCGGAACACTGTCCACAATTGTGGCAAAGCCACATGTCCAGGTCACCTACCAGCTTGTCCTTCAGACCCCATTGGGCCCAGATCATTTCCTTGCGCGGATAGGGGTTCTGTTCAGGGGAAAGGGGGCAGACCACCGAACATGTGGCGCATTGATAACATTTCTTCAGCGATTCTCCGCCCGCGGCCTGCAAATCTCTGATAAACTGCAAGTCGGGTTCGATGCGGTTGGTTTGGGCCATCGTTGGTCTCCTCCTAGAAGCCTTTGTATGGGTTTGCGCCGATGTCGTCGATGATGTGGTTCATGAATTCCTCAATCATCTGCGGGATCAGGTCGTAGTCGTCAATGGCCACCTGCTTTTGCTGGACGCGCTCCGGCTCCAGCTGCAACCGTCCCAGGGTTTCGGCGATGTTTTCCATGCGCCTGTTGCACAGTTCGCTGCCCTTGGCAAAGTGGCACTGGTAGTCGTCGCCGTACTTGCAGCCGAGCAACAGCACGCCGTCAATGCCCTTGGACATGGCGTCCGCAATCCAGATCGTATTGATCGAGCCCAAGCAGCGCACCGGGATAAACCTTACGTAGGGGGACCATTTCTTGCCCTGGAAAGCAGCCATGTCCAAGGCGGGATAGGCATCGTTCTCGCAGACGAAGACAATGACCCGGGGACCGCCTTCGTCGATATCGTCCGGGACCTCGTTTTCCTTGATCATGGAGGCGATCATGTCCACGTTGTACTCGTCAAAAGAGATGACGCGTTCCGGGCAGGCCCCCATGCAGGTACCGCAACGGCGGCAACGGGTCGGGTTGGGCTTGGGCGTGCCCTTCTCGTCGTCGTCCAGGGCCCCGAACGGACATTCCTCGGTGCAGCGTTTGCACTGCGTGCACCGGACCATGTTGAACTTGGGGAAGGAAATGTCGCCGGAGCGGGGATGAACCGCCATGCCCCGGTTGATGGATTCCAGGCACTGGATCGCCTTGAGCACGGCACCGGCCGCATCGTCCTCGGCCGCGCCCATGAGCATGGGTTGATGCACGCACCCGGCGGAATAGATGCCGGTCCTCCTGGTTTCATAGGGGAAGCAGATATAGTTGGAATCGGCAAAACCGTTGAACAGCTGCAGGTCCGGAAACGCCGGGCCTTGCCGATAGGACAGGTTGACGACGGGGTCGGCCAGGGTTGTCGGGACCATGCCCGTGGCCAGCACCAGTAAGTCCACCTTGATCTCGATATCCTCTCCCAGCAGGGTGTCCTTGGCCGTGACGATGATCCCGCCGTCGCCATCCTCGGCCACCTCGGCCACCTCGCCCTTGGTCAGGAAAATGCCCGGGTCGTCCTGGGCCGCCTTGTAATAAAGCTCCTGCACGCCGGGAACGATCATGTCCTTGTAGATAATGAACGCCTTGCCGTTCTCGTTCTTTTCGCGCAAATAGCCGGCCTGCTTCAGGGAAACCATGCAGCACACCGAGGAACAATAGGGCAAATGCCCCTCTTCCGAGGAACGCTGACCAGCGCACTGAATAAAGGCGACGGACTGGACGGGCCGTCCGTCCGAGGGCCGCAGCAGATCGCCCTTCTTGGCCATCAGTTCCATGTCCACGTTGGTGATCACGTTGGTGAATTTTCCGTATCCCAAAGGTTCGAGGACATTTTCTCCCTTTTCCACGGCCGGCGTTTCCACCACGGCCTCGCTGTCCTGGGCCTCGCAAGCAGTCTGGTCAGCCACAACGACCCGTGCCGTGGGATCGAACGGCTTCCATCCGGTGGCCAGAACCACCGAGCCCACGGGGATGTTTTCTTCCCCGTTGCCGTTCTTGACCACCGCGGTGTACATGCCGGGAGCGCCTTCCAGCTTCTCCAGGGTGGCGTTGGTAAGCACCCGGATCTTTTCATGGGCCGTGACCGCGTTGATTTTTTGATCCACGTCCGGCGTTACGGCCTGGGTGTAAGGGTATGAATAGGGAACCTGCTTGTACATTTTGGCGGCAAAGCCCCCCAGCTGGGCCTCTTTTTCCACCAGCACCACGTCGTAGCCGAGTTTCGCCCCGCCCAGGGCCGCAGTCAGACCGGTGTTCCCTCCGCCGAGCACGAGTATCGTCTTGGTCACTTCAGGGATTTCAGCCTCTGCCTTCTGGTATTTCTGGGACTTGACGATGCCCATCCGGATATAGTCCTGGGCCATCATCCGCAGGGTTTCTGGAACCTCGCCCTCCGCAGTTTCATCAGTCTCGGGCCGTGTGTAGGACCAGGCGCACTGTTCGCGCAGGTTGACCCGCTCCACCACGGCCTTGTCGCCGAAGCGGAAGACGTCCCACTTGACCCGGGGCGAGCACGCGCACACCACGACCCTGTCCACGGCCTCGGCGTCCACATCCGCCTGGATCATGGCTTTGCCTTCCTGGCTGCAAAGCACCGGCGCGGTTTTCACCACCGGGCAGGTTCCGCCGTATTCGCTCTGTACGAATTCAGCCAATTGCCCGGCGTTGAGCTGAGGGCCAATGTCGCATCCTTCGCATATATACACACCGATTTTATTGGACATTGTTTACCTCCCTACCACGGTTTGAATTGCTTTCAGCGCCGCACCGGTCGCGGTTTGAGCCGAACGCATGACATCCAAAGGCATTTTTGCGCACCCCACGGCGCTGAAACCATCTTCCTGGGAGATGCAAAAGCCTTCCTCATCCAGTTGCATTTCCATGGGCAGGGCTTGCCCGGCCATGTTCGGCTGCATGCCCGTGGCCAGAACCACCATATCGAAGCGCTCTTCCTTTTTCAGACCGTGGATGATGTCCTCGGCAGTGACCAGCACATCGCCGGTGGCGCCGTCCTCTTCAACCTTGGCCACCTTGCCCTTGACCATCAGGACATTCTCGTCCTCACGGATTTTTTGCAGAAATTTATCATAACGCCCCGGGGTGCGCAGATCGATATAGTAGATCACGATTTGCGCGTCCGGATATTGCGCGCGCAGGTAGGTCACCTGCTTGAGCGAGGCCATGCAGCAGATGTAGGAGCAATAGGAAAGATGGGATTCGTCCCTGGATCCCGCGCACTGCACAAAGCCGATGCGTTGCGGTTCCTTGCCGTCCGAAGGCCGGACAATCTTGCCGTTGGTCGGACCGCTGGGACTGGCCAGGCGTTCCATTTGCATGTTGGAAATGGCGTTCTTGACCTTCCCGGAGCCGAGTATTTCCAGCTTGCCAAGATCATAAGGCTTCCATCCCGTGGCCCAAATCACCGCACCCACGCTCAAAGTGATCTCCTTGGGCTGTTCCTCAAGTTCCACCGCGTTGTATGGACAGGCTTCGACGCATTTGGAACATGTTTTCCCCAGACAAACCGCCGGATCAATGACATAACGCAGGGGAAAAGAGTTCAGATGGGGGCGATAAATGGCCTTTCTCTTGCGGAGCCCGAAATCGAATTCCGAGTCGGTTTCCACCGGACAGGCCTGGGTGCATTTGTCGCAGGCGGTACAGTTGGTATTGACATACCTGGGGCTGATCTTGATCTTGGCGGTGTATTCACCAGGCTTGCCGGCAATGGAAACCACTTCGGCCATGGTGAAGTACTTGACCAGCGGGTTGTTTTTGATGCGCTGATAATTGATCTCCAGCCCGCAAGAAGGTGGACAAAGCTTTGGAAAATATTGATTTAACTGGGAAACGCGCCCTCCCAGATAAGAATTTTTCTCGACAATATACACCTCATGCCCGACTTCAGCGGCTTCCAACGCGGCGGTAATTCCGCTGAAGCCGCCCCCTACGACAAGTATTCCTGAATGTTCCATTATTTCCTCCGTACAGTTTTCCTGACATTGGGCCCCAGGTCCATGGAATGGCCTAAACCTCGGTTGCGAGTACGCCCCTCGAAAGACCTACCTTCAGCCGAGTCTTAGACAATATCCTCATCATGCCTGAACTTCTGTCGCAGGTGATGCCGAAATAATAGCAATATGTTAAATTACGAGAATATGTATATGCTAAAAATACTGTGGATTGCAACCGCGAATCATACTCCTCAAAACCTGCGGATGCTGATCACTTCAGGCGTTGGCATCGACAAAAGAAAGCTGCGGGCCTTTCGGCCCGCAGCTCGCAACCGTTACAGGCTACGGAATGATCTGAATGTAGGGTTTCTTGAAGAAGGTGGTCTTCTTCTCCTTCGGATCATACTTGGAGTTGGTGAAGCACTTCCACTCATCGTCGTTCAGATGCGGGAAGTCGGCCCGGTAGTAGAAGCCGGGGTAACGGGTTTCCGTGCGGAACTGGATGTGCTGCATATGCAGGCGCACGGTCCACAGGCGGTGGTACTGCTCCCAGCAACGCAGCAGTTCGTGCAGATCGCGGGCCGCCAGCTTGCGGGAATCCTCTTCCAGCAGGTCCAGCAAATGCATGCCGGTTTCCAGCATTTTGGCGGATGTGGTGTAGTAGGTGGAGGTCCCGGCGCCGTATTCGTCCGTGCACTTCATCAGACGGTCCATGAAGTTGCGCGGGGAGATGTACATCGGGTTGACCACCGGATCGGTGGACGCGGACTTGCCGGCCTCGTAGGTGTAGTACGGGGCGTAGATCATTTTCTTCAGCTCTTCGGAGGTTTCCTTGAGCGCGGGCTTGAAGTCCTTGTGGTCCACGCACCAGCGCACCAGCTGCTTGCCGGCGATGCGGCCCTCGGCGTGGGCGCCGGAGGAGAACTTGTGGCCGGACGCGCCGACGCCGTCAGCGCAGGTGAACAGGCCGTTGACCGTGGTCATGCGGTTGTAGACCTTGCCGTTGTCGGCCTTGACTTTGTAATCGTCAGGCACCCAGTCCAGGTCAGGACCGGAGACCCAGATGCCGCAACACCCGGAATGGGAACCCAGCAGGTAAGGCTCGGTGGGCATGATCTCGGAGCCGATCTTCTCCGGCTCGATGTTCAGACAGGCCCACAGGTTGGCCTGGCCCACGCACATGTCCAGGAAATCTTCCCAGGCCTCGGCCTCAAGATGCTTCTGCTGCTTCTTGTCCAGGGTGGCGAAGGTGGTCTGCAGGGCCGTGGCGGTGTCCATGTAGATCGGACCGCGGCCGTTGCGGTATTCTTCCATCTGCATGTGGTTGCGCAGGCAGGTGGGGATGACGTGGCCCTTGGCATAGCCCTTCTCACGGTATTCAGTGAGCAAGGCCTCGTTGGTCACGCAGTAGTCCTCGCCAAAGGCGTTGACGGCCTTGGCCTTGAACAGCAGGAACCAAGCGCCGACCGGACCGTAGCCGTCCTTGAAGCGGGCCGGGCAGAACCGGTTTTCCATCATGGTCATCTCGGCGCCGACCTGGGCGCACAGGGCGTAGGTGGAACCGGCGTTCCACACCGGATACCAGGCGCGGCCCTTGCCCTCGCCCACGGAGCGCGGACGATAGATGTTCACCGCGCCGCCGCAGGCCACGAGCATGGCATTGCACTTGAAAATATAGACCTTGTTCGAGCGCAGGTCAAAGCCCACGGCACCGGCGATCCGGTTGGGGGTGTTGGCGTCCAGGAGCAGTTTGACCACGAAACAACGTTCGATGTAGTTGTCCTGGCCAATGGCATTCTTGGCGGCCTCGGCCACCAGGACCTTGTAGGATTCGCCGTTGATCATGATCTGCCATTTGCCGGAACGGACCGGCTTGGCGCCGGTGCGCAGGGACAGGCCCTTGGCCTTGGCCGCGGCGCCGTCCAGGTTGTGGTCGCCTTCCTTGACCCAGCAGGGCAGGCCCCATTCCTCGAACAGATGCACGGAATCGTCCACATGGCAGCCCAGGTTGAAGATCAGGTCTTCGCGGACCACGCCCATCAGGTCGGTGCGGACCATGCGCACGTAGTCGTCCGGGGTGTTGTCGCCCAGATAGGTGTTGATGGCGGACAGACCCTGGGCCACCGCGCCGGAGCGCTCCAGGGCGGCCTTGTCCAGCATCAGGTAGCTCACGCCGTGCTTGTCGGCCCAGGGTTTGACCTCAACGGCCGCGCCGCAGGCGCCCATGCCGCCGCCGACAATCAGGATGTCTTTCTCGATTTCAACGACTTCCGGTTCGGCAATCGGCACCCCTTGGGGGGCTATCTTTGAAGGAATTGTTGTCATGCGAATCCTCCTCTATGTATTTGGAGTTGATGTTCAAAAAATAGCAGATGCAACTAGGCGCCGCACGCCGGCTCGATCCAGCACTGGGTGTAGTCGGCGTTGCCGAATTCAACCTTCTTGTTCAAAACTTCCGCAGGCTTCTTCAGCTCGGTCTCGGTGAACAGCAGCTCGTTTTCCAGGTCGCCGGGAGCGGGCTTGCCTTCATAAGGATTGATGGAACCTTCGGCCGTGGTCCGGATGGGGAACTTGAACCGCTTGATGTTGCCGTTGCGGAACTTGATGGTCCACATGATGGAGTCGCCGCTGCGCAGCGGAATGCTGGAACCGCCCATGGGCGCGAAGTCGGCGTAGGGGCGGGCTTCAATGGCGCCCTGGGGGCAGATCTTCACGCAGGAATAGCATTCCCAGCAGGCATCGGGTTCCTGGTTGAACGCCTTCATCTCCTGGGGATCCAGGATCATCAGGTCGTTGGGACAGATGTACATACATGCTGTCTTTTCACCACCCTTGCAACCGTCACACTTCTCCGGATTGACAAAAGTAGGCATAATGCATCCTCCTCAATGTTGTAGTGTTAAAATCAACCAATCCCAACTGAGCAGCCGGGGAGACCATGCCTCCCCGGACTGCAGACAAAACCTCAATCAACCTTCGGCGGCCTTGTGCATCTTGATCTCGACCTTCTCGGTCAGGCTGGCGTAGTACTCGCGCAGAATGGTCAAAATCTCGTCACGACCGAAGTGATCCGGCACCTCGCCGCCCTCGGAGAGCAGCTTGCGCAGCTTGGTGCCGCTCAGGATGACCCGGTCCTCCTTGGAGTGAGGGCAGGTCCGCAGGGAGGCCATGCCGTCGCACTTGAAGCAGTAGAAGGTCCAGTCGATTTTCATCGGCTTGCAGACCAGGGCCTGTCCGGGCTTGGGGCAGGCTTCCGTGGCATAGGGGATCTTGTCAAAAATGTTCTGGGCCTCGAACATCCCGTAGTAGTCGCCCACGCCGGCGTGGTCACGGCCGATGATCATGTCGGAAATGCCGAAATTCTGGCGGAACGTGGCGTGCAGCAAAGCCTCCCGCGGACCGGCATAACGCATGTCCATGGGATAACCGCCATGCACCACGTTCTTTTCCACGAAATACTTTTCAATCAAGGTATTGATGCATTTGACGCGCCATTCCGCGGGAATGTCGCCGGGCTTCAGATTGCCCACCAGGGAGTGGATGAACACGCCGTCGCAGACTTCCACCGCGATCTTGGCCAAAAATTCGTGGGAGCGGTGCATGGGGTTGCGCAACTGCAGGGCGGCCACACGCTTCCAGCCTCGCTCTTCGAAAATCTTGCGGGACTGGGAGGGGCGCATGTACACGCCGGCGTATGTCTTGGGGTAGTGGCTCTCGGAGAGCACTTTGATGGAGCCGGCCAGATTCACGGGCTTCTGGGCCAGGACCATGTTCACGCCCGGGTGCGGATCCTCGCCGTGCAACTTCCAGAAATCCTCAGGGGTCTTGGTGCCCTCGCCCATGAAGACTTTTTCGCACTCGAACTTCTTTTCAGCCTCGCTGAGTTCGTACTTTTCCTCAACCTTCATGGTCGCCAGGATCTCGTCGTACTTGGAATCGTACAAGGCGATCTCGTCGCCTTCCTTGATCGCGGCGGCGTCTTCCTGGGACACGGACATGGTTACCGGGATGGGCCAGAACGTTCCGTCCGAAAGCAGCATCTTCTCGCAAACACCCTTCCAGTCGGCCTTTTTCATGAACCCGGTCAGCGGGCTGAAAGCGCCGATGCCCATCATCAATACGTCGCCCTTTTCACGCGGGGCCAGTTCGATCTTTTTCAGGCCCTGGGCTTTTTTCTTTTCCGCCTCAAGTTCAGCGCCCTGCAACAGGCACTCGGTCAAACCTTTTCCACCATGGGGTGGGACCAATCCAGCCATTGTGTTTTCTCCTTTTTCCGTAATGGGTTAAAGATGTCCATCGCTGTTTTGGATGCACGTCCGGAACCGCATGAGCGGCAAGCCGCATTTTCCCAAAGCGAGATAGCTTGTGCATAATTTAACAAGCGACTATTTACTTGTCAACACATGGACAAAAAACGAGTCCAGACCATCGGCTTTGAAAAAAATCCGACAAATAAATCTGTATGCTAAAGAAACCGACGTGCAATAAGCTCATGCACGGCAATTTCGTTTTTGAGCGGTCGCCCTGGACAAAACGTCATCCAACCCCCCAGGCCGTTCGTGCGCCGGGAGGCCACATTCGGCTTGAGGAGAAATATCTGCAAGGCAATGTCCTCATAAAATAAAACATGCCGTGTATGCTGGACAGGAGGATATGTTCGAACATGGAAATTTGAAAATAGTTCATGAACAAAAAAAATTCAACCCTTTTATAAAATTCCGGCCACATTTTCACCGCTCAAGTTCTTCAGTCTTGGCCGGCATTTGACAACCCCCCGGAAAACCGTTCTTTTCCGGTCAAAGGGCGACATGTTATCGGCTTGTCTCCGTCAAAGAATGCGGATATATAATTCCCTTTGCACAGATGAGGCCCTCCATGAAAACCGAACGTACCCACCCGGCTGCTTTTTCCGCCCGTGAGGCAATATCCCTGGAAAAGCGTCTTCTTCAGGAAGAAAAACAATTTGCCGAGACCGTGTTGCGCAGAACCGAGCTTCTCGGTGAAATCACGGCCCGCAGACGGCGGGGCAGAAAGCCGGGAGCGGATCCGGAGCTTGAAAAAACCCTTTGGAAAACCTGGGAAAGTGCCCTGTCCAGCGGAAGTTTCGGCCCGCACAGGCATTGGCGCGCCTTTCTGGCCCAAACCAACAGCCTGGCCTATGCCCTGGCCGACCAAGAAGGAGCCCCTGAACGGAAAGCCTGGATCTTGCGCCCCGCAGCGGCCAGCCCTATTCATCTGCACGGCCCTTCCGATGTCCGCTTGTCATTGATTTTCACCTTTTGGGCCGCCGCGGGCAACATGCAAAGCACACTGCGCCGGCCGGCCCTTAATGACGGCCTGATCGAGTTGATCAAGGCAATGAATCAGCTCGGAGCGGGTCTTTCCTGGGACAGTGAAGCAGTCGTTCACCGGCAGCGGAGGGCTGGAGGTCTGGAACTGGAACAAAAAACCATTCACCTCGGCCAGCACCGAACCACACTGGCCCTGATGCTCGCACTGGCCATGGGACGCCCTGGAGTGGTCAAGTTCAGCGGTTCCGGCGAACTGAACATGCTCAGCCTGAAGCCCTGGGAAAACATTTGCACTCAGTTGGGCGCCCGCCTGCACCAGCTCAACCCCCATGCTCCGGGCCTGCCCGCGCGGCTGGAGTCCGGCGGCCAGGCGCACAGCGTTCGCCTCTCCCCGGACTTGCCCTGGGAATTGCCCTGGGCTCTGCTGGCCGCGGCTCCTTTCTATCCCCAGGGACTGCGCCTGACGTGGCCGGAGAATTTCGTTGCCGGACAAAATCTCAATACCCTGATCCAAGCGCTGGAATCCAGCGCCGTGCCCGTTACGCGACTGGACAACGGCCTGCATGTGCATCCCTCGCCGCCGGTCATCCCGGAGCAGCCGGAAATCCCCCTGGACCCGGCGCTTTGCGCCCTGCTCCTGGCATGGTCCAGGTTCAGCAGCCACTCCATCACGGTTCTCGGATACTGGCCCAAGGACGCGCCTGACGCCCATCGGTACATCGATATCTTGCGCGCCGGCGGGCTAGAGATTTCCATGGATCAACGATCCGTCACGGCAACGCCCGGAAAATGGCCCGCCGATGTCGTGCTCGACGTCCGCGATCTGGATGAAGCCCTGCCCCTGGCCGTGATCCTGGCCCTTGGAGCACCCGGGAAAAGCTCTCTTGTCAGTCCACAGGATCTTCGAGACCTCGAGGTCATGACCGGATTGCTGCGCTTCACCGGACGCACCTGCGAAATCGACGGTCCAAGGCATCGTTTCATGTTTGACAATCATGCATCCCCCGACCCGTCCCCGGACCTGGAAGCCCCGTCCGCGTTATGGGGCATGGCTCTGGCCATGCTTTCCTTTGCTTATCCCGGGCTGACCCTGAACAATCCCGGCGAACTGACAACCCATTGGCCGCGTTTTTGGCACGTCTTTCAGACAGTGCTCTCAAAATCCAAACCCAAACCAGAACCATCGTCCCCCGAGACCGCCGATGCCCAACCGAAAAAACAAAGCCGACGTATCCGCCTCTGAGACCATCGCCGCCCTGGAAGCGGAACTGCATGACTTTTTGCGTCAAAAAGCAGCCTGCGCCGAACGCGTCAAACAACTGCTTTTCGAGGAAGATCCTGCGCAAGGAAAAATTTTCGCCAAGGAAATATTCACCCTGCAGCAGGAAAAACTGCGCCTGGAGGTGGAAGCGCAGGTCCGCCGCAACAAGATCAACCGAATCCGCGAAGTCGGCTTGTCCTGAGATTACGCAAGCGAGGGAATTTCATGGCCTTGAACCTGACCCAAAAAATTATCCGCGACCATCTCCTGCACGGCGAACTGCAACCAGGACGGGAAATCGGTCTGCGCATCGACCAGACCTTGACCCAGGACGCCACCGGGACCATGGCCTACCTTCAGTGGATGGCCATGGGCCTGGACCGGGTGCGCACCGGTCTTTCGGTAAGCTATGTGGACCACAACACCCTGCAAATGGGCTTTCAAAACCCCGACGATCACCGTTTTCTGCGCTCCGTGGCGGCTCGCTACGGAATCATTTTTTCAGCGCCGGGCACGGGCATCTGTCATCAACTGCACCTGGAAAACTTTGCCCGGCCAGGCAAAACCCTGATCGGTTCGGACAGCCATACTCCCACGGCCGGAGGCGTGGGTTGCCTGGCCATGGGTGCGGGAGGTCTCTCCGTGGCCCTGGCCATGGCCGGCGAACCTTACACCCTGCCCATGCCCAAGGTTTTCAGGATCTTCCTGAAGAACCGTCTGCAAGGATGGGCCGGAGCCAAGGACATTATTCTGCATCTTTTGGGACTGCTCACGGTCAAGGGCGGCGTTGGCGCGGTCCTGGAATATTGTGGACCCGGAGCGGCAACACTGACGGTGCCTGAACGGGCGACCATCGCCAATATGGGCGCCGAGCTGGGCGCCACGGCCTCGATTTTCCCCAGCGACGACCAAACGCGGCAGTTTTTGGCCAGCATGGGCAGGCCCGGGGACTTCATTGCCCTGACAGCCGACCCTGATGCATCCTATGAGCACACCATTGAGATCGACCTGGGCCTTGTGGAGCCCATGGTCGCCCAACCGCACATGCCCGATCTGGTCGCGCCGCTGCGCCAATTGGACGGCCTGCCAGTGGATCAGGTCGCCATCGGCTCCTGCACCAATTCATCTTACAGCGACCTTAAAACAACGGCTCTGATCCTGCAAAACCGCCACATCGCGCCGACCACCGACTTGCTCATCTCGCCGGGGTCAAAACAGGTGCTCAAGCTGTTGAACCGGGAAAACTTGATAAACGACCTTTTGGACAGCGGTGCCAGGCTGTTGGAGTGCGCCTGCGGTCCGTGCATCGGCATGGGCGGCTCTCCGCCTTCCTGCGGGGTGAGTTTGCGCACCTTCAACAGAAATTTCGAGGGCCGTAGCGGCACCCAGGATGGTCGAGTCTATCTGGTCGGGCCGGCAGCGGCGGCCCAGGCGGCGTTGGCCGGCCGGATCACCGATCCGGCCGCCTGGGGCGATCCGCCGCGAAAACCCGTCCTGCCCGACATCGCCCCGTCCATTCGGCATCTGTTCACCATGCCCTTTTCACCCAAGCAAGCCCAAGACGTGGAAATTTTGTTCGGGCCGAACATTGTCCCCCTGGAAGACTTCACCCCGCTCCCGGACCGTTTGGACGCGGAAATTTTGATCACCCTGGGAGACAACATCACCACGGACCACATCCTGCCCGGAGGCGCGACTGTCACAGCCCTGCGCTCCAATCTGCCGGCCATCAGCGACTTTGTCTTCAACCGGGTGGACCCGGAATTCGTCGCCCGGGCGCGCAAGGTCGCAGCCGGAATCATTGTTGCCGGTGAAAATTACGGACAGGGCTCCAGCCGAGAGCACGCCGCCCTGGGTCCCCGCCATTTGGGCGTGCGCATGGTATTGGCCAAATCCTTCGCCCGCATCCACAAAGCCAACTTGATCAATTTCGGCATCCTGCCCTTGGTGTTTGTCGATCCTGATGACCATGTCCGCATGACCACAGGCCATCGGATGCACCTTGACGCCCGAACCCTTTCCGCTGGACACGACCTGCGCATGCAAAACGAACACTCCGGCGATATCCGCGTCCGATGCGATTTGACCGCCAAGGAACTGGAGATTATTCAAGCCGGAGGCCTGCTCAACCTGGTCAAGGCCAGGCAAACGGAAAAATGTTGATTGTCTTGGTTTTTGCACCTGTTGCCGGCCCATGCTCTGCTGGCAATTGCTTACCGCAACAGCCCATTCTTTCGCTTACCGTTCCTCGGGAAACCAATTATATTTAAGGAGCGCCAATGCTTGACGCCATTCGCCGCAATGCCCAGTCATGGGGCGTGAAGGTCATTTTCGGGATTATCATTCTTGTCTTCGTGTTCTGGGGGGTCGGCAGCTTCCGCAGCGAGCGGGGCAATATCCTCGCGGAGATCAATGGTTCTCCGCTTCTGCTGGAGGAATTTCAAAAAGTCTACAGCCAGACCCTGGACAACCTCCGCCGGGAGAACCCGGGGATCAACATCGAGGAATTGGAGCGCATGAACCTGCGCGGTCAGATCTTCGCACAGATGGTCGGCACGCACCTGCTGGAGCAGGAAGCGCAGCGCCTGAACATTCATGTTTCCGGAAATGAACTGCGCCAGCGCATCACGCAATTGCAGGCGTTTCACGACCAGGATCAACGATTCGATCCCGAACGGTACCGCGCTGTGTTGCGCGCGCACAATCTCACGCCTGCCCAGTTCGAGTCGGATTTCCGCCTGGACATGATCATGGAGAAGCTTCAGGAATTCATTGTCCTGCCGACCTATGTTTCCGAACAGGAAGTGCGGGATTATTTTCGATATGCGCAGGAGCAGGTGGTCGTCGAATATCTCTCCTTCCCCTGGAACCATGAGCTGGAACAGTTTGCAATCAGCGACGAAATCATTGAAAGCCACTACCAGGCCAACCTGGATGCCTATAAAATACCCGCGCGCATCAAGATCAAACACCTGACGATCAGCCCGGCCGTGCTGGCCCGGCCTGAAAACGTCAAGCAGGAGGACATCGCTGACTATTATGCGGCCAATGCCCAGGAATACTCCAAGCCTGAACAGGTCAGGGCCAGCCATATCCTGATCAAAATCGATCCCGATGCTCCGGAGACGGAGGCGAACGCGGCCAGAGAGAGCCTGATAGCTTTGTTGCTGCGCCTGCACGAAGGAGAAAGCTTCGCGGATCTGGCCCGGGAACATTCAGAGGATGTCAGTGCAACCCAGGGCGGAGATCTGGGCTGGTTTGGACGGGGAGAGATGGTACCTGATTTTGAAGAGGCCGCCTTTACCCTGCAGCCGGGCAAGACCAGCGACCCCGTGCGCACGGCTTTCGGTTGGCATCTGATCCATGTCCAGGACCGTCGTGAGAACGCAACCATCCCCTTGGATGAGGTCGCCCCGGCGATCCGTGCGCATCTGGCGGAGGAACAGGCCCTGGAAACCCTCAGTGAAACCCTGGACAACGCATTGGAACAGGTCATCATGGGGGCTTCGCTGGAAGAAATCGGACAAAGCCTGCAGCTGCCGGTGCGCCAGACCGAGTATTTCTCCCTGGGCCATCCCCCTGACGGACTGGATCTTGCTCCGGAATCCATTGCCCAGCTCTTCGCCATGGACGATCAGGAAATCACCCACACCCCGATTCTCCTGCCGGAAGGCTATTTGTTGGCCCAAAAAGTCGGCCATGAGCCGGAAGCCGTCCGTCCCCTGGAAGAGGTCCGTGAACGGATCCTCACCCGGCTCAGGCTGGACAAGGCCAAGGCAGTTGCAAACGAGAAAGCGCAACAGACCCTGGAGCTGATCGCCGCGAACGATCCTCAGGCCTTTGCACGAGAATCCCTGACAACAAGTGCGCCTTTCGGAAGGCAAGGGTTCATCCCCGAGGTCGGATTCAATCCGGAACTTGGGTCGGCTGCCTTCAATGCCCAGCCCGGGGAATGGCTTCCCTCGTCCTATCAGACACAGGATGCCTTTATCGTGGCCAGACTCAAGGAACGCATCGCTCCGCCAGAGGAACAATGGCTGCAGGAGCGGGAGACGTGGCGCCGGTCCTTGCTCCAGAACAGACAGCGCGAACTGCTCCAAGCCTTCATGGAAACCTTGCAAGCCGGGGCTGAGATCAAAATACTGCGGCAGGACGTCCTGCAACCCAACCAATAATTGGGGAAAGAACGGGACTTCTACGCAACGTCAGTAAGACTTTGCGTATGCGGGTGACAGGACGTCACCCCGACGATCGTGGGATCGTCGAGAGGCCAACGGAAAACCGCGCTTTTCCGTTGGCCGAAACGCCGAAAATACAGGACGGATTTTCGACGTCATGTATAGTTGACTGCCTGTCCTGTTTATGTTTTCCTTTTTGTTAATAATGAGATGCAGTCAACGCGGCGTGAAACACTGATGCGGGTGAAAGGCGCGGTCGCACCATGATGCCGCCAGCTCATGCCGTCGCATCGCCCTGCTGCTCACTGACCACTGCTCGTCAACAGAGGGCCCATTCCCATGCACAATGACTCCCTGAAAACCCTGTTCGCGGCAGTCCTGCTGACCATAGGCCTGGCTCTGTGCGGCTGGTTCATCGGCCAAGGTTTCGTGCACAGTCGATTGGACGACAAATTCGTCACGGTCAAGGGGGTCGCGGAACGGACAGTACGGGCTGATCTGGCCATCTGGCCGATGCGCTTCGTGGCCACGGGCAACGACCTGACCCAGGTTCACGCCTCCTTGGACGCGGACGCCCGAAAGGTCGTGGAATTCCTGTTGCGGCACGGCATTTCCAGGGAGGCCGTTGAACTTCAATCCCTGGAAGTCACGGACGTCATGGCCCAGGCCTATCGTTCCGGACCGGTGGAATCACGCTTCATTCTGGCTCAGACCATGGTCGCCCGCTCCGGGAACGTGGACACCATTGCCCAGGCCAGCCAGCGGGTCAACGAGCTGGTGGACGCCGGGGTCGTGCTCAGTGCTGAATACGGGCCGGGAGGTCCGGTCTATCTGTTCACCTCGCTCAATGACGTCAAGCCGGAGATGATCGCCGAAGCCACGCTCAACGCCCGTGAGGCGGCCCAACAGTTCGCGACTGATTCAGGCAGCAGACTGGGGGATATTCGCCGGGCCAATCAGGGGGTCTTTCAAATCCTGGGCAGGAACGACATCCCGGACTTGCAGGAGCATAAGCAGATTGAAAAAACCGTCCGGGTGGTCTCCACCATCGACTACTACCTCGTCAAATAGTCTCCGCGCCATGGCCTGCCTCTCTATTCCTCAATTGCTTGGAATGGGTGCGCTGGTCAGCAGGTACTTCAACTCCTCGTCCGTGAAGTAAAACCCCAGCCCGGCATAAAACGACTGGCGGTCGTTGCGGGCAAAGTCGTCCATGCCGATGCTGGCGTAGAAATTCTTCAGGAAAAAAACCTTGGCCCCGGCCTTGAGATGGGGGTTGTCGTCCGGATCAAAGTCAAAGGCCTCGAACAGAAACTGCAGCCGGTCGTCCCATAGGTAATAATCCAGCCCCACCCCGCCCGTGGACTCGAACAGTCCCCCGCGAAGCACGAGATTGTCCCAGCGTTTGGCCAGCTGAGCGGAAAAACTGATCTTGCTCCGATAATACTTGTCCTCGATTTCGCGAATGGTCGTCTGTTGGCCATTGACCCATCGCGTGAGGAAGGTTTCCTTTTTTTCCCGGACGCCTTGGGGACTGTCCACCACGGACAGCAGATAGTACTTGTCCTCGGAAGGCTGGAGCCGCAACGTTAAGGTGGACTTAGTCTCATCGTGCCGGGCCAGGTACTCGCTGCTGAAATCCACCGAGGTTTTGAACTGCTCCTGCTTGGAAAGATACTTGTTCAACCCTTCCAGGGCCTTGTCCAGTTCATCCACCGTGGTGTCGTCGTTGATCAGCCGTCCCAGGGTGCCCTGGCCCTCGTCGATTTTACGGGACACGCTTTCCAGAGAGGCCATGGTTTCCTGCAGATCCCTGCCCATCTCCGGATCGTTGACCAGTTTGGCCAAAGGCCCTTCGCCGCTCTCGATCCGCGAAAGCACGGTGTTGGCCTGCTCCAACGTCTGCTTCAACTCCAGGGACGCCGCTTCAAGGTTGGCCACGATCCTGTCCACGCCGTCCTTGTTCGTACCGGATATGTCCCGCAAGTCAGCTGAAAAATCCCTGAAATTATGCACAATATATTCCACGGTCTGGGCGTTGCTTTGGACCATGGCGTTCAGGCCAACGGCCGCGTCGCGCAGGCTTTCAAAGGCCAGACGCATATCCTGCTCGCCCTGGGGGCCGCCGAAAACATTGGCCGCGCTGCGGGCCACGATCCGGATGTCGTCGGCGATCTCGCCGATTTTGGAAAACAGGGCGTCCAGATCCGCCGGGGTTTCACCATGCACGATGCGGCCGCCGTCGCCGATCACCGGAAAAACATCAGTGCCCGGATCTATCTCCACGAACTTGTCGCCCATCACCCCCCGGGTGCGGATGGTGGCCGCGGCATCGGCCTTGATTTTGACGTTGGGCTGCAGCAACAAGGTCACGCGGGCCTTGTTCTCGTCCAGCCGGATGGCCTGGACCAGGCCGACCTCGATGCCCGCGATTTCCACCGGGGAATTGGTTTTCAAGCCGGTCACGTTGTCGAAAAAGACATCCACCTCGTAGGTGTCGCGGGGCATGAACACGCCCGTGGTGACCTTCAGGGTCATGTAGGCCAGAATGGCGCAGGCGATGATGACAAAGATGCCAACCTTGATTTCGGCTCCGGATTTCACGGCTGTACTCCAATGGATGCGGTCATTGACAATGTATTGCTTCAGGCGATGGGGCCCTCGGCCCGGCCGTGGATGAATTGCTGGACCACCGGATCGTCCCAATCCTGAATTTCCCCGGGAGTGCCCTCGGCGATGATCCTGCCCTCGAAAAGCATGAACAGTCTGTGTCCCGTGCTCATGGCCGCGGGAATATCATGGCTGATGACCACGCAGGTGGCCCGGAACTCGGACTGGGTACGCACGATCAGTTCGTTGATGATCGCGGCCATGACCGGATCCAACCCGGATGTGGGCTCGTCAAAAAGCACGATCTTCGGGTCCAGGGCCAGGGCCCGGGCCAACCCGACCCGTTTGCGCATGCCCCCGGACAACTCCGCGGGCATTTTATGGCCCATGTTCTTGAGACCCACGGAAGCCAGCTTGGTTTCCACGATGTCCCTGATCTCACGCCGATTTTTCCGGGAGTGCTCCAGCAGCGGAAAAGCCACGTTGTCTTCCACGGTCATGGAATCGAACAGGGCCGATTCCTGAAAGAGCATCCCGAACTTGCGCCGAATCGGCGCGATGTTCCGCTCATTCAGCCGGGAGATGTCCTGGCCCTCGATGAGCACCTGTCCTTGATCCGGACGCATCAGGCCGATGATGTGCTTCATCAGGACGCTCTTGCCTCCGCCGCTGCGGCCGATGATCACGCTCACGGAATCCTTGGGAATGGAGAGATCCAGCGACCGCAGCACCCTTTCCTGTCCAAAGCTTTTTTGCACCTTGCGCAGTTCAATGATCGGTTCCATGGTTGTTCACCATTTACATCATCAGGGCCGTGAGCACATAATCGCTGGTCAGAATCAACACCGAGGACAGCACCACGGACTGGGTCGTGGCCCGGCCCACGCCCTCGGCCCCGCCCCTGGTGTAAAAGCCCTTGTAGGCTCCCACCAGGGTGAGAATCAGCCCGAAGCAGGCCGCCTTGACAAGGCCGTCGTAAATATCGCTGAACTCCACGTATTCGTAGATCTTGTTCATGAACAAACCGCCGTGGATGCCCAGAAGCTTCACGCCCACAAGATACCCGCCCACTACACCGATAAAATCGGAGACCGCCGTGAGCAGAGGCAGCATGATGATCCCGGCCACCACTCTGGGCAAGACCAGATACTGCACCGGATTGATGGCCATTACTGTCAGAGCGTCCACCTGCTCCGTGACCCGCATGGTCCCGATCTCCGCGGCAATGGCCGACCCGGCTCGGCCCGTGACCATCAACGCCGTGATCACCGGACCCAGCTCGCGGGTCATGGACAGGGCTACGGTGGCGCCGACCAGGGTTTCCGCGGAAAACATCCGGAACGCGTAATAGGTTTGCAAAGCCAGGACCATGCCCGTGAACAGCGAGGTCAAGGCCACCACGAACAGGGAGTTCACGCCGATGAACTCCATTTGCTTGAAAAACAATCTCCATCGCCAGGGCGGTCTGACCAACCAGGACAAGGCTTCCAAAAGCAGGAGCATCATCCGCCCGGACTCCCGGAGCAGGGTGAGAACAGCTCGGCCCAGCGCCGCCACGAGATTGGTCATCATAGCCAAGCAATCGTTTGTGGTTTGGACATGTTCATGCTTCCCGAAAAAACGTGTCGCTGAGAGGCCGCAATGTTCTTGGCCGTGGGCGGTCTTGCCGAGTCCGGAGCACGAACGCCGCGGCGGCGTTCACCCCCATGTCATGAATCACTGCCCCGGCCGGAATTTCTTGAGGCAACACAGCCTGCGGTGATTTCACCGCTGCCCGGCCTGTCGGGCTTGTGCCCTTCCCGCCACCAGGACGGGTCCGGCCCGGAAAACCACCACTCCGTGTGGTCCGTGCGGACTGTCATCTCCGCCAGCGCCCTGCCCAGATCCGTACGCAGCCTCGGCAGGGCGCAATCCAGCCATTTGCGGGCATAGGGGTTGCCCAAGTCCTGCTCCTGCTTCAGGTTCAGGATCAAATCCAACTGATCGGCGTCATGCGCCAAAAGGGACTCCAGGCTCTCACCCGCCTCCAGTTCCCGCCACCACTGCGACACCTCGTCCAGTCCGGTGCCCTGCAAGGCATGTTCCAGGGCCAGAAGGGAATCACGGCTGTTGTAGATCCGGTTGACGTAATTGAAGTCGCCGATGCGTGCCTCGTGCAGATCGTGAAACAGGGCCATGCCCACGGTCCTGAATACGTCCGCTCCGGCCAGGGAAGCCAGCACATACCCGATGACCGCTGTCCGAAAGGAATGCTCGGCCACATTTTCCCCGCCGGAACCGAGAAACTGGTATCCGGATCGAGGGGTCTTGCGCAACATGCCCACCTCGAAAAAGAAATGAACAAGCCGCTGAATACGTTCAGGAGAGACGCCGTGCCCCGAAGACTGCTCAGGGCATGACGCGACAGGGGCTCCGCGATTCTCATTGGTATGGTTCATGAAATGCTCGTCAATAAAAACTGGTTTGCTATAGCCGGAATAGCCGCCCTCGGCAATGTCCTCGTCCCGCGTGCAGGATAACGATCGCTCTTGCCAGGGTATGCCAGGGACTGTAGGGTGGTCGTCAAAAACGGGTGGTGAAATGACCGAAAACGCTCCCAAAGGCTTGCACCCGCTGATTCGCGGGGCAATCATCGGCGGTTCCATCGGATTGATGGCCGTATGGTTCGGCATGGACCCGGCGAGGTCTTTTTTTCTTGGCGTCTGTTGCGGGCTGCTCGGCGCCTTCACGGCCCACCGCATTCAACAAAACCGGAAAAAATAGGTTCGAGGGACATTATGCCGCCTCCTGACCCCACGATATTGCAAACGATTTTGGAACGCCGCAGCATCCGCGAATTCACCTCCAAACCCGTGGCGACCGAGGATTTGCGGCGCATCCTGGATGCGGGACGTTGGGCTCCCAGCGGCCTGAACAACCAGCCCTGGCGTTTTCTGGTGCTTCAAAACAGCGACCCGCGCAAAGAGGCCCTCCAAAGCTGTACAAAATACTCCCATGTGGTGCGCCAAGCCGCGGCCCTGATCGGCGTTTTTCTGAAAAAATCCGAAATGTACCATGACGTCAAGGATCATCAGGCCGCCGGCGCCTGCATCCAAAACATGCTCCTGGCCATCCATGGACTCGGCCTGGGCGGCGTCTGGCTGGGAGAAATCATCAACCAGGAAGCCGATGTGCTCAAGATGCTGCACCTGGATTCCGAACTGTTGCGCCTGATGGCTTTCATTGCCCTGGGCCATCCGGGCCACTCGGGATCCTCCACCCGCTGCCCCCTGGCCGACCTCTTGCTGGAGGATTTCTGAAATGCCGGACATTCACGCCTTTGCACTCGGGCCCTTGCAGACCAATTGCTACCTGGTGTCAAACGATAAGGACGCCCTGGTCATCGACCCGGGCGGCCCGCCAGAGCCGGTTGTCCGCCAAGCCCAAACCCGGAATGCGCAGATCCGGATGATCCTGAACACGCATCTGCATTTTGACCATCTGTACGGCAACCAAGCCTTGCACAAGGCAACGGGAGCGCCCATCCTCGTGCCGGAAAAAGACGTGCCGCTTTTGGCCAGCGGCCTTGGGCGCGGCAACTACATGGGCATGCCCAAGGTGGAGGATTTTGCCTATCAGACGCTGCGTGAAGGCAGGCAGTCCTTCATTGGCCTGGACTGCCTGGTTCTGCCCACGCCTGGTCACAGCCCCGGGAGCCTGTCCTTTTATTTCCCGGATCTGACCGCGGTCTTTGTCGGCGACGTGCTTTTCGCCGGCTCCATCGGCAGGACGGATTTTTTCGGCGGCGACCTGGAAACCCTGCTGGATACCGTCCGCTCTCAACTTTTCGCCCTGCCCCCGGATACCAGGGTCTATCCGGGTCACGGCCCGGCCACGACCATTGCCGAGGAACAGGCAGGCAACCCTTTTTTTGTAGAATAGCAACCGGATAGACCGACGGTCATGGCCAACACAAGGTTTCCCGAAGAAGATCCCGCTTTGTACATGGACGATATTTACGGCGTTCCCGCGGCGTTTTCGTGCAGCCCGCGGGCCGGCGGGAACAGCGACCATGCAGCGGAATGCTTCCGTTCAGGGATTCGCCAGGCCGGCGGGAAGTGCCGTCTGTATTTCCTGCGTCATTTCAATATCCACCCATGCCTGGGATGCCATCGCTGCCTGCAGGATCCCCATGGGGACTGCTTCTTGACGGACATGGATCAAAGCGCGCCGCTGTTCCAGGTTCTTCTTTCCGCGCCGCTGCTGTTCATCTCCGCGCCCATCTACTTCTACCATCTCCCGGCCCAATTCAAGGCCTGGATCGATCGCAGCCAAAGCTACTACCTGCGCCGCGAAAAAAAGGACCAAGCCCTCCTCGAGCTCCCCCAGCGCCCGGCCGTCATCAACCTCGTCGCCGGACGAAAGCAGGGGAAAAAACTGTTCGACGGCGCCATGCTCACATTGAAATATTTTCTTTGGACCTTTAACTTTGCAATCCAAGACCAGTTCTCCTTCAGGGGATTGGACGCGCCCGAGGACCTGCAGGCCGATCACGACGCCGTGGAGTCCCTGACCATTGCGGGAACCCATGCCTGGAAGGCGCTGCACCCGGCAACAAGACCGTATTGAATGATTCCGCTACAGCGGACCGAGAGCACCTCCATGGCCATTTTGCCGCGGCCCTTGACCCATTTTCTAAAGCACGTTTTTCCTGGATTTCATCAACGCTGCGCTGTTTGCGGCGCATGCCCCGCCCCTGGTGATCAGTCTTGGTTGGACCTTGCTTTGCCCGGAACGTGCACTGCCTGCAAAACGCTTCTGAAACCAAGGTTGGGCGGCTATTGTCCACGTTGCGGTCTGCTGTTCGGCTTATCCTCTGAACAGGTCTCCTTGTGCCTGGACTGCCGACGCTCTCCCCCTCCCTGGCGCGAGGTCTTTTTTTACGGCTGCTATGACGGATTGCTCAAAAACTTGATTTTGCGATTCAAATTTCAGTCACAGCTGGGTTTGGCCTTGATCTTGCGCGAAATGCTCCTGTTTGCGCTTGTAAGCCGCGAAGCTCCTCATTTTGATCTGACCGTTCCCATCCCTCTGCACCCTGACAAGCTGCGCGCCCGGGGGTTCAACCAAAGCCTGGAATTGGCCAACGGAGTTGCCGGCCATGCCTCGGCGGCCATCAGTTCGCGAGCCTTGGTTCGTGTCCGGGAGACGCCGGCCCAGCATACCTTGCCCCGATCCCAACGCATGAACAATTTAAAAGGTGCATTTCTCGCCCGGCCAGACGAGGTTCAGGGGCGATCCATCCTGCTTGTGGACGATATTTTGACCACCGGGGCCACGGCCCGAACCGCGGTCAAGGCCTTGCTTCAGGCCGGAGCCGCGGAGGTTTCCCTGCTGATCCTGGCCAGGGCCTGATGCTCCTGGGCGAAACCCGTTCATAATAATCATGAAAATCAATTCATCCAAAATGGACAGGGCACGGTCAAGGTCTTCTTTTTGGACCAGCAAAAATGGTATGTAGCTTGCGAGAAGGCCGGCCGTGCTGATTTTTCGAGAATGTACTGTCTGACCGAGCATGCCCTGCGTTGGAAAAACAACTGCCTGCCAATAATGCCACATGATCATGGTTTTCGGAACGCATCGGTTTTTCCTTACGCAGGCAGCGAGGAAGTTTACGGCTCTCGAAAAACCAGAATGGCCGGCCTGAAAAGACGACTTTGACGGGACCCTGACAAAATGGATCCCCTCTCTTGACGTCAAGAAAACTTTTCGCGTAGAAGAAACGTTTTCGCACTTGGGAGGATGACAATGAGATATGCAATCGTGGAATCTGGCGGCAAACAATACCGCATGGAAGAGGGATTGAGCCTCAAGGTCGACAGGATCCAAGCTGAACCAGGCACGGACGTGATCCTGGACAAGGTCTTGATGGTGGGCGGCGAAAACGAAGCCAAGGCTGGACAGCCCTATCTGCCCGAGGCCAGCGTGGCCTGTGAAGTTTTGGAGCATGGACGGGACAAGAAGATCATTGTCTTTCGCTTTTTGCGCCGCAAGGACTCCAGAAAAAAACAAGGCCACCGGCAGGAATTCACCCGGGTCAAGGTCAAATCCATTCAGGCGTAGGCGTCTGTTGAGGTTTTTTACTTCTGGCGGGTTGAGACGAAAACATGCTCGTCGGACACGACAAGATTTCAAACCAGAAGAATTTTTTGCACCCGAGAGGATTTGAATCCTTCAAGACAACCCGGGCCAGCGTTTTTTTTATCACCGGACAGCATCGGAGGGCATCATGGCACATAAAAAAGCAGGTGGAAGCTCAAGAAACGGGCGGGACAGCGCCGGTCAGCGCCGTGGCGTGAAGCGCTTCGGAGGACAGCAGGTTTTGGCCGGCAACATCCTGGTGCGGCAGCTGGGCACTAAATTTCATCCCGGCCTCAACGTCGGCATGGGCAAGGATTACACCCTGTTCGCATTGACCGACGGCCTGGTTCAATTCGAGCGATACACCAGACGGCGCAAAGTCAAAACCAGGGTGAACATTATCGCATCAGCGTAACGACTCTTGATTTTTCGGGAATGAACGCGTCCTTTGGCGCGCATTCCCTGATCCGAAAAAACATAAAGCGATCCTTTGCGGATCGCTTTATGTTTTTTCATTCCCTGAAGTACGCCAAGGCTTCAAGGGGTGAAATCTTCGCTGCGACCTGTCATTTGGCTCGCGCCAAGGTTTTTTTATGATCGCCACTGGTGGACCATGCTGCTCGCTTATATTCCAACCCTTAATTTTTATTGAACCTTTACTTTCTCTTTTGATTTAGTAATACTTTATACTTAAGAGGCGCAAAGACCTTTGACCATGGATGTCGCCACATGGAACCATTGAAACCCGCATCCTTGACCCTGCGAAAGACTCCTCCCATCAGCACCAGGGAGTTCGCCGAGTTGCGCCGGTTCATTTATGATCTCGTGGGCATCGATATCCCTGAACGCCGCAAATATCTGCTGGAAAACCGCCTGGGGCCACGAATCCTGCAACTTGGACTACGCAACTATTCGGAATATCTAATGATGTTGCACCACGGCCCCGACAAGAACACGGAACTGAAATATTTTTTCACGAAAATTACCACCAATGAAACCAGTTTTTTCAGGGATACCAAGCAGCTTGACGTTTTTGAAACCCATGTTCTGAAAAACGTTCTTCAGGAATGCGAGGCAGCCGGGAACAAATCCCTGCATATCTGGTCCGCGGGCTGTTCCTCCGGGGAAGAGCCCTACACTCTGGGCATCATGCTCCATGAAATCTTGCGCATGTCCATTATCGGCTGGAAAATACAAATCACGGCCAACGATCTTTCGCCGGACATGATTGCCAAGGCCCAGGCCGGGCTCTATGGAGAATATGCCCTGCGCACCACTCCCAAGGACGTTGTCGACCGATATTTCATCAAGGAAACCCAGGGATACAAGATCCACCCGAAAGTCCAGAAGCTCGTTTCCCTTGGCCTGATCAACCTCAACGACAAGCTGGCCGTAAAGCGCGTGCCGAAGTCGCACATCATCTTTTGCCGCAACGTGATCATCTACTTTGACGACGCCGTGAAGCAGAAACTGATCAGCAATTTTTACGACAATCTCCTCCCCGGAGGATATCTTGTTCTCGGTCACTCGGAAACCATCCACAAACTTTCCAGGGTTTTTCAACCTCTGATCAAACCAGGGGGCATCGTTTACAGGAAAAGTACGTGATGCGGCCTGTTGTTGCGTGTCGCCAAATGGAGGTTGTGAGTGAATAGGGTGTGTACTGAACATCTTACGCCGGGCATGATTCTTGCCAAGAAAGTCATCGGGCCGGACAAGGGCGTCGTGCTGGAGCCGGGAGCGGCCATGACCCAGGAGCACATCGAAGCCCTGCGCACTCTCGGCGTCAGCGCCGTTTTCGTGCGATTTCCGGCCCACATGGAGCCGCAAAGGGAAATCGAGCGGCAGGTCCAGGAACATGTGCGCAACTTTTTCATTTTCGTTGACCCGGATCATGAAGCGTTTGTGGAGCTCTACCGCATTGCCGTGCAACGGTCCCTCAAGGCTTTCCGCGACGGATGGATCATCCCATGCGAGGAAGTCCTGCACGCCAAGAACGTGGAGCATCTTTCCGATCTCTTCTTCAAGGATGCCGGGGAACCCGGCGACATTGTCCGCCATGAAGTGGGGCTGGCTTCCTTCCCGGACATTTATTTCAAGATCAGGGAAGTGCTGGACAACCCGAAAAGCTCGGCCCAGGATGTGGCCAGGGTGGTCAACACCGACGTGGGCTTTTCCGCCAAGCTGCTCAAGCTGGTGAACAGCCCGTTCTTCGGCTTTTCGACCACCATCGACTCCGTGGCCAGGGCCGTTTCACTAGTGGGAGTGAAGGAAATCTCCACTCTGGCCCTGGGCATTTCCACGATCAACTACTTCCAGAACATCCCGCCGGAACTGATGGACATGCGCACCTTCTGGCGGCACTCCCTGCGCTGTGCCGTTTTTGCCAAGTTATTGGCCGCCAAGAAGAACCTCCCCTCGGATCGTTTCTTCACCGCTGGGCTGCTCCATGACGTGGGCCGCCTCGTGATCTTCAAGAACATGCCTTATGCCTCGGTGGAGGCCCTGCTCTACGCCCGCAGCGACATGGTTCCCCTGGTGGAGGCCGAGACCGCGGTCCTGGGATACAATCACACGGACGTGAGCAAGCTTTTGTTGGAAGCATGGAAATTTCCGGCCGTCCTCATAGACATCATCGCGCACCACCATGCCCCGGAAATCGCCCATGCCCGCGAGGAAGCCGGAATCATCCAGTTCGCGGACATCATGGCCAATGTCGCGGAAATATCGGCCGGGGGCCTGTTCGCTTTGCCCGGCATGGCCCAGGAGGACTGGAAACTCCTTGGTCTTATGCCCCGGGAACTCACCTTGCTGATAAACCTGCACGACGAGCACTTCGAGGAAATCACATCCGTTCTCCTCTAGCCCGAGTCTGTTTCGTAAAAGCCATGCCCCCAAACTACGACGTCTCCCTCATCAACCCCTTCCTGAACGCGGTGGTAGGCGTTCTCGGCATGATGGCCTCGGTGGAAGCCACGCCCGGCAAGCCCTTTATCAATCGAAAGCGCGCCACTGTTGGAGACATCACCGGATCCATCGGCATCACCGGGCATGTCTCGGGCGTCATGTCCCTGACCCTGGACAAACCGGTGATCCTGAAAATCGTGAACAACATGCTCTCGGAAAACTATACGGAACTGAACAGCGACATCGCCGACGCCGTGGGTGAATTGACCAACATGATCGCCGGTCAGGCCAGGCAGGATCTGGCCAAGCTGGGAATAATCCTCAAGGCGTCCACGCCCGCCGTGGTCGTCGGCAAGGGTCACGAAATCCAGCACGTCACGTCCTCGCCCATTCTGGCCATACCCTTTACCACGCCCCAAGGAACCCTGGTGGTGGAAACCTCCTTTGAAACCTTCCCGGGATAAGCATGTAAAAACGCCTGGCGTTCTTTGACCAATCGGCATCGCTGAAAATCCGGCAGGAGCACTCGTGTCCAAACTTTTTTCTTCCACTGACGCTAACCGCGGCCTGCGCGGAATCCCCCGTTTGGTGCAGGCGGTCAAGGTGTCCCTGGCCGGTCTTGGCGCGGCCTGTCGCAACGAGGAGGCTTTTCGCCAAGAAATCCTCCTGGTATTGATATTTCTGCCCCTGGGGCTTTGGCTGGGGCAAGACGGAAGCCAGAAGGCCCTGCTGTTGGGCAGCCTGCTTTTGGTGCTCGTGGTGGAGTTGCTGAACAGCGCGGTGGAAGCCGCTGTGGACCGGATCGGCACGGAAAAAAACGAGGTGTCCAGACTGGCCAAGGATATGGGCTCGGCCGCCGTGCTTCTGGCTTTGGTCAACGCCTGCGTGATCTGGGCGTTGGTCCTGCTGATCTGAGTCCTTCCCGACGGGAAGGCCTGGCTTGCGCAACGCCGCTTCCCGGCCCGGGACATCACCCCTTCAGGCCCAGGAAATTTTGTATGCTGGATCTGCAATATTTATTCGCAAAAGGATTTTCATGAGATTCGTCGACGAAGCGGAAATCACCGTCCGTTCAGGACGCGGCGGCAACGGCTGTGTTTCCTTCCGCCGGGAAAAATACATTCCCAAGGGCGGTCCGGACGGCGGAGACGGCGGGCGTGGAGGAGATGTGGTCTTCCGGGCCAGCGCAAAACTCATCACCCTCTATGACTTTCGGATGAAACGCGTCTATGAAGCCCGCAACGGACATGGCGGTCAAGGCAGGGAGCGCTCCGGGGCCGCGGCCGAGGACCTGGTCGTGGACGTGCCCGTGGGCACCCTGCTTTACGAAATAGGAGAAGACGCGGAAAAACGCCTGGTCGCGGATTTGGCCGAAGAAGGCCGGACAGTGTGCGTGGCCAAGGGCGGCTGCGGGGGCAAGGGCAACACCCACTTCAAGTCCGCCACCATGCGTACGCCGCGGTTTGCCCAGCCCGGCGAGGAGGGCCGGGAAAAACGCCTCCGCCTGGAACTGAAGATTCTGGCCGACGTGGGCATTATCGGCCTGCCCAACGCGGGCAAGTCCACGCTGATCGCGGCCCTTTCCGCGGCCCGGCCGAAAATCGCGCCCTATCCCTTCACCACCCTGACCCCGAACCTGGGGGTCATCCGCGGCGAAACCGGCCAGGCTCTGGTGCTGGCGGACATCCCCGGCCTGGTCGCCGGCGCGCACGAAGGACGCGGTCTGGGCCATCGGTTCCTGAAGCACGTGGAGCGGACCCGTTTTCTGCTGCACCTGCTCAGCGTCGAGGAAATCTCGCTGGAGGCGGATCCCTGGGCCGGATTCGCCTTGCTCGACGAGGAATTGAAGCGATTTGATCCGGACCTGGCCGCCAAAAAACAGCTGCTGGCCGTGAACAAGATCGACCTTTGGCCCGAGGACAAGTTGGCCCGACTGCGCGCCCTGGCCGCGCGACGAGGTCTGGAAATGCACTTCATCAGCGCCCTGTCCGGGCTTGGCCTGGAGGAATTGAAAAAACGGCTCTGGGAACTGAGCCAGGAGTTCTCCGGACATGCACACGAAACACCCGGGGATAATGGATGATCGACGACCGCCTGCGGGCCCACCGCCTTTTTTTGACCGACGTTCTGCGCAAGCACACGGATTTCTCCGCGACGGACCAGAACCGAAACATCCCCGCCCCGCCGGTTCAAAAAGCCTGTGACCCGCAAGCCCGGCGTGTTCGGCTGGCAAATCGCGCCCAGTGGTCGGCCGGCATCGCCGGCGTCGACCTGGCCGAGGCCATTGCCCGGCGCAAAAGCCGGCGCGGTTTTTCAGCCGACCCCCTAAGCCTGGAGGAATTTTCCTTTTTGCTTTGGGCCACTCAAGGCGTGCGCGGGGTGCCCGGCCGGGGCACGGTCTTGCGCCACGTTCCTTCGGCCGGGGCCCGGCACAGTTTTGAAACCTATCTCTTCGTCCGCCGCGTGGCGCACGTCCCGCCGGGCTTGTACCGCTTCCTGCCCCTGGACAACGAACTCGCCCATGTCCGTGACGTGCCGGACATGGAAAAGGCGCTGGTCAAGGCCGCGCTGGGTCAGCGGTTTGTGGGCAGCGGCGCGGTGACCTTTGTCTGGGCCTGCGTTCCCTACCGCATGGAGTGGCGCTACGGCTTGACCGCCCACCGGGTGATCCTGATGGATGCCGGCCACGTCTGCCAGAACCTGTACCTGGCCTGCGAGGCCGTGGGCGCGGGCACCTGCGCCGTGGGCGCCTATGACCAGCAGGAAATGGACCGTCTCATCGGCCTGGACGGAGAAGAGGAGTTCACGATCTATATCGCGCCGGTGGGCAAAAAAAGCCGGGAGGATTGATCAATCAAACGCCGCTGGGCGGCACGGGTCCGCGAGATGGCGGCGCACCTCCATGAGATGCGCCCGGCTGGTGCGGTGTTCAGACAGGGGGGGCGGATCATCGAAGGGGAAAAAGCCCACCTCCAGGGTCTCGTCACTGGCGGCCGGAGCTCCGCCGGTCAACTCGCACAAAAAAACCACCTTGTAGGCGTGGAAAAACTCCATGGGCCGCCCCGCGCGGTTGGCGTCGTACACCCCGACCACCCGCACCGGCCGGGCCTCGTATCCGCTTTCCTCGCGGATTTCCCGGGCGATCATTTCCGAAGGGTATTCCCCCACATCGGCCCAGCCGCCGGGCATGGCCCAGCGGCCGTCCGCCCTTTCCCGAACCAGGAGTATCCTGTTTTCGCGGACCACGGCTCCGCGCACGTCCACCTTCACGGTGGCATATCCCGGCTGGACCGCGAATGCGGACAGCACCTCCTCTTTGTCCAGGCAGGTGTGACGCGAGACTATTTCCGAGGCGATCTCCAGCAGCCTGTGGTAGCGGATGCGCTCGTAATGGGTCTGGGCATAGGCCAGCCCGGTCTGGCTCAGGGACTGAATTTCCCTGGCCCAGTCCAGCCAGGCGTGATCGCCCGACGCGGCGGGGGAAGGCGGGGTGTCCAAAGGCATGTGGTCCGGGAACAAAAACTCTCCAGACCCATGGGCCCGGAGAGTCCATGCTCGTTGCGGCTAACTTGAAGGCACTCCGCGGAAGGCCAGCATGTTGAACGGCCGAAAACCGGCCTCGCAGTCCTCGGCATAGCGGCAGCCCAGGGGGGAATCCCCGGGTTTGTAGCGGATGTCTTTGTCCGAACCGAGAAAATACTTGCATTCATTGTTCTCGCAAACCAAAATTTCACCCCAGCCGGAATCCGGCGGGCCCAATTGGGCCACCAGCAAGGCCCCGCAATGAGGGCAACGGCGTTCTTCAGTCATCATTTACTCTCCTTTGATACTTGTCAGGGAAACATTTTCGTCCAGCGACCCGACGTCATGGACCTTCGCACATTTTCCCCGGCTTGAAAACCGCGAGGGGTGCGGCCAGGTGCGCGCGGGCGCATCACACTGTCCGAACAGATAAGACCCGATTCGTGGTTGACAAGAGTTACCGCTCATCAATGTGCTGGCAAAATACTGTCATGCATGCTGTTCAACCATCACCCCTGGTCATTCCCGTTCTTGACATCCCCATCCGGGGCATGAAAATGATCGACCGGGTCATTGGCGTGATCATCCCGAAACCGACGCGTTTCTTGTGCCGGTATAACAGGATTTTTACGATGCTGCCGAAAACCAGGCTCACATGCAGCCCGCATTCTTCCTGCGTCATCCCTCCTTGATGAAAAAATCCAAAATCCTCCTGACCACATTTTTGGCGGCATACATGAGCGCATTGTTTTGGATCAGCGGATGTTCCCATAAAAACCCGCACTACGATCCGGCCAAGCCCCACCACACCCCGGCTGGCTTTCAAAACAACTATCCGCACTCCCACCCCTCCAGGCTGGACTTCTGGCGCTGGGCCGTCCAGCGCCGTTTGGCCGGACTGCCCAAGCCGCCGACGCAGGACCTTTCCCCGGCGGCGCCGGATTTGGACTTCCTTTTTGCCGACAGCGAGGAAACCGCGGTGACCTGGATCGGGCACGCCACCGTGCTCCTGCGCATGGGCGGGCTGAACATCCTCACGGATCCCCACTTTTCCGAACGCGCCTCTCCCCTGTCCTGGGCCGGGCCCAGACGCTGGCAGCCCCCGGGCGTGGCCCTGGCCGACCTGCCGCGCATCGATCTGGTGCTCATTTCCCACAACCATTACGACCATCTGGACCTGGCCTCGGTGAGGGCACTGGCGGAACAACACGGCGGCCCACCGCTGTTCCTCGTGCCCCTGGGAATCAAACAATGGGTGCATCGCAACGTGCCAAAGGCCAGGGGACATGTCCTGGACTTCGACTGGTGGGACAGGCGGGAAATACCGGGGGCGACGGTGCATTTCGTCCCGGCCCAGCATTGGTCCCAGCGCGCCCTGGGGGACAGGAACCGGACCCTGTGGGGCGGCTGGGTGGTGCAGCAGCCGGACTTCGTCTTCTATTTCGCCGGAGACATGGGCTATTCCCGGGATGCACTGGACATTGGCGAGCGCTTCGGCGGATTCGACCTGGCAGCCATCCCTGTGGGTGCCTACGAACCGCGCTGGTTCATGCGCAACCAGCACGTCAATCCGGAAGAGGCCGTACAGGTGCACAAGGATGTGCGCGCCAGGCAGTCACTGGGCATTCATTGGGGCACCTTCCAAGGCATGACGGACGAACCCTTGGATCAGCCCATCGCGGACCTGGAATCGGCCCTGAAAAAGCACAACCTGTCCGAGCAAGACTTTTTCCTGTTGCGCCACGGCGAAACGCGGCGGCTGAAAAACTCGCGTTTGGGGCAATAAGCCCACAGGATGGTCCCGGCTTTTCGGCCCTTGCAAACCCCTTGCAGCGGCTAAAAAGATCTGCCGCTGTGAATAAAGAGCACGCCGCCGGCCAGAGACCCTCGCGGCAAAGCCATGCCGCTGGAGCATCTCGATTACCGGCCTTGAAAATCCTTCCTGTTCATGCCCAGCAGGCAAAAAGCCTCGTAGGGCAAAGTGCCCCACCAGGCGGCCAGTTCTTCCGGTCGGATGGCGCTTGTTCCTTCGCCTCCCAGAAGAAAGGCCTGGTCCCCGGGCGCCACGCCGGGAACAGCGCTCACATCCACGGCGGTCATCTGCATGCAGACCCGGCCGAGGATCGGCGCACGTTTTCCACGCACCAGCATAAGCCCTTTGTTGGAAAGCCCCCGGGAATAATTGTCCGCGTAGCCGGCCGCGACAATGGCCACGATGCCGTCTTGCTTTGCCGTATAGGTCCGGCCGTAGGAGATGGACGCGCCCTTGGCCAGGGGGTGCACGGCCACCACGGGCGCCCGGACCTGCATGGCCGGCTGCAGGCCTCGGCCCAGACTTTCCCGTGCAGTATCCCCAAACGGATTGACACCGTAAAGGGCGATGCCCGGACGCTGCCCGTCCCAGCCCAGGTCGGGATAGGCCAAAATCCCGGCGGAGTTGAGCAGGCTGGCCCGCAAAGCAAACCCGGCCCGATGAAATTCGGCGAGAATATGTTCAAAACGTCCGGCCTGCTCCCGCACAAACACGGCTTGGTCCGGATCGTCCGCGGTGGCCAAATGGCTGATCAGCCATTGCGGATCCAGCCGGTCGCACCGTTGCAGGGCCTCCATGACCGGGCTCGTTTCTGACGGGGCAAACCCCAGCCGGGCCATGCCCGTGTCGAACTTCAGGGCCACGGGCAGCCGGACATTTTTGGACACGGCCTGTTCCTGGAGCAACCAGAGCTGATCCATGCGCGCAACCAGAGGCAGGATGTCCTGTTCGGCTACGGCTTGGAAGTCCTCGCGCAACTGCGGCCCCAACAGCGCCAAAACAGTGCCTGGCACGGCCAAGCGCAGGTTCGAAGCCTCCTCCACCGTGCCCACGGCGAAAAAATCCGCTCCACAGGACGCCAATGCCCGGGCCACGTCAACCAGACCGTGACCGTAGGCGTCGGCCTTGACCACCGGAATCAGGCGCGTGCCTTTGGAGCACAGCAGCCGGTAGTTCTCCTGAATTGCCCGCAGATCAATACTGACGCGCAGCAAATTGTAATCGATCGTCATCCTTGATCGTCCTTCGTGAAATTAAGAGGTCCCGCCCTGCCCCTTGCTCGGGGTTGTGCGCTCGGCCAGCACGGTTTACTGTGTTTTCTCTTCCATCACAACAACACCGGACCGTTGCCATGCCCCATCCGCCCCACCCCATCCGCATCCTGCCCCCTGAACTGCAAAACCAGATCGCCGCGGGCGAGGTGGTGGAGCGCCCGGCCAGCGTGCTCAAGGAGCTTCTGGAAAACAGCCTGGACGCTGAAGCCCGCAGCGTCCAGGTCCTGGTGGACCGGGGCGGCCAGGGTCTGATCCAGGTCCAGGACGACGGCATCGGGATTGGACCGCAGGAGTTGGAGCTGGCCGTGACCCGCCATGCCACCAGTAAAATCCTTCGGCCGGAGGATCTGTTTCACCTGCGCAGTTTCGGCTTCCGCGGCGAGGCTTTGCCCAGCATAGCCTCGGTTTCGCGCCTGAAGCTGACCTCCGCGACCACGGACAGCGGGGAGGCCTTGTGCATCGAGGTGGACGCGGGCCGGACCGTGCGCCGGGGGCCCGCGGCCCTGGCCCGGGGCACCAGGGTCGAGGTGCGGGATTTGTTCGTCAATGTCCCGGCCCGGCTCAAGTTTCTGAAAACTCCGGCCACCGAGGGCCGACGCTGCCAGGATATCTTCTGCCGCCTGGCCTTGTCCCGCCTGGACGTACATTTCGAATATGCCGCGGGTGAGCGAAAGGTTTTGTCCATGCCTCCCACCGATGATCTGCGTCAACGCCTGCGGCTGTTCTGGCCGGACTCGGCAACGGATGATTTGCTGACCGTGTCCCATGATCAAGACGGCCTGAGCCTTGAAGGCCTGGTCAGCGCGCCCCACGGCGTCCAGGGCCAGGCGGATCGGCTGCTGTTGTACGTCAATGACCGTCCGGTGCAAAACAAGCTGCTGTTGCGCGCCGTCCGGGACGCCTACCAGGGCCGGCTGCTGACCCGGGAATATCCACGGGCCGTGCTCTTCTTGACCATGCCGCCGGAAGAGGTGGACGTCAATGTTCACCCGGCCAAGGCCGAGGTTCGCTTCCGCGACCAGCAGGGCGTTTTTTCCGTTGTCCGCAGAGGGGTGCTCCAGGCCCTGGAACAGCTCGAAGCGCAAAGGTTTTCCCGAAACCCGGCTGCCGCCGATGCCCACAGCCCGTTGAAAGAAAAACATCCAGCGCCGTATTCACGAGAATTTTCGGCAGCCTCCTCTTTTATTTTTCCCGGGGACAGGCCCAAGTTCGCCACGCTGCGCGAGTACCGGCAAGGGTTCCATCAGGGGCCTGGGGAACCGCAACCTGCGGACCGCGGCCCTGCTTCCGCGCATCACAACGAACCGCGATCCGATTGTCTGCTCCAAACAGACCCGGCAATGATGCATTCCGCCCCGCCCGGCGTCCCCCTGGAACGGGCCGGAATGCGCTACCTGGGCCAGGCGGCAAACAGCTATCTGGTGCTGACCGCGGAACAGGGCTTGATGCTTGTGGACCAACATGCGGCCCATGAGCGGGTTTTGTTGCAACGCCTGAAAAACAACGTGCGCCCACTGACCCGAGGCCTTCTGCCGGCCCTGGAAATCATTCTGCATCCGGCCCAGCAGAACCGCCTGGAGGAACTCTGGGCCAAACTGGAGGAAATGGGCTTCAGGCTGACCACTCCCAAAGCCGGCCTGCTGGAGGTCCAGGGGCTGCCCGAATACCTGGAACCGCTCCAGGCCAGGGAATTCCTGGCCGCAGCCCTGGACGGTCAAGCCGCGGACATGGAAGCCCTCTGGGCCATGATGGCCTGCAAGACTGCGATCAAGGCGGGCCAGTCCCTGGCCACCTCCGAGGCCCTGCAGCTGCTGGAAACCTGGCTGGAATGCCCGAACAAGGCCTTTTGTCCGCACGGCCGGCCAGTCATGGTTTGCCTGGGACCCGCAGACCTGGAAAAAATGTTCAAACGCCGGGGCTAGGGGGTACCTTGCAGCCTATGAACACAGCGTCCTTGAACAAGATGAGTTCCTGGCTTTGGGAACTGCCTCCCGCCGGGAAAATGCGCGTCCCGGCGTGGATCTACGGCGACCGGGCTCTGGTTGCGGATATGGACGAAACCGTGGCCAGGCAACTGGCCAACGTGGCCGCTCTGCCCGGCATTGTCCGGGCCGCCCAGGCCATGCCCGACGCGCACAGCGGGTTCGGCTTTCCCATCGGCGGGGTGGCCGCTTTTGACCCGAACCAGGGCGGGGTGATCTGCATGGGCGGGGTGGGCTACGACATCTCCTGCGGGGTGCGCGTTTTGCATGCCGGCCTGTCGCGACAGGACATCCAGACGCACCTGGACGTCCTCATGGACCAACTGCACCGACTGGTTCCGTCGGGAGTCGGCAAAACAGGCAATATCGCCCTGAAGCCGGCCGAACTGGACAAGGCCCTGGGTTCGGGCGCGGCATGGGCCGTCAAGAAGGGGTTCGGGACTCGGGATGATCTGGCGCGGCTGGAAGACGGGGGAATCATGGCCGGGGCCGATCCGGACACTGTTTCCCAGCAGGCCAGGACGCGGGAAAAACGGCAGATGGGCACCCTGGGCGCCGGCAACCATTACCTGGAAATCCAGGTTGTCGACGAGATCCTGCACGCGGCCTCGGCCCGAACCCTGAACCTGGCCCGGGACGACGTGCTCATCTCCGTGCATTGCGGCTCCAGAGGGCTCGGACACCAGATCGGCACGGACTTCATCCACGAGCTGGGCCGGGCCGCGAAGCGTTACGGCATTCCCATTCCGGAGAAGGAACTGGTCTGTGCCCCTATCCGTTCCCCCGAGGGCCAGTCCTATTTCCAGGCCATGGCCTGCGGCGCGAACTACGCCATGGCCAACCGCCAGGTGATCACCCACCTGATCCGCGAAGCCTTTGCCCTTGTCCTGCCCGGCACTTTGGTGCGGACTGTGTTCGAGGTCAGCCACAACACCTGCCGCCGGGAACAGCACGCGGTTGACGGGCAGATGAAAACCCTTTTCGTGCACCGCAAGGGTGCCACGCGGGCCTTTGGCCCGGGCAGCAGCGAGGTGGCCGAGGCGTTTCGGGAGATTGGCCAACCCATTGTTGTCGGCGGGAGTATGGGTACCGCGTCGTATATCCTGGTCGGGCAAAAAGACAGCGAAACCGGGTTTTGCTCTGCCTGCCACGGCGCTGGCCGGGCCTTGAGCCGCACCCAGGCCCTGAAGCGAAGCAAGGGGCGGGACGTGCTGGAGTCCCTGGCGGCCCGGGGCATTGTCATCCGCACGAACAATTTGCGGGGTCTGGCCGAGGAAGCGCCCGAGGCGTACAAGGACATCCACCAGGTGGTGGAAGCCACGGTTCAGGCCGGCCTGGCCCAAAAAGTCGCCCGGCTCGCCCCCCTGGCCTGTCTGAAGGGGTGAATGCTCATCACGCGCATCCGTCTTTACGGGTACATGTCCGGAACTGCTTTTTTCCATAAGCATTGACAACAGTATCAATATTTACATAGTATTATTTTTTTATCGGGATGTAGCGCAGACTGGGAGCGCACCTGAATGGGGTTCAGGGGGTCGGAGGTTCAAATCCTCTCATCCCGACCAGAAAAATCAAGGGGTTAAGCATAATTTGCTTAACCCCTTTTTGCGTTGTGAAGGCTTTGGCCCCGCTATAGCCCCGCCTTTATATGTGACAACATGTGATTTTCTCTGAAACAAGGCAGGCAAATTCGTTATCGAATCGCCTTACTGTTCTTCCGTCTCACCAGCCGCCCTTGCCCCCAGCCAGCCCACGCCAGGCCCGAGGTTGCTCCGGGCGTTGGGGATGGGGCTCGGTCAGAACCTCATCCCGCGACCGCCTCACCCCCTCCCCGACCGCTCCCGATCCCAGACGCCGCTCACAGGCTCCCGCTCCTGGGTTACTGAACCCTGCCAGCCGTGCGCTGAATGCCGTACAGGCAAACCTCGCGCCTTGCAGGATGGCCAGAAACGGAAAACCCTCCCGGAGAATTCCGAAAGGACTGTTATGTTGCCGCCAACTCACGCAACCCCCTGCGGCTTTGCGGCGGCGGTGATCAAATGTTGAGCTGAAAATGGCATAGCTTGCCCATTCCTAGCAAAGGTCGTATTTTGTATTCCATCAACCGACAAGCTTGCGGAATGCCCCTGGCAGTCATGGTTGTTTTCACAAAAGGAGAAGTGTCCAATGAAAAAAGCAGCAACGATCAGTGGGGTGGTGTTGGGTGGCTTTTTACTGTTTGCTGGCACAGCGGCGATGACTTCAGAACCCTTGGATGGCGAAAAGTTGGCTCAAGAGCGATGCACACAGTGTCATGGATTCGGAAGGGTTGAAAGGGCCATGGCAGAGAAAGATCCAGCTGCGTGGGAAGCCACCGTGGATCGGATGATAGGGAAAAAATCTGGACTGTTGAACGAAGAGGAACGGGCCGCTGTTCTGGGTTATCTGGTCAACAGGTAGAAAGATATCGTGAGCAAGGACGCCACGAGCAAGGCCGTTGTCGCCATGGCGATGACGGCCGCACTTTTTTGGGGAGTAGCATCCCCTGGGTTTGCATTTGATCAGGCCGACCTGGAGCGACTTTTGGTCTTCCGGTCTTGTCCAGGATGCAACCTCAACCGGGTTGATCTGACCAAGGCCGATCTGACCAAGGCAGATCTGTGGGGGGTGGAACTGCGCTTTTCGATTATGGCGGAAGCCAACCTGATCGAGGCTGATCTACGCGAAGCCGATCTGCACGGTGCTGACCTGTTCATGGCCAACCTGATCCGGGTCGATCTCAAGGCCGCCGACCTGTCCAACACGAACGCGATCGGGGCCAATCTCTACAGGGCCGTTCTTGCCGGAGCGGACTTGACCGAGGCCGTCTTGTTTAAGGTTAACCTCAACAGGGCGGACCTGAGGGGCGCGCGTCTTGTCCGCGCCAATCTGTTCCTGGCTGACCTAAGTCGCGCCGATCTGAGGGGGGCCGAGATCGACGGCGCGGAATGGAACGGAGCGAATCTGACCGGTACCGTATGGATCGATGGTCGTGTATGCGAAACTGGTTCCAGGGGCATGTGCCGGTGAATGTTGCGCCGCAACCTTTTCGCCGTGGCTGGCATCCTGTACGACACGATCCACACGACGAAGACCCATGCGAACATGGAAAACCTCTTTGGCTGGATTTACGGCGACATGCCGGAGGAATGCAGGGAGACTGCGTGGAAAAGGTATGTGGAGAGTCTTGAGATTTGATGCGTAACCGTCTGCCTTGCCACAGTACAACCTCAAACGTGCTTGTCTTCCAATGCCTGATCTTCATGATTCAAAAAAGCATGTTCTTCTGAACCAAGCCGTGGACCAGTTCAACGCCGGGGCGTACTTTAGCTGTCACGAAACACTGGAAAATTTCTGGATCAGCGAGAAAGGGGCGACACGCGACCTGTACAAGGGCATTCTCCAGATCGCCGTGGCTTTATTCCACAAGAATCGGGGCAACCTGCGAGGCGCAGTTCGCCTTCTGGATTCCGGGGCCAAGTTGCTTGAGCCTTTTTTGCCGGTGTTCGCTGGATTGGACCTGGGCAGGTTGCACGATGAAGCGTTGGCCTTGTGTGAAGTCCTGGAGTCTGAAAGCAGACCTGAGTTGCTTGAGCATCCACGGATTCATTTCTTGAAGAGCCGTGGCGAGACAGGACCATTGTTGTTCAGCGCCCCTCCTTCATCTTCGCCCCAGCGCCCTCGCCGCTACGTTGGGCAGCGGGGCGTCGTTGGCGAGTTCATCAAGCCATCACCTGAATGAAATTGCAGAACTTGACGCACACAACTATACTTGCGAGCCAAGAGCAGACTTGACCCCTTTTGACATGACACTGGCCAGGGCATCGGGCGTCGAGCAGACCTTACATTCTCCTCAAGGCATGCAGCAGGTCCTTTTCCAGTTCTTGAAGCTGATCCTGATCCTCGATTTTTTGCCCCAGATGGTCCCTGATGGAAAACACATCCGCAATCCGATCCCCATGGGTAGCGATGATCGCCCGATGCACCTCCATGCTCAGGCGGTCAAAGGTGCCGACAATCTCATACAGCCGGCCCAGGCGGTCATCGGCCACCACCTCCACCAGGGTGAAGAAATCGCTTGCCCCGTTGTCGATACGAACCCTCGGGACAAGCCCTGTCTTCCTTTGAGGTTTGGTCAGAAGGGAGACGCGCTTTTCATGCAGCCGGTAGTCCAGGGAGAGTTTTCCGGTCAGGCTGTATTTCACGGCCCGCTTGATCCTTTCCCACAGGTCTTTGATGTACATCATGTCTCGGGGATTCTTGACCTTGAAAATGTCCACCACCGTGCCGTCGGTCCAGGTATGGATATCCGCCGTGCGGATATCCAGATCGTGCAAGGATAGTACCCCGCACATGGCGGGGAAGAGTCCCCTCTGATCCCGGGAGACCACTGTCACGGCAAAGCACTCCTGGTCGGGAACCCTGTCCGCTTCCAGGACCACCAGGCCCCTGCCCGCACGATCCCTGGGGATTCGCGTGCGCTCCTCATCATACTCCGCACGCCAACGCCTGATGAATTCCAGATGCTTGACGATGGTCTCCGGGGGCATGGTCAGGATATAGCGGGAAGGCATGGCGTCCAGGGACTTCTCAAGCCAATCGGGCGCGAACCGCTCCTGAGCCAGAAGACGAACTGTGTCCCTGATCCCCAGGATCCTCTTGACGGCCGAAGGTTCGGCCAGGGGCCCGAAGGTGAAAAGCTTCCGGGTCTTGAAGTACACTTCACGAAGCAGGGAAGCTGTCCACTCGTTCCAGGCCCGGGGGCCGGTGGCCCTGGCATCGGCCACGCTCAACAGATAGAGCCTGTTGAGGGTCCCGATCCCGCCGATGCTCCGGGCGCAGGATGTCAGGACCGCTTCATCGTTCAGATCCGAACGCGTGGCGGTGATAAAGAGGTAAAGATGGTGCTGAACAAGAAAGATCACTTCATTGAGGACAGATTCGGGCACCTGAAACCGTCTCAGAATCTGCGCCGTCAGCTTGGCCCCGCGTGCAGCATGATTCGCTTTGCCCTTGCCGATATCATGGAACAGCCCGGCCAGCATCAAAGGGTAAAGATCATCGGTTTTTTCCCAGACTTCATTCTCCAGGGTTCCTGACAGCCCGGCAAAATCTCCAAGCTGCCCCAGGGTCTCCATGGCATGGAACCCAAGGAGGTGCAGATGGTAGGCATCGAACTGGACATAGTCCTGAACTTGCCTGAACTCCGGGATAAGCGCCCCCAGGAATCCGGTCTCCAGCATTTCGCGTCCGGCCTCCCGGGCAAAAGGGGACAGGAAGATGTTCACCAAAAATGGCAAAACATCGGCCTGCCCCTGAAGATCTTCCGCCAATCGGTCCAGGGAACTCTCGACAATCCCCCTGCTTGTCCAGGACAAGGGCTTCCCGTTGACGGCAACGCCCTTGAAAAGGTCCAGGGATGCCCGGCCTCCCAATTGCCCGTTTTGGGTCTCGAGCAAGTGGATTCCGTCGGCCCGGATCTCGAGACCTTCCCCCAGCGCAACAATCTCTTCAGGCCCCGTGCGGCCGTCGGCCATTGTCATCCAGCTTGCGGCGCGCATGGCCTTGATGCGGCCCATGCTGCCGTGCAGGCAAGAGAGGAACTGTTCCACGGCCAGGCCGCTGTCCTGTGTCGCAAATCCCAGCATTTCCGCGACCCGGGGCTGGCAATCAAGGCGCAAGACATCGTTTTTCAGCCCCGATACACCATGCAGCGCACTTCTCGTCCGGAGCAGAAAATCCACGTCCTTGGCCAACCGGTCCATATCCGTGCGGGAAAACGGACCCCACGGCCTGGACAACATGGGAGTGGGGCCCCGCCCTGGGTCGCATGCCGCGGTCCACAGCATGGCATGGTACTCCCTGAGTCCGCCGGGGCCGTTCTTCAAGTCCGGCTCGACCCCGGGCCAGATGGTCTCGAGCGGCTGTCCCGTGGCGGACGGTTGCGGAGACAGCAGTTCCCGGATCACGGGGCATTGCCTTTGGAGCAACCCCTGAAAACGGCTCTGCAATTGATCCACAGGCTTCGGATCCCCCACAACAGGGCGGGCACTGATCAGGGAGGTCAAAACCTGGAAGTCCTTTTCGGCCAGGAACAGACACTCGTCCACTTCCCGCACTGCGTACCCCAGGTCCAGACCGGCATCCCACAGGGGGTACAGCAGGTCGCGGCAAAGTTCGCCCGCCCAGGACGGCAGAGCCCCTGGAAAAAGAACCAGGACGTCAATGTCCGAATGCAGGCACAGCTCCCGGCGACCATACCCGCCCACCGCTAGCACGGAGAAAAACGGCCCCGAGTCCTGGGACACAGGGCGTATTTCCCCCAGGCGTTCCTTGAAATAGCCGTCCACGAGGCGGCTGTAATCCTCCGGAAAGCGTGAACTGACGCTTACCTTGAAAAGCGATGATTCTATCAGCTCCCGTCGTTTCCGACCGAACCGCTCTGCTGCATCGGACTTGTCGCCGACGATATGGACATGCTCCATGGGAGCTGATTCCATGCCTTGAAGTCCGATGCTTCCTAGACCGCCGCTTCGCCTGTTTCCCCGGTCCGGATGCGGATGACGTCCTCCACCGGCAAAACAAAAATCTTGCCGTCCCCCACTTGCCCGGTCTGGGCCGTCTTTTGGACAACCTGGATGACTTCGGCCAAACGCTTGTCTTCAACAACCACCTCGATTTTGACCTTGGCCACAAAATCCACCTGATACTCCGCCCCCCGGTAGACTTCCTTGTGGCCCCGCTGCCTGCCGAACCCCTTGACCTCCGAGGCGGTCATGCCCTTGATGCCCATCTCGGTCAGTGCGTTTTTGACCTCATCGAGCTTGTACGGTCGTGTAATGATCTCAATTTTCTTCATTGCAAAAGTCTCCTTGTATCCCAATGTTACGGATCCAGCGTCCTTGAAGCGTCCCCCTGCCGTCGCCGGCAGGTATCCAATGAAAATCCTTGCGTTTTTTCCTCCGGCATGTCTTCACGCACCCCTCGACTATGCATCGCCGAGCCGCCTTGAATCGTCACAACTGATACGCGCTTTCGCTGTGTGCGGAGACATCCAGACCCTTGACCTCCTCTTCTTCGCTGACCCTGAGGCCCATAACCGCGTCCACGGTCTTGAAGAGGACGTAGCTGGCCACGAAACAGAAGACCCAGGTGGCCACCACGGATACGAATTGGATCCAGAGTTGGGCGGGATTGCCGTAAAAAAGGCCTTTGGCTCCAATGCTGGCGAAAAGTCCCGTGGCCAAGGCCCCCCAGGTTCCTCCCAGGCCGTGGATGCCGACCACGTCCAGGGAGTCGTCATACCCAAACCTGGATTTCAAAAGAATCCCCCCATAGCATATGGCCCCGGCCAGCCCGCCGATGAGCAGGGCCGGCATGGGTGTGACAAACCCCGCACCGGGGGTGATGGCCACAAGACCGGCGACAGCACCCGAGGCAGCGCCAAGGGTGGTGGGCTTGCCCCGATGCATCCATTCCACGAATATCCACCCCAGGGCCGCGGCAGCCGCGGCCAGATGCGTGGTCACAAAAGCGTTGGCCGCAATGCCGTCGGCAGCCAAGGCGCTGCCTGCGTTGAACCCGAACCATCCGAACCAGAGGATTCCGGCGCCGAGAACGGTCAGGGGAATGTTGTGGGGAATAAAGGCCTGTTTGCCGTGACCCACACGCTTGCCCAGGACGAGGCATGCCGCCAGAGCCGCAGCCGCGGAACTCATATGCACCACTGCGCCGCCGGCGAAATCAAGGGCGCCCATCTCACCCATCCACCCTCCGCCCCATACCCAATGACACATGGGGCTGTAGACGAAGATGACCCAGAGGGCGGAAAAGACCAAAAAGGGGCCGAATTTGATCCGCTCGGCAAAGGCTCCGGTGATCAGGGCCGGGGTGATGACCGCGAACATGCATTGGAAAATCATGAAGGTCAGATGGGGCAGGTTGTCCGCCGGACTGCCCCCGTTGTCCATGCCCACTCCTCGCAGGAAAGCAAAGTCCAAACCGCCGATGATCCCGCCGATGCTCGACCCGAAGGACAGGCTGTAGGCCACGAGGGACCAAACCACCGAGGCCAGGGCAATGAGAATAAAACTGTGCATGACCGTGCCCAGGACATTCTTGCTGCGGACCATTCCGCCGTAGAACAAAGCCAGTCCAGGGGTCATGAACATGACCAGCGCCGCGCAGACGAGAATAAAACCAGTATCTACCGCATTCATTGTACTTCCCCCATGTTCGGAAAAGAGTGTCCAACTCCAACGGGCATCATCACGGATATCCCAAAAAAGAACATTGCCGTGAGGATGTTGGCAAAACAACACGATAAATAAACACTTTTGTAAAAATACTTATCTAGCCTTCATTATGAAATTTTATTGTTATTTCTCGTATTCAATGCTCCATATCCTCCCCTGATATACAATTTTGTCAGAAAACTGCCCGTATTTTCATGAAGCTCGTTCGTTGTTGACTCATAAGGCAAAAACAGGGCCAACTGTAACGGCCACCCGAATGGAGCCACTCATGGCCGCCTGGGTTTCGACTGACCCGCATGGATCTCCTGGCCAAACCTTAAAGCGTACAGGTTGCCGTGCACGTGTCGGATCGGGACCGAAGGGCACTGAACACGAGTCCGATATCCGCCCTGTACAGCGTTTCATAACTGGCATTGTCGTTTCCCTGTGCCAGCGCACGTAACCTGGAGTTCTGGAGGGGATTGTAGGCCTTGGGGGGGAAGGTGACTATTAGCTGTTGGGAGCGGGCGGAGTCTTGATAGATGATTTCAGGATGCGTCGGTTTTGAAGATGGACTCGGCCGGGTCACGAACAAAGCTCGTTGCCCTGCTTCCGAAAGGCTGCTTCCTCTCGGGAGCGTCGATGCCGTAGAGGCGGATGCGCACCGGCTGCTTGTCCTCGGTCAGCACCGTGTATGATCGTGGAATCCTGTGATGACCTGTGCATTGATTATGAACCGAATGGGGTTCAGGGGGTCGGAGGTTCAAATTCTCTCATCCCGACCAGAAAAATCAATGGGTTACGGAAAAACCGTTACCCCTTTTCTTTTACAAATTTTGCTCGGGGTACAAATCGGGGTACAAATTATCATTCACTGCACTGACTAACATTCAACCTGGTGCTAAAACAGGGAGCAGGTCACCACTGAAGACATCCAGACCGTGGCTCGCAAAAAGACAAAGATCAAAAAACGACGGACCGGTATCACTGGAGCAGTAGTAAGATGGCTGTTTTTGGCCACGCTCACCTTCGTGATTGCATCGATGTTTCTGGTCGGAGCACTTCGGTTCTTCCCTCCCCCCGCCAGTTCGTTCATGATAAAAAGATACGTTGATGGTTTGTTCCAGCAGGATACGTCGTCAGAAGT
>DSBL01000089.1 GCA_011049455.1 Desulfonatronum sp. | reverse complement strand
GGCCACGGCCGTGGCCGGGATCACGGTCTGGAGTCTGCCCGTCGGGTATGTCGCGGCCCTGTCCATTGAAGGCATCATCACGGCCGTGGGCATCCTGATCATCGTTTTCGGTGCGATCCTGATCCTCTACACCCTGCGTGACTCCGGGGGCATGGAAACCATCCAGTACGGCATGCAGAGCATCTCCCCGGACATGCGCGTGCAGGCCATCATCATCGGCTATCTATTCGCGGCCTTTATTGAGGGTGCGGCCGGTTTCGGAACACCTGCGGCCCTGGCCGCGCCGCTGCTTTTGGCCCTGGGCTTTCCGCCTTTGGCCGCGGCAGTTATCTGTCTGGTATTCAACTCCTTCCCCGTGACCTTCGGCGCCGTGGGCACCCCGGTGATCATCGGACTCAGCCCCCTGAAGCAGCTCGTGGCCGACACCGTAGCCACCGGCGTCGTGGGTTTGAATTTCACCAACTATGAAACCTTCGGCGTAATCATCGGTAAATGGGCCACACTGATGCACCTGCCCATGATCTTTATCCTGCCCATTTTTATGCTGGGATTTATTTCCCGCACTTTCGGCCCGAACCGTTCCTGGGCCGAAGGATTTGCGGCTTGGAAATTCTGCATTTTCGCCGCGGCGGCCTTTTCCGTTCCCTACCTGTTCTTCGCCTGGCTCCTGGGGCCTGAAATTCCGTCTCTGGTCGGCGGCTTGGTCGGCCTGGGCGTCGTGGTCTGGGGCGCCAATCGGGGCATTGCCGTGCCCAAGGACGTTTGGACCTTTGGATCGCAAAAGAACTGGGATCCCGAATGGACCGGCTCGGTCAGTACCAGGGTCGAGGACCGCAAATTCAGGGCCCGGATGAGCCAGTTCAAGGCTTGGCTGCCCTACGTGCTGATCGGTACTATTCTGGTGATCACCCGCATTGATCAACTGGGTTTGAAGGACTGGCTTTCCTCCCGGTCCATCGCCTGGAAAAGCATCCTGGGGTATGAAAGCGTGAGCGGTTCCATTGCCTATCTCTATTTGCCCGGGACCATTCCGTTCATGGTTGTGGCCATACTGACCATCTTCATTCACGGCATGTCCTGGGACAAGGTCAAGACGGCCTGGCTAGACTCCTTCAAACGGATGAAGAACCCGGCCATCGCATTGTTCCCGGCCGTAGCCCTGGTGTCCATCTTCCGCGGCTCCGGCATCAATAGCGAGGTCTTGAATCCCAACCTCTTCCCCTCTATGCCCCTGGCCCTGGCCAAGGCTCTCTCCGAGCTGGTTGGACAGGGCTGGCCCCTTTTCGCCTCCTTTGTAGGCGGTCTGGGCTCGTTCATCACCGGATCGAACACGGTTTCCAACCTGCTCTTCGCCGAGTTCCAGTGGGGCATGGCCACCCAGCTTGCCCTGCCGCGTCAGGTTGTTGTTGCGGCCCAAGCCGTGGGCGGAGGCATGGGCAACATGGTTTGCATCCACAACATCGTGGCGGTCTGCGCCGTGGTCGGCCTGTCCGGCATGGAAGGCGCGATCTTGCGCAAAACCTTCTGGCCCTTTCTCCTGTATGGACTGGTGGTGGGCATCGTGGGCATCGTCATGATGAATGTCATGCCGACAACTCTTTTCTGATCTTTTTCCATCCCGGTCAGGCACGTAGTGGAATTGTACGCGAAATCGCTATAGAATAAAGGCAAGAAGGAGCGGACATGGCCAAAAACCTCTTTGTCATCAACATCGAGTCGCGTAGCGGCAAGTCCGCCATCTGTCTCGGTTTGATGCAGATGCTCATGCGCGACATCCGGCGGGTGGGCTTTTTCAGGCCGGTGATCAGCGTGCAGGGCAACGGCAAACGAGACCATGACACCAACCTGATCCTGACCCAGTTCCACCTCAACGAGACCTACCAGGACGCCTACGCCTACAGCCTGGAACAGGCCCGGGACCTGGTCAACCAGGGCGAGCACGCCGTGCTCATGGAAAACATCCTGGCCAAATACAAATCCCTGGAAGAGCGCTTCGACTTCATCCTCTGCGAGGGCACGGATTTCATCGGCGGGGACTCGGCCTTCGAGTTCGACATCAACGCGGAAATCGCGGCCAACCTTGGATCTCCGGTGATTCTCGTGGCCAACGGTCAGCGCAAGACGCCCAAGCAGATCGTGGTCCAAACCCAGATAGCCATAGACACCTTCACGGAAAAAGGGTTGGATGTCCTGGCAACCATTGTCAACCGAGCCGAAAGCCTGGACAAGGACGAAATCATCGGGGGCCTGCGCTGCAAGTACCGGTTGCACGAGGAATGTCTGACCTATGTCATTCCCGAAGTTCCATCCCTGGGCAAGCCTACCATCAACGACGTCAAAAAATGGCTGAATGCCGAGGTGATCACGGGTCGAGAACTGCTGGACGTGCAGGTGGACGACTATGTGGTGGCGGCCATGCAGGTGAACAATTTTTTGGACTACGTATCCAAGAACTGCCTGGTGATTACGCCCGGAGACCGGGCCGACATCATGCTCGGCTGTGTTGCCACCCGACAATCCCAGACCTACCCCGAAGTCGCCGGGATGGTGCTGACCGGGGGCATCCAACCCTCGGCCTCGGTCATGAAACTGCTGGAAGGCTGGACCGGGGTGCCCATGCCCATTCTGGCCACGGGCGGTCACACCTACAAGACCACCCGCATCCTCATGGAAATGTACGGTCGCATCGAGCCGGACGATCAAAAAAAGATCGCCACGGCCCTGGGCTCCTTCGAGGAGCATGTGGACACCAAGGAACTTTTGCAGCGTCTGGAGGCCAAAAAGTCCACCAAGATCACTCCGGTGATGTTCGAGTACAGCCTGATCGAGAAAGCCAAGGCGGATCGCAGGCACATCGTTCTGCCCGAAGGCGCCTCCACCCGCATTCTGCAGGCCGCGGACATCCTGTTGCGCCGGGGCATCGTGGATCTGTCCATCCTCGGCAAGCCCGAGACCATCCGGGTTAAGGCCGCGCAGATGGGGCTGTCCCTGGACAAGGCCCGATTCATCGACCCCACCGCCTCCGAGGTGTTCGAGGACTACTGGCAGACCTATCACGCGTTGCGCAAAGCCAGGGGCATGACTGCGGAGGTGGCTCGGGATACAATGGCCGAAGCGACCTATTTCAGCACCATGATGGTCTACAAGGGACACGCCGACGGCATGGTTTCCGGCTCCATCACCACGACCCAGCAGACCATCCGCCCGGCCCTGCAGTTCATCAAGACCAAGCCGGGCATCTCTTTGGTCTCCTCGGTCTTTTTCATGTGCATGCCGGATCGGGTGCTGGTCTTTGGCGACTGCGCAGTGAATCCCAACCCCACGGCCCAGCAGTTGGCGGAAATCGCCGTGGCCTCGGCGGACACGGCCATGCAGTTCGGGGTGGAGCCACGAGTGGCCATGTTGTCATACTCCACCGGAGATTCTGGTTCGGGCCAGGAAGTGGACAAAGTCCGCGAGGCCACTGAGATCGCCAAAAAGCTGGCGCCTGAGTTGCCCATTGAAGGCCCGCTCCAGTATGACGCAGCCTACGACCCCGACGTAGCCATGACCAAGATGCCCGATTCCCGGGTGGCCGGACGGGCTTCGGTATTCATCTTCCCGGACCTGAATACCGGCAACAACACCTACAAAGCGGTCCAGCGCGCGGCCAACGCCGTGGCCATCGGCCCGGTGCTGCAGGGCTTAAACAAGCCGGTCAACGACCTGTCCCGGGGCTGTACCGTGCCTGACATAGTGAATACCGTGGCCATCACCGCGATCCAGGCTCAGCATGCCCGACGCCGAAAAACCGATAACGGCTAAAGGATTCAATGGGAGCATCCTTCAATTGATATGGTCGTGGACAATCGATGCATTCATAATCACCCCCGCCTTTTGTCAGACCTGTATCACTCCACTCAAGTAATGCTCCCGATGCAATGCAGGACCCTCTTATGAAAATACTTGTCCTTAATTCCGGCAGTTCCTCGGTCAAATACCAGCTTTTGAATATGGACAGGCAGATTGTCCTGGCCTCGGGCTTGGTGGAGCGTATCGGCGAGGCGACCGGCTCGATACGTCATAAGCGTTTTCCGGGTACGGACCGGAACCAGACCTTTGTCGAAGAAATGCCCATTCAGGATCATGCCACAGGGTTGGCCCGGGTGATCGCGTTGATCACTGCCGAGCAGACCGGGGTGATCAGCCACGTTTCGGAAATCAACGGCATCGGCCACCGCATCGTTCATGGAGGGGAATCCTTCAGCGCTCCGACCCTGGTCAACAAGGATGTCATCGCCGGCATCAAGGCCCAGATCCCCCTGGCACCGTTGCACAATCCCGGCGGCCTGGCCGGCATTGAAACGACCCTGCGCCTGCTGCCCGGCGTGCCCAACGTGGCCGTGTTCGACACCGCGTTTCACCAGACCATGCCGCCGGAGGCATACCGCTACGCCATCCCCAAGGACCTTTACACCGAGTTGAAAATCCGGCGGTACGGCTTTCACGGCACGTCGCACTTTTACGTGGCCAAGAAATGCGCCCAAATTCTGGGCAATCCGTTCGCCCGGACCTCCTGCATCACGGTGCATCTGGGCAACGGCTGCTCCATGGCCGCGGTGAAAAACGGTCAGTGCATAGACACGAGCATGGGCCTGACTCCGCTGGCCGGACTGGTCATGGGCACCCGGTCCGGGGACGTGGACCCGGCCTTGCATGCCTTTCTGGCGGACAACAGGAAGCTGTCCATTCGGGAAATCGACGCGATCTTGAATAAGCATAGCGGGCTCAAAGGCATGTGCGGGCATAACGACATGCGCGACATTCACGCCCGCATCACCGAGGGCGACGCGGACGCGGAACTGGCCCTGCGCGTTTTTTGCCGTCGGGTGACCCAGTATATGGGACAGTATCTGGCCATTCTGGACGGGACGGACGCGGTCTGTTTCACTGCGGGCATCGGGGAAAACGATCCTGAAGTGCGCCGCCGTTGTTGCGCCACCCTGTCCTCCGTGGGCGTGCGCCTGGATGAAGAACGCAATGCCGCGGCGGCGCGAGGTCAAATCACGGAAATCAGCACACCGGACAGTCCGGTCAAAATTTTTATTCTGCCCACCAACGAAGAACTGGAAATCGCCAACCAGACCATGGAGGTGTTGGCGTGAGGGACTGCTGAAAAAACTTCTTCTTGCAGGCCGTTGAAAAAATCCAACGTGAAGGAGTGGAAAAAGTTCAAGGTCCAAGCGTATTTTTACATACGCGAGTGGTTGAACATTCCGCAACGACGCAGCAATGGGGAGATTTTCAACGTATATGGCTCCGCTCCTGAGTCAAAAGCCGGGAACAGATCGGTTCCTTCACCAAGAAGGCCGAGGTTGAACTGCTGGCTGAATGCCTCCCCAGCCAAAATTACAATGGGTTGCCGTAACGAAACGCTGTCCGCGAATCCAGTAAATAGCCTCGGAAGGCATGCGCAGTTTGCCCCATTCCAGGTTTGTGCCTGGCTTTTGCAATGCCGCCTCACTGAAAACATCAAGGCCGGGAATGCGTTCGCATGGGCTGCGATCAGGACCCCATGAAGCTTTGCTTGCTGTACCCTTCCGGAATATCAAAGCTGCCAGCCGGAGGGGACATTTTTTTATGCTCCAGGAGTTCCTCGCTGGATTGCATTGTTGCGCCCATGACCGTGGCCGTACTTGTCGTGCGCACGGGAACGCCCTTGATCTTCTCCATTTCCCGGACCGCCTCCTGGAACCCCTGCTGTCCGGCCATCATAGCATTCCCGAGCTTGTAGTACAGGCTCATGTCCACGCCAATGTCTTCACTGGCGCAGACTTCCGACTCCGTGGTGCCCATGGCCATTTCCAGGGTCATTTCGTACACGCGGCAGTTCCACTGGTTGAGCTGTTGCGTTTTTCCGGTGTCCACGACCCTGGCATTGACCTTCATCATCGCCCCCATCATCTGGGCCATCATCTGGGCCTGTTCCTCAGTCCCTCCCATTTCGCCGAACATCCGGGCCATGTTCATGGGAATCTCGGAATAAGTCCTCTGGCTGTGATCCAAAATGTACATCACCTCTTTGTCTCCGCGCAGGATCACCGACGTTTTTCCACCGGTGTCCATCCTGGCCATATCCCTTGACAGCCAGGTTTCCACGATGTCCTCCGACGCCGGCTGATGTTGGCCCATGATCTCATAGGCCTCATTAACATGACGCATTTTCAGATAGTCGTCAGCCTGGGCATGAAAGCCAAAAATCGCCAACACCAGAAAAATCACCGAAGACACGAATATCTTTCGCATTGCTCTCTCCATTTGGTTACAAGATTGCTCCCCGCCCCAGTCATGACGGGTTTTCCCCATGATCTTTCCTGCGATTTTTAAAAATTACGAGGGACGAACGGCCACCACGGGACACGGGGCATGGCGCAGGACCTTTTCCGCCACCGAACCAAAAAGGATCCGATCCATGCCCTTCCGGCCATGCGTGCCCATGACAATCATATCCACGGCCTGCTCCCGGGCGCACTGCAGAATTTCCTCGGAAAAATCGCCGCAGGTCACTTTTGCGCGAACCTCCATTTCTGGAAAATGCTTTTGCGTGAATTCGACCAGGCTTTTCTCCCCCTCAGTGATCATGGTCGTGCAAAACGTTTCCATACTGCTTAAGGGGATGCCGAAATCCGCATAGATCGTTCCTGAAGGAACCACGTGGATCACAATGATTTCCGCGTTCAGTGGAAGGGCCAGGGTGCGGGCATATTCGGCGACCTTCTCGCTGACCGGGGAAAAGTCCACGGGACAAAGAATTTTTTTGATGCTCAACATGGATGTCCTCCTTTACATTCTTGGGGCGATCGCATCACTCGACACTGGATTTTTTCTTCCTCACTGTTGCCCAAAAAAAAACGCTTCCTTTGCCAAACCAAACGAAATGCTCCCTGCAGTCCAGGCCTTCGCTTGGAGATCATGTTCGATTTTTTTGATTTTTTATATTTTGCATGAAGTGTTTCCTCCCATTATGGTTGCGACTGAAGCGGAATGCAACCTCTAAAACAACTAAAAACCAACATGCCTGAACAGCTGGCATGCCGTGCCGGGAATCGAAGCGCTTGCGTTTTGCAGGGTATTCCGCGAAAAAGACGGCCAGTCGGGCACGTTAAGCACCGGCTGCACCACTTTCTTCAAGGAGTTGGCCATGAACCTGATGCATCTGAACCGATCCCGGGGGCATTTTGAAATAGATCAACGCACCGACCCGGAGCTGTTTCGCGATATCTATCCGTACAAGAACATCTGCCGAATCAGTTTTGACGACTCTTTCGCCATGCCGCGTCCGGCTGATCCCATGTATATCACGGACACGACATTTCGTGACGGTCAACAGGCCCGACCACCCTACACCCTGGAACAAATCAGTCATATTTTCGACCTGTTGCACAAACTTGGCGGGCACAGCGGCTTGGTGCGGCAATGCGAATTTTTTCTCTACTCGGAAAAGGACCGCAAGGCCGTGGAGCTCTGTCTGGCCAAGGGGTATCATTTCCCGGAAGTCACCGGATGGATCCGGGCCAGCATGGACGACCTGAAACTGGTCAAGGACATGGGGCTCAAGGAAACGGGGATTTTGACCTCTGTTTCCGACTACCACATCTATTTGAAACTGGGCATGGATCGAATCAAGACGGCTGAAAGCTACCTCAAAATCGTGGAAAAGGCTCTGGAATGGGGCATCACTCCGCGTTGCCACTTCGAGGACATCACCCGGGCCGACATCTACGGTTTCTGCATCCCCCTGGCCCAAAAACTGATGGCTTTGTCCAGGGCAGGAGGATTGCCGGCCAAAATCAGACTTTGTGACACCATGGGCTATGCCGTGCCCTATCCGGGTGCCTCCCTGCCGCGTTGCACCGCCAAACTGGTACGCGCCTTCACCGACGATGCCGAAGTGCCCGGACAAAACCTGGAATGGCACGGGCACAACGATTTTCACAAGGCCCTGGTGAATACGGTCACGGCCTGGCTCTATGGCTGCTCCGGGGCCAACGGCACCCTTCTGGGCTTTGGCGAACGCACGGGCAACGCCCCGGTGGAGGCCCTGGCCATTGAATACATTTCCCTCACCGGCGAAGACGATGCCGCGACAACCCAAACCATTGCTGAAATCGCGGATTATTTCGAACAGGCGCTGGGATACGCGATCCCGGACAACTACCCCTTTGTGGGCAAGGACTTTAACGCCACCAAAGCCGGGGTGCATGTGGACGGTCTGCTCAAAAACGAGGAAATATACAATATCTTCGACACCCGACAGATTCTGGGCCGTCCGGTCTCGATCATCATCACGGACAAATCAGGACGGGCCGGAGTGGCCTACTGGATCAACAACCGTTTTGACTTGCGCGGCTCCCAGCAGGTGGACAAACGTCATCCGGCAGTGGGCAAAATCCATGCCCGGATCCTCAAGGCATACGAAAGCGGCCGAACCACCTCATTTTCCAACCAGGAAATGTGGAAGCTGGTCAAACGCTACCTGCCGCAGCTTTTTTCATCCGAATTTGATCAGCTCAAGAAGACCGCCCACGCCCTGGCTTCCCGGATCATGATCAAGCTGGCCGAGGATTCGGAAATTCTGTCCATGGACACGAAACGCATTCTTGCGGCGGTCAAAGCAGTGCTCAAAAAATATCCGTTCATCCAGTACCTCTATCTGGTGGACACCAAAGGGCACCTGATCACCGGCAGCATTTCCGATCCAGAATACAAAGCCAAGTACAAGGCCTACGAACCGGGCAAGGATCTTTCGGATCGGGACTGGTTCATCGCGCCGATGCAATCAGGAAAGCTCAGCATAACGGATTTCTATCGCTCGTACATCACCGGAAAACTCTGCCTGACCGTTTCCATTCCCGTGTTCGACGTCCAAGATGACATCCTGGGTATCCTCGGCGCTGACATCCGGTTTGAGGAACTGCTCAAGCGCAGGTCGGAACTGGAGGAGGAAGCAGGTGAAGACCTGTCCTGAAAAATATCGCGGTTTTGCCGCCCGGCGGCCGGCAGTATTGCCTTTGCTAACGCTTGCGGTTGCGATCATGCTCCCTCTGCTCCTGCTCATGGAGGGCTGCTCCGGCAAAAGCGCTCCCAGGCCATCTTCCGCGCCCTCGCCGCGCCCCGGGGCGACGGAGCCCACGGCTCGGCCGTACACTGTTCTGGGGCAGACATATCACCCCATAACCACAGCAGAGGGTTTCGTTGAAGAAGGCATTGCCTCATGGTATGGTCCGCAGTTTCACGCCAAACGCACCGCCAGCGGCGAGGTCTACAACATGTACGAGCTTACAGCGGCGCACAGAATCTTGCCCATGCAGACCAAAATCAAGGTCACAAACCTGGAAAACGGGAAGTCCGTCGTGCTGCGCGTCAATGATCGCGGGCCCTTTGCCAGGGAGAGGATTGTCGATCTTTCCTATGCCGCGGCCCGGGAACTGGATGTCATCCGTCCCGGCACGGCCCGGGTCCGTGTGGAGGCGCTTGGTCGATGGCCGGGGGGCATGCCCGGACGATTTTTTGTGCAGGTGGGAGCGTTTACCAGGCGGGAAAACGCCGACAATCTGATGCGCGAGATGCGAAACGCCGGTTATAGCGGCACGCGGACGGTCTTTGCGGACGTGGATGGTCAAGGATTCTGGCGAGTCCAGGCCGGCGAATTCAAAAGTCTGGATCAGGCCAGAAAAGCCCTGACCGTTTTGGCCTCACGCAAACTTTCCGCTTTTATTATTGCGGATTGATTTCGTTGCGAAACTTTTTTGAAAGCCGGAACACGACCACCTTGCGCGGGGCCAAGATGATGGTTTCACTGGTTTGCGGATTGCGCCCCTTGCGGGCTTTTTTGGCATAGGCTTCAAACTTGCCGAATCCACTGACCAAAAGGGCGTGGTCTCGCTTCACCGCTTGCTTCATGATTCCCAACAAGGATTCAACGCAATTCTTCACCTCGGCGCGGCTTCGCTCGGCCTGTTCATATATCGTGTCCACGATTTCCGCTTTGGTCAGTGTCTTTCCCATGGTCGCCTCGCAAAAAAATGAATGATTGAAATATTGCCGTAAAACATGTCCTTAATCACATTTTTTTTCTAAAATCAACCTATTGCCGCCTTAATGGAGTCGGCAATTTTATGCATCTGTTCCGGGGTTTGATATGCGGATTGCGGCCAAAGTTGCAGCCCGTCATGCTCATGCCTGGGAATAAGATGGAAGTGGGCATGATCCACCAATTGCCCGGCCGCCCTGTGGTTGTTCATCATCACGTTCAGGCCTTGTGCATCGACGGCCCGGCGGATCGCAACCGAAATACGCTGCACGGCGGTCAGAAGTTCATTGCCCAGATCCGTTGGAATATCCTCGATTGTCGGATAATGGGCTTTGGGTATCACCAGGACATGGCCCGGACGAACCGGAGCAATATCCAGGAAGGCCATGATCGTGTCCGTGGCATAAACCTGCGCGCAAGGAATACGGCCCTGGACGATTTCACAAAAGATGCATGCCATGCGAGCCCTCCTCATCTTTGGATCAACAGCCGACAAGTCAATGCCGCATCGTGCGACCCATGCCTTGACGAAAATTGATCTAGCCGAGAACGTTTACTTTTTCAACCGCATTATCCCGGGCGGGGAAGACATTACATGACCTGGCTTTGCATCCGCCATCCTGAACCGAAAAAAAATCGGCCGAGAATTCTCCCGGTCTTCTTACCCTATCACGGGTGCCCGGGGCGATGCATTTATTGCGCCCAGCACCTCCAGACCGGCGCGGGCCGCCCCAGCCTGTCAGACGTGTATCAGAATCTGAACGACAACTTGCAACACCGCGCAAAACACGGACACAAGGACATGGGGATCGCGTTCTTCGGCGGCACCTTTACCGCGTTGCCCCAGTCCTGGCAAAACAATTTTCTGGACCTTGCCATGCAATTTCGGAAAAAAGGCTTGATCAATCACGTCCGCTGCTCCACCCGGCCGGACCGGATCACTCCCAACCATCTGGAATGGCTCAAGTCCAAAGGTCTGGACATGGTTGAACTGGGCGTGCAGAGCTTCGATCACGAGGTGCTGCACCGATCCCGGCGGGGCTATTCAGGCGGCGCGGCTCGCGCGGCCTGCGTCCAGGTCATGCAAAGCGGGTTGGAATTGGGCATCCAGCTGATGCCGGGGCTTCCCGCCGCGACCTTGGACTCCTGGGAAAAAGATCTCCTCCAGACTTGCGCCTTGAAAGCAAACGCCGTGCGTATTTATCCCTGCGTTGTTCTTCACGGGACATCCCTGGCCGAAGCATTCCATCGTCAAGAATTCGTCCCATGGGACTTTGAACTCACCCTCCGGGCCGTATCCCTGGCCCTTTTGTCTCTATGGAAAGCAAACATTCCGGTCATCAGGATCGGACTCGCCCCGCAACAGGATCTTTCCGCGGCCATTGAAGCCGGGCCCTGGCACCCCGCCCTGGGACAGATGGCCAAGTCGCAGGCCCTTTACACGCATATCCGCAAAGCCATGCGCGCCATGTCCGGACCCGCTGCGGTTTGCCAGGATTGGCATATTTTTATTCCCAGACGGTTTGTTGCCGAATTCTGGGGACATCGCAAAAACATGGCCTTGGTTTGGCAGCGCGCCGGATTCCCCAGAAACAGGGTGCATGCCTGGGAAAAATCGTTCTTTTGGGTCGCATCTCAAGAAAGCGCGCCCAATGCCTTGACTCTGTCAGCGGCTCTTTGTAATGAGACGAATTCAACATTTGACGTTCGGGAATCCCAAAGCTCAAGCCGCCTTCTTTCCCGGGGCGCAAGTAACGACTCTGTTTCACCAAAAATCCCAAAGGCGATCCGATTCGGGCACGATTGGCTCCCGAAGGATCATCAAGGCAATTCATGAACGACGAAGGAGCATATTATGAAACGAACATATCAGCCAAGCAACACTCGTCGCAAACGCACCCACGGCTTTCTGGTTCGAATGCGGACCAAAAACGGCCGGGCAATACTTCGACGTCGCCGGGCCAAGGGCAGAAAACGCTTGGCCGTCTAAGTTTCCGGAGACACGACAGGATTAGGACCCGCCCGGAATTTCTTACGTGTTACTCGCAAGGCAGAAAATATTATTCAAAATATTTTCTTTTGTTCTGTCTTCCTGGATCAGCAACGCACGGTCAATCCCGAATTCGCCTGGGTCTCTCCGTGGGGCGTAAAATCGGCAACGCCGTCCAGCGCAACCGTGTTAAACGCTTGGTGCGCGAGTTTTTTCGCCTGGAGCGCGAGGCGTTTCCACCTGGATGGGACATTGTCGTGGTTGCCAAACGTGGCGTCGATCCCATGAAGCTGCACCTGACGGACATCCGGGAAGACCTGCTCGCCGCCTCGCGCCGCGTCCGCCGCGACATGACCGCCACGAACGGCCCTTACCTGCCAAGCTTGTCTTGACCGAGACTATGCGTCGAATAGTGATGCTCATCATTCGGGGATATCAGCTGCTGCTTTCCCCGCTCTCTCCTCCATGCTGCCGTTTTCTTCCAACATGCTCGGAATACGCCAGGCAGGCCGTGGACAGGCATGGACCAATCAAGGGCTTGCTCCTGGCCGCTTGGCGGCTCTTGCGCTGCCAACCCTTGTGCGCGGGAGGATATGACCCGGTCCCGGAACACTGGCCGCGCAAACCGATGCAAACATCACCGGGAAGCCGTCCCGGGAACGCAAACCCCAACACTCTCGTCTCTTAAGCTTATGGATCACAAACGAGCCTTACTGGCCATTTCCCTGTCCCTGGCGTTTCTTGTCTTATGGAGCTGGTTTTTTGGCCCGGACCGGCAATCTCAGCCCCCCGGGACCGTTCCCCCCGCAGCCGAAGCCCCTTCTCTTGTTCCCGCTCCAAGCCCCATATCTCCCTCCCCGGAGACTCAGGCTGCGGCACCCGCGCAACCTTTGGATTCAAAGGATTCAAGCGAACCGCCAGCCCTGGATTTGGGCCTGGGCACACCAAGCCTCGGGCCTTCTTCGGGGCAGCGCCTGAGCGTCACCACCCCTTTGTATGAAGCCGTGCTCAATTCCGAAGGCGGGGTCATGGAACATTTTGTTCTGCTCCAGTACCGCCAGGGTATTGCGCCTGGATCACCGCACATTGATTTGATCAACTCGCCTGAACCGGCCAAGCGTCCCATGGGGTTGCTCTGGAATCGCCAACCGACCTGGATGCAGGGGGAATGGAGCGTTGCCGGAAAAGACCTGACCCTTTTCGCCGGAGAAACAGGCTCACTTGTTTTCACCGGCAGCTTCGGCCCCCTGGAATTGATCCGGGAATTGCAGTTCTCTGGGGACTCTTATCTCATCACGGAACAAGTTTTTGTCCGCAACCACTCTTTGAACCAGATCAGTGCCACTCTGGGATTCACCATGGCCAGCGATGTGCTCAGCGCCATCAAGGACAGATATACCCCCACCCAGATCACGTATTTTGACGCCGGTGGATATGAAAAAGAGCGCAGCGAAAAAAAGCTTTTGCCTGGAATCCAGGCCGAAAACGGCATCCGCTGGGGCGCCATCCAAAGCAATTACTTTCTGACCGCCGTTGTTCCGGCATTTGAGTCGCCAATATTCAAGGCCAAACTGGAAAACGGCGTGCACCGGGCGGTCATTGAAACGCCGACGTTTGTTTTGGATCCCCGCATGGAGCTGCAATTCTCCACCACCTACTATCTTGGTCCCCGGGAAAAGGACTCCCTGAGCCTTGCCCCGAACAATCTCGAAGCGGCACTGCATTACGGCTGGTTTGACATCATCGCCAAACCGCTGATTCACGTATTGAACTTCTTTTACGGATACGTGCAAAATTACGGCTTGGCCATCATTTTGCTGACCATCGTCATCAAGCTGCTTTTCTGGCCCTTGTCGCAAAAAAGCTACAAGTCCATGCAACAGATGAAGAAGCTGCAGCCGATGATGCTCAAGCTGCGCGAAAAATACAAGGACGATCGGCAGAAGATGAATCAGGAGATGATGCAGCTCTACAAGACCTACAAGGTCAATCCCTTGGGCGGCTGCCTGCCCATTGCCGTGCAGATTCCCGTTTTCATCTCCCTGTACCAGGCCCTGATGGGGGCCATAGAATTGCGGCACGCGCCCTTCATCAGTCATGTTCCCTTTACGGACATCATCTGGCTGGCGGATCTTTCGGCCAAAGATCCCTTTTACGTCACCCCGATCATCATGGGCGCGACCATGTTTCTGCAGCAAAAACTGACTCCGGCCCCGGGAGATCCGATGCAGGCCAAAATCATGATGTTTTTGCCCATTGTATTCACCTTTCTGTTTCTAAGCTTCCCCTCGGGGCTGGTGCTCTACTGGCTGGTGAACAACATCCTGTCCATAGCCCAGCAGTGGTGGGTCATGCGCAAAGCGGCCTGATCGGTTTGTTTTGCAGCGATGTTCCCTTGGATAAGGCCTTCCTCGAGGGCAAGGAGAAAATCACGCAGATGACCGAAGCCAAGGAATTTCTCAGTAAAAGTGTGGACGAAGCCATTGCCGAGGCCTGCTCGTTTTATTCCTGTTCCCGGGATGAACTGGAAATATCCATTCTGGAGGGGGGATCATCGGGCATTTTCGGACTGGTCGGGGCGAAGAAGGCCCGCATCAAGGCCCAGCCCAGAAACCGGCTGGCGGACCTGGACGAGATGATCCGCAATGTTGCGGAACGTCTTTGCTCCGCCATAGTGCCCGAACCGCGCTTCAGCATTGAACACCAGTCCGACATGACCAAGGTGACCGTCTCCAGCAGCGACGATGAACTGCTCATAGGCCCTGCAGGTCAAACCCTTTCCGCCCTGGAATACATCCTGGGTCGCATCGTTGCCCGACGTTGGCCCAACCCCGTGCGGATCATGCTGGACGCGAACAATTTCCGGGAGAAGCAGGACGAGGAATTGCGCAGGCTGGCCCGAGAACTGGCGGAAAAAGTCATGTCCACCGGGCAGAGTGAGAGCACCAGGCCCCTGCCTTCCTATCAGCGGCGGATCATGCACTTGGCGCTGCAGAACACTGCCGGGATACAAACCAAAAGCAAGGGGGACGGCCCGCTCAAACGCGTGCTCATTCTGCCCCGCATTCCCGCACCCAAGAACGAAGATCCGGAAAAAACAGTCATAGCGCAGACCTCGGAAAAGTGAACAACCATCGGACCGAAACCATTGCCGCCGTGGCCACCCCCGTGGGACACGGCGCAGTGGGGCTGATCCGGATCAGTGGACCGCACAGCCTGAATGCGGTCTTGCGGCTGTTCACCTCCTCCCGGCCGAACGTAACCTGTCTCAAGCCCTATCGCCTGCATCACGGTCATCTCAGGGACTCCTCTGGTCGGATTCTGGACGAGGTGCTGGTCAGCTTCATGCCGGGGCCGGGTTCCTTCACCGGCGAAGACGTGGTGGAAATCAACTGCCACGGCTCCCCCGTGATTCTTCGGTCCGTTCTTGAAGCCCTGCAAACTCTCGATGTTCGCGCCGCAGATCCTGGCGAATTCACCCAACGCGCGTTTCTCAACGGCCGCATGGACCTGACCCAAGCCGAGGCCGTGGCCGAGGTCATCAATGCGGTCACGCCAACGGCGGCCCTGCTGGCCCAAACCAAGCTGGCCGGCAGCCTGCATGAACGCATCCAGTCCCTGAAATCCGCCCTTGAAGACCTGCGTGCCCAGCTTTGTCTGGCTGTGGATTTTCCCGAAGATGAAGTGGAGTGCCTGGCCCCGGAAACGTTTCTCAACGCTATGACTGGAGTGCAAGAGCAGGTTTTGAGCCTGCTGCGCAACCACGAAACAACCCGCATCTGGAACGACGGCGCCTTGTGCGTGCTCACCGGACCGGTGAACGCCGGAAAATCCAGCCTGCTCAACGCGCTTCTGGGCCGCGACCGGGCTATTGTCAGCGATGTTCCCGGCACCACTCGTGATTATATCGAGGCGGCTATCTCCCTGCGCGGTCTGACCATCCGGCTGGTGGACACCGCCGGCACCAGACCCAGCGGGGATCCCGTGGAACTGGCCGGCTTAAACCTGGGCCGGGAGCTGCGGGCTCAAGCGGACTTGCTGCTGCTTGTCCTGGACGGTTCGCGCCCCTTGGCCCCCCATGAAGAAGCGCTGCTTTCCGATCTGAACGCGGCCAACACCCTGGTGGTGCTGAACAAAGCCGACCTGTTCCCGGCCGAGCCTGATCAGGCCCTGCACTTTGAACGGTTGGGCTTTGAAACACTGCGAATCTCGGTCAAGACCGGCCACAACCTGAACGTTCTCCAGGAACGCCTCCACGACCGCCTGACAACTCGAACCCCGGCCCCGGCCCCGGGAACCCTGGTGCCCAATCTGCGGCAAAGCTTGGCCCTGCACCGGGCGGACATGGAGCTGCGGACATTGATGCAAGACATTCGCACTCAAGTCCCCTACGATCTGTTGGGAGTGCGCCTGGAATCCGTGTGTGCCATTTTGGCGGAAATCACCGGCGAAATCACTTCCGAAGAGGTGCTGCACCACATATTCAGCCGGTTCTGCATCGGCAAGTAGAAAAACATTTGAACAGCCCGCCACAACAGCCTTTGTTTCGGGCATGAATCCATCTTCTCAACCCATGCATTCTCTCAAGAACCGGCTTGGTTCGGAATAATTATCGCGGCCGAGCCTTGGCCGAAATAGCGCTTGCAATTGCTTCAGGCCAACGGCAACCAGCAAAATTCAGAGGGTTGCGCTCTTGGTCAAATCCGCGATCTTGGCAGCCAGGGCATCAGCCAGCTCCTGGGCTTCCGACCGGGTCATGCGCGTCAGGCTTGTATTCAATTCATTCAATTGTTGCCCTGACAGGCCGGCGATTTTTTCAGCCGCAAAAGCATCCACCGAACCGTTTTCCGGCAAACGGCCGCAACCGCCCACGGCACCGAGGAATTTCCCGGAGACAATGACGGGAACCACGATTTTATAAAGACCAAGATCGCATTCCCCGATCACTGATCCGCCCTCGGCCTGGGCTTGGCCGGCCATGTTCTGATGGGCCGCGGCGCAAACAGCGGAAAGGGCCGCTGGATTCGAGCGCACCGCTGGACAGAAACGGTTGCACCACAGGACCTGCCCGGTGAAAACCTTGCCCTCGTGGTCATAGGCCCGCCCATTCAAAGTATAGTTCTCATAAATGAAGCGTTCCAGCTCCTTCCAGACTTCCACGGTCGCGAGATCGGTCATCTGCATTGAACGTTCCTTTTGGTTGAAAGTGATGGATCAACAAACAATAATTGAATAATGGATGATAGCGGACACAAATCAAGGTCGGGCCTGAATCGCCCTGCTCTCTTCAGGCTCGAAGCTGGCCAAAAACCAATCATGTTCCCCGGCCGATCCAACATTGCCTTGGCTCATGCCATGACCGCGTCCGGATATTCCAAAACCAGGCCGCTGCCGGTTTCCCGCACAGGCAAACCCCCGGCCAAGGCGATTTTAGCCTCCAAATCCGTACAGTGACAGGCATGCAGGGCTTCCAGTCCCACTCCCGTCAAATAGTCCACTGTTTTTTCCAAGCGCTCCTTGGACGCCTTGAGCAGGTGCAGTCCGCCGATAATGTCCACGATGCGAGACACTCCGGTAACATCCATGGCTTGAGCCGCGATGTTGCAGATGCCGCTGTGTGAGCAACCCGTGATCAGCACCAGTCCCCTGGCGCAACGAAAGGCCAGGGCCGTGTCGTCCACCAGGGCGTCCGGTTGCGGACCGTCAGGCCCCCAGCGCCGGCGTCCTCGTTGATCCATGCGCTCAAAGGCAAAGCGACGCGGAATCTCGCCCAGATAATACAGCCCCTCGCCCAGTTGCATGGGCTGTTCGCGCAGGTTCAACCGGAAATGCCGTCCAAGCTGATCCGCGCTGAGCAGGGATCCGATTTCCGGCAGATAATCCCTGCTTTTGCTCTGCAACGCCAAAGGATGCGCAAGCAGCTCGGTCTCCACGACGTTACGCCGTTCAATGGCTGCCTCGGTGCGCAGGCGGATCAACGCCGTCAGGCCCCAGGTGTGGTCCAAATGGCCATGGGAAAGGACCACCCTGTCCAATTGCAACAGGTCCAGCCCCATCTTGACCGCATTTTGCAAAAAGACATCCGAATAGCCCGCGTCCAAAAGGGTCTGCTGGCCTTCATGCTCCACGAGAATGCTCAATCCCGGTTCGCCCAGAAAATAATGGTCGGTCAGGGTGTTGTTGTCGGCAAGAACGGTCAAACGCATCTTCGTCACGCACTCATTGCTGTTTGGACTAACCCGGAATCAAGCCCGTCCGCAGCAGGAACCGGGCACGCAGCCTTTCTGTCCCGGCCGTTCTCCGCAACACCCGTGATCACGCGGACCAGGCATGGCATGCCGCGTGGAACCGACGCTTGATGCTGGAGCGGAAAGCATCTTGCTGGCATTGCCCGCACCGCAGAATGGACATGAGGGCGGAGCTTGCCGACCGATCTGAATGGCTTCGAAAATTTCACCGCAGGCGGAACAGGTGTATTCGTGAATGGGCATACGACTCTCTTTTGAACTCAGGGTGTAAGGTTCAGGTGCAGGACATAAAGCAAGGAAGGCTGGGACAACCAGGTTGCTGGATCTCTTTGTCTGGACTCTTTTTCCTGGGCATTCACCCCCCCACGTTCTTTTCGAATGTCAACGTCTTCTTTGTAAAACCGGGCATGCGGTAGCGGCTTTGATGCAGGCGGCGGCTTAGAAATGCATCCAGGACATCCTCCACTTCTCCGCAAAGAAAGCCGACCACACGCACGCCCTCGTTGGTCAGGGCCGTTGCCAGCATTTTGGAGACAGCCCCGCAAAGCAGCACATGAACGCCGAGTCCGGCCACCTCTCTGGCCCGGGCCTGGGGTTGTTCGTAAAGAAGCTGGACCATCCGGCGCTGATGCGGCCAACAAGCTTCTCGGGATACAAGGAGAAGCTGTTGCGAGACGTCAAATACGGGTGAAATGCGTCCCTGCCAGTGGGCGAGGGCGATGATCATGCCCATGGGGCAGCAAATGCCGGGCCATTGGATACATTCTTATCATACCATGATAAAGCAATATCTTCAAATAAATTCCAGACAGACAACCTGGACAATCATTTGTGCAATATGCAATAAATAAAGAAAACAACTAATGCAAATTGCATGGCTTATGCTTGATTGCCTTTTTTCAATACAATTCAGGGATTTTTTTCATGAATAAACGGGACGTGATTCTGGAATCGATCAATGAAGGCGTCTTCACGGTCACGCCCGATTGGCGGATTACTTCCTTTAACCATGCCGCGGAGCGGATCACCGGCGTATCACGCAAGCATGCCGTGGGGCGAAGCTGTTGCGAGGTCTTTCGAGCCACCATCTGCGAAAAAAATTGCGCTTTGCGGCGCACGTTCGCCGCGGGCAAGCCGGTGATCAACGCCACGGCATCCATCCTGAACTGCGCGGGACGATTTGTTCCCATTCGCCTGTCCACGGCCCTGTTGCGCGACGATGCCGGAAAAGTGGTCGGCGGGGTGGAGACATTTCAGGATCTCAGCGAGGTGGATCAACTGAGCAAGGAACTGCGCGCCAGCTATGGTTTCGAGGACATTGTCGGCCGCAGTTCCGCCATGAAACGACTCTATGCAATCCTCCCGCTGATAGCCGACAGCGACAGCACCGTGCTTATTGAGGGCCCCAGCGGCACGGGCAAGGAATTGTTCGCCCGGGCCCTGCACAACCTTTCCCCCCGCCGCAGGGAGCGTTTTGTGCCCGTCAACTGCGCGGCTCTGCCGGACACCCTGCTGGTAAGCGAATTGTTCGGTTACAAGTCCGGTGCTTTTACCGACGCCCGAAAAGACAAACCCGGCCGTTTTCTCCTGGCCCACAAGGGAACGCTTTTTCTGGATGAAATCGGCGACATTTCCCCGGCCATGCAAAGCCGTTTGCTGCGGGTTCTCCAGGAACGGGTCGTGGAGCCGCTGGGCGGGATCACGCCGATACGCGTGGATGTGCGCGTGATCGCAGCCACGAACAAGACCCTGCGCGAACTTGTGGATTCTGGACAATTTCGCCAGGATCTCTACTACCGAATCCGGGTGGTCCATCTCCAATTGCCTGAATTGCGCCATCGCCGCGAAGACATTCCCCTGCTGGTGGAACACGCCTTGCATCGCTTCAGCCGCTTGCGAGGCCGCGATGTCCCCGAAGTTTCGGACGAAGCCATGGTCTGTCTGATGAATCACGATTATCCCGGCAATGTCCGGGAATTGGAGAATATTCTGGAACAGGCCTGCGTGCTCTGCCGCGGGAGACTCATCGAACGCGAACATCTGCCTTTGGAATTATGTCCGCCTGAACAAAAACAGGAAAAGATAATCTGGCCCGCAAGCCTGCAAGCCATGGAAAGAATTTTAATTGCCCAGACACTGGAGCGCCGCAACGGAAACAGATCCCTGGCGGCTCGGGACCTGGGCATCAATCCCAGCACCCTGTACCGCAAAATCCAAGGCCTGGGGATCACTCCTCCCCACATCGACGGTCGCAGCCGAAGCAATGCTCCCTCCTGAAGGGGATGCAGCAGGCTCATTTTGCATATCCGGTGGCGGATAGGATTGACAATGGAAACTTCATGGGGCTAATCAATTTCGGTAAAGTAGCAAAAGGAAATTTTCACGAAAACAGCATGAATTTGTTTAAGGAACGGTGTCATCGCCCGACAACAAGTTTTTGTGCTTTGATTCCATCTTCCTTTCCTGATGCATCTTGCTTAGCGATCAACGCAATTCTTGAAGAAGGTTCCAAGCCTCTTCCTGAACGTCGATACTGCGGAAACCAACGTTGACCACACACTTAAGGAGGACATTCATGCCTGAAAACGGTCATTGGAATTGGGAACCCGGGGAGCGCGTCATCCACGAGGTCAAGGATTGCGACGCCGAGGTTTCCTGGTTGGAGGAGCTGCATGCCAGCCCGGACGGGGAGCAGGTCGCGGTAGTCGCGAAACTTGAGGAAGGCTATGGTGTTTGCGTCAACGGAAAACTCTGGGAGCAAACCTTTGACCGGGCCTGGTATCCCAAATTCAGCCCGGACGGACGTCTGACCGCCCTGGTTAACGTGGACGGGGAATGGACTTTGGCCGTGGACGGCGAAGTCTGGCCGGAAACATACACCTGCCTCTGGAACACGCTGTTCAGTGAAACCGGGGACACCATCGCCGCCTGCGCCCAAGCGGACGGCGTATACGGCATGGTGGTCAACGGCGAGATATGGGAGCAGCTGTACGACACCGCCAACGAGTTCAATCTGAGCAGCGACGGCAAGCGCAGCGCTGCCGTGGTGGTGATGGTCAGCATGGGCCAGGCGGAGATCTTCACCTACCAGAAGGGCTGCTATTCCGTGGCCGTGAACGGTGAAGCCTGGGACAACCGCTTCGTCAACGCCTGGACCCCGGTCTTTGATCCCAGCGACAAACGCCTGGCAGTGCAGACCCGCTCCACTCTTTACGACTACACCATTGTCGTGGACGGCAAGCCCTGGTCGCAAAACTTCTCCGCGACATGGGAACCCCGCTTCAACCCCTCCACCGGGGCCGTGGTGGCGCCCGTGCGTCAGGCCGGCAAATGGGGCATGGCCGAGGACGGCCGGATCCTCTGGGATCCGACCTTTTACCAGCTCTGGCATCAGGCCTTTTCCCCGGACGGCAAGAAGCTGTACGCCATCGGCGCTCCGAAATACGGCCGGTGGACTCTTGTGGAAAACGGCTCGCCCTGGCCCCTCACGGTGGGAGACATGGTCGAGGATTTGACCGTCAGCCCGGACGGCGCGCGGGTCGCGGCCGCAGCCAAGGAAGGGGGCCGCTGGACCTTCATGGTGGACCAGTCCCTGTGGAACTCTTGGTACGAAATGATCTGGTCGCCGGTCTTCAGCCCGGATTCCAAACACCTGGCCGCCAAGGTTGAACTGCCCGGCAAGCGGTACACCGTGGTCATGAACGGCAAGCCCTTGAAAGAGACCTTTGAGCAGTGCTGGGAACCCGTGTTCAGCCCGGACAGCCGCTCCGTGCTCATCCGTGCCGTGCAGGACGGAAAATTCAAACGCATCGTGGCCGGCGTGCACGATTTCTAGGGGGAGACAGACCATGCACAGCATCTATACTTTTGTCACCGGTCCCTTGGTTTGGGTCGCGTTTCTGGTCTTCATCGGCGGCTTGGCGGGCAAATTCGTCTACCTCACCAGCCTGGCCAAAAACAAGGATCCCTATGTCTTCAGCTATCTCCACCTGAAATACGCCTTGCGCTCGATCATTGTCTGGCTGATCCCCTTCTCCACCAGGAACATGCGCCTGAACCCGGTGATGACCGTGGTCACTTTTGCCTTTCACATCTGCCTGATCATCGCGCCCATCTTTCTCCTGGCCCATGTGATCATGTTTGAGGAAGCCTGGGGCGTCTCCTGGTGGACCCTGCCGGATGCCGTGGCCGACGTCATGACCTGGGTGGTCCTGGCCAGCATCGTGTTCTTCGTGGTCCGCCGGCGGGTGGTGCCCGAAGCCAGATACGTCACCGGCCCCAAGGAATTCGTCATTTTGGGCCTGGTGGCCCTGCCCTTTTTGACCGGTTTTTTGGCCTATTACCAAATCTTTGACTACCAGACCATGATCATCCTGCACGTTCTGGCCGGAGAGGCCATGCTCGTGGCCATCCCCTTCACCTGGCTCAGCCACGTCATGCTCTACCCCATGATCCGCGGCTACATGGGCTCGGAATTCGGCGCTGAACGGCATGTCAAAGACTGGTAGCAATCCACACAGAGGAGAAAAATCATGAGTGAAGCCGCTTTGGCTCAAAAAATCGACGACCCGGGGCTGGATGAGACCGCAGCCAAGCTGACCCCCGAGCGCATCCGAACAACCATCAACCGGGTCCTGCAGCAGGAAAACAGCGCCCGGCTGAAGGCCTTCGTGGGCACCTGCGTCAGTTGCGGACTGTGCTCGGACGCCTGCCACTTTTTTCTCTCCCATGACCGGGACCCGAAGTACTCGCCCGCAGGCAAGGTCAAGCAGACCCTCTGGGAAATGATCCGCACCAAGGGCAATGTCTCGCAGGAGTTCATCGTCCGGGCCGCGACCATTGCCTATACCGAATGCAACGTCTGCAAACGCTGCGTGCAGTACTGTCCCTTTGGCATTGACACGGCCTATCTGATGACCGTGGTCCGGCGGATCTGCCACCTTTTGGGCGTGACCCCGCTGTACCTTCAGGATACCAGCCACAGCCACGCCTCCACCTTCAACCAGATGTGGGTCAAGGACGACGAATGGATCGACACCCTGCAGTGGCAGGAGGACGAGTACCGCGACGAAATCCCCAACCTGCGCATTCCCTTGGAAAAAGAGGGAGCGGACTTCTTCTACTCGGTCATCGGTCCTGAGCCGAAATTCCGCACCCAGCTCATTGGCCAGGCCGCGGTGCTCATGAACGAATGCGGGGTGGACTGGACCATGCCCGCCACCCCGGGCTGGGACAACAGCGACATGAGCATGTACAGCGGGGACCTGGAGATCATGGGCCGCATCAAGCGCGCCCACTTTGAAACGGCCCGGCGGTTGAGGGTCAAACGCGTGGTCATGGGCGAATGCGGCCACGCCTACCGCTCGGTCTACGACGTCGGCAACCGCTGGCTGGGCTGGAGGGAAATGCCCATCCCGGTGATTCACGCCCTGCAGTTCTACTGGGAAATGCTCAAGGAGGGCCGCCTGAAGGTGGCCACCCAGATGGAAGAACCCTGCACCTTTCATGATCCCTGCAATGTGGTGCGCGGCATGGGTTTGCACGAGATGGCCCGGGACGTGGTCAGAGCCTTTTGCTCCAACTTCATCGAGATGGAACCCAACCGCGAGCAGAACTATTGCTGCTCGGCCGGCGGCGGGGTGATCAACTGCGGTCCGCCGCACACCAAGACCAGGGTGCTGGGCAACAGGGTCAAGGCCGAACAGATCACGGCCACGGGCGCCAAGGTGCTCATCGCTCCCTGCCACAACTGTCACGGAGGTCTGGAAGACATCATCAACCACTACAAGCTGGATGTTAAACTGGTTTTTTTGATTGATATCATTTATGCTCACATGCACAAATCCAACGCCATTTAAGCCGCGGTTGCGAAAAGGAGAAACGCCATGACTGGAAAGCTCGCCCTGTGGGCCGGACTTGGCCTGCTGACGGCCTTGTTCGTCTGGCCGACCCTGTTCGTCGGCCCGGCCCTGTCCCAAGACGACATGACGCACATCATCACCGACGCCTTTGGCGTCAAGCAGCGTCCGGCCTCGGTTTTTGTGCACGATGAACATAACATCAAAGCCGAGATCGAAGACGACTGCTGGCTCTGCCACCACTTTGACGGGAAGAACCCGGATCCCATGGACAGCAGCGCCGGCATGCCCTGCGTGGACTGTCACCCGGTCAAGGCCGATCCCGACCAGACCCCGCTGATGCAGGCCTTTCACAAACAGTGCAAGGACTGTCATCTGGAAAAGAAGGCCGGGCCCATCGCCTGCGGGGAATGCCACGTGCGGCCCTGACGCACACACCCTGCCGGGACGCGACTTCACGTTGCATAGCACAGATCCAGACAGGCCCGACGACCATGGTCGCCGGGCCTGTCTATTCCCGAAAGCTTTTCAGCATCCTCAACCCCACCAGCATAAACATGTCCGACAATGAAACCCTGCGCACCATTGCGGCCCGCCGGAGCATCCGGCTGTTCACGGACCAGGAGGTGGACGATATTGTCGTCACATCAATCCTGACCGCCGCCAATCAGGCGCCCTCAGCGCACAACCAGCAATCCTGGCGCTTCGTGGTCGTCCGAGGCCAAAAAAAAGCCGAGCTGGCCAGTCTTGCTGTTTCCCGGGCCGGGGACTTTCCCAAGCCCTCGTCTTCTCTGTTGCGCATGGCAGCCCGAAGCATTTCCAGCGCGCCGGTCGTGGTGGCCATTGTGAACACCGGCGACCTGATCGCCCGGGGCGAAAACCTGTTCAAGCTCGATCATCCAGGAGTACGCGATTTTTTCCGGACCATGGAAATCCAAAGTTCCGCCGCGGCCGTGCAGAACCTGCTTCTGGCCGCCACGTCTTTGGGTCTGGGTTCGGTCTGGCTGGGGATTCTCTTTTTGATCAAAGAGGATGTTCGCAGATTTTTAGGCGAGCCCGAGGGCGAATTCATGGCCGTGATACCCCTGGGCTACACGGATCGGTCAACCAAAGGCCCGAACAAGGTCCCCGCGGAAGAGGTCACGCGGTATCTGAAGTGATGGAACGCAACCGAAAGTCACCACCGAAGAATCACCTCTGCGTATGTGGCTTTTTCCCCTGACCTTGGCTGACAAACATCACTCCACTCCCAAGTAACCCCAAAAAAATCGACAAGCGTAAACTTCCAATATTTCATGGAGAATCCTTTCACGGCAACAGCGGCTCAGCAGTGATGCGGACAATGATCGTGCCGTTTCTGATTACCCGAACCATGCTTCAGCCCAAAGCCGAAAGAATGTGCCCGCCGGACACATCAGCCAGCGGTGCTGTACTTCTTTTTCGACCGTAACCTGCGCAAGATTGCAGATCAAAAAGGGCTCCATGAACGCTTGCAGGGCCTGGCCGGGCCTCGTCTTTTCGCCGTACACGAGGGTTGTGCAACGAAATCCAAAAAAATCAGGGCATCTTCCGCCACGTCTCCATCACAATCCATTTGCAGCCCAGCCAAAAGGCAGCGGAATTCCCGAAACATCGGGAAAACCGCGGGGCTGTGTCCGCAGTAATAGCGCGTTTTTCGTCGTTTCCATCAGCTCCGTAACCCCTTCCTGGGTCATGCCGGCCCTGACGTGCGCGGCCAACAATTCACGAATCAGGGAACATACGCTTCTTCACACTTTGCACAAGTCTTTTTGAAACCATTGCGTTTCATAGTATTATCAAAAAATACCTTTTGATCGTGATGAACAGGTTGATATGTGATCTCGTTTGCGTGCAGGACTGCATCCTTGTCCACCCAATCTTGCTCCCTCGTTAGTTCACGCAAAAGAGCGGGCTTTGCGGATGTCCAGGTGGATATCAAGCCCCAGAGTAGGGAGATCATCGCCAGCTGGAAGATCGCGGACGCGGAAAACTACGCGGCGTCCGCCTACATCCTGGCGAGTAAGCCAGAGCAGACAATTCTTTCGAGCTGATTCAGGTTTGTTCCAGCTTGCGATAGAGCGTACGCCGACAGATTCCCAGTATGGATGCGGCCCGGCGCTTATTCCCCCCGACTTTATCGAGCACATGCTGGATATACTGCCGTTCGGTCTGGGACAGTGTCGGCAGGAGTGCAGCGTCCTGCTCCGTTCCGTGGATCTGGCCCCTTGCGCAAACCTGGGTCTGCGAGGCTTTGGCCCTGATCCGGGCCGGAAGGTGCTCGGGGAGAATTGCCCTTCCGTCGCAAAACGTGACCGCCCTTTCAATGGCGTTTTTCAATTCCCGGACATTGCCAGGAAACGGATACTGCCGGAGAATGCGCAGGGTTTTCTCGTCCATGGCTTGAATGGTCTTTCCTGTCTGGATGCTGAAGTGCTGCAGGAAGCGTCCGGCAAGAAGTTCCAGGTCGTCCCCGCGTTCCCTGAGGGGGGGGACATGCAGGGTGAAGGTCTCCAGTCGAAAAAAAAGGTCTTCGCGAAACCTCCCCTGCCTGACCTCTGATTCCAGCTCCTGGTGAGTTGCGGCCACTATGCGGATATCAACCTGCTCTTCCCGGTCCGCTCCCACTGGCCGGATCTTGCTGTCCTGGAGCGTACGAAGCAGTTTGGCCTGCAGAAACAAGGGCATCTCGGATATTTCATCCAAAAACAGCGTGCCCCCCTCGGCTTCGGCAAAGAGGCCTCGCCGGGATTGTCCCGCTCCGGTAAAGGCCCCGGCCTTGTGGCCAAAAAATTCGCTTTCCATGAGATGCTCGGGAATGCCCGCGCAGTTCACTGCCACAAACGCTCCTTTGCGATTCCCGCCTGCCTCGTGCACCGCCCTGGCCACCAGTTCCTTGCCCGTTCCTGACTCGCCGAGGATCAAGACCGGACCGTCCGCCTGGGCCACACGGCTGATCTGATCGAAGAGAACGCGCATGGGCCTGCTTTGGCCGATCATTCCCTGAAACGCGTCCTGCTTTAAATAATGCCTGATGCGAAAGACTTCCTGGCGCAATTTTCTGTGTTTCAAAATCCGCAAGACCGTGAGCATGAAATGATCAAGATCCAAGGGCTTGGTCAAGAAATCCTCGGCTCCGGCTTTAAGAGTTTTCACAGCCTGTGAAATACTGCCAAAGGCAGTGATCATCAAAAAATCAGGCATGGTTTCCGCAAACTCAGCTCTGGCCTTGTGCAGCAACTCAAGACCATCCATGCCCGGCAGGCGAACGTCGCTGACCACGAGGTCCGGGCCCCACTCGCGCATCAGGACCAATGCCTGTTCGCCGTTGTCGGTCCATTGCGAGATCAGGTCATGGTCCTCGAGTTCCTGGACCAGCAGGCTGCCAAAGGCCTGATCATCCTCGACCACAAGGATCTTGTCGCCGCCGGGTTGGAGATCCATCTGTTGATCTGTCACGGCGTCTCACCCCCCCGGGTTTCATCCACGTGCAGCCAGAGCCGGAAAAACGCTCCGCCCAGGCTGCTTCTACCAAGCTCCAACTCTCCGCCATGCTCTCGAAGAATGCCATGAACCACTGCCAGACCGAGACCTGTTCCGGCACCTACATGCTTGGTGGTAAAAAATGGTTCAAACAGCTTGTTTCTCATCTCATCGGGGATTCCAGGCCCGTCGTCATCCACTTGCACCCAGGCACGATGACCCACGACCCCCCAGGAGAGCTCTACGCGCCCTGCAACCGCTGCCTGAATCGCATTGCGCAGCAGATTGACCAAAACCTGTTCCATGCGCACTGAATCCATGGCTATCAGGACATCATTTTCCAACCCCGCCAGTTCCACGTGCACATCATGCTTGTCGGCTTCTTCAGCCACGGCAGAAACCGAAGAAATGGCCAGCTGCGAAAGGGAATTCGCCTTCTTGCGAATGGCGTTGCTTCGACTGAAATCCAGAAGCTGGCGAATGATGTGCTCCATCCTGGCCACTTCATGGCGGATATCCTGCAACGATGCGGCGATGTTCAGGTCCAGGCCTGTTGAGCGCAGTGCGCGCTGCGCCTTGCCGCTGACAACGCCCAGAGGGGTTCCCAGTTCGTGGGCCACTCCTGCGGCCAGTTGACCAATGGCCGCCAGTTTCTCGGCCTGCCGCAGTTGGGTCGTCAGCTGTTCCTGCTTGTCTCGGCGCTGTCGCAGTTCGGTCTGGGCCGTTTGAATGCTGTCCAGCATATGATTGAACTGCAAACCAATGGCCACGATTTCTCTCGGTCCATGGGGGGTATACCGATGGTCGCCTTCACCCTCAGCAATCCGGGACATGCTGCTGATCAGGCTTGAAAAATAGCGCCCCAACGCCCGGTGGTGCCCGTACAAAACAATCCCGCTCATGAAGAGCAGTCCTGCTCCCAGCCCGACGAGGCCCCTGCCGTGAATAGCCCGGATATCCTCCCTGAAATCGCTCACGCGTCTGGTCAGCCGCAGCAAACCGTTGATCCGCCCTCCGGAATCGGTCAGCGGGACAAAATAGGAAAACACCTCTCTCCCGGCAACAGAGCCATATTCACCGAGTTCCTTGCCGTCCGCTGCCAGTTCGGTCAATTTCTCCTGTTCCGGTTCCGGATCGACCCTTCCGGCAGAGGCAATCTGTTTTCCCCTGTGATCATAAACATAGGCTCCGTAAACCCGGCCAATGGAAAAAGCCGACTCCAGCGCCAGGGCCACACTGCCTTCGCGCCCTCTTTCCAGGGCATGACTCAAGGGGAGCTGGATGGCCCTGGCCACTAGTTCCAGGTCCTTTTGCATGCGTTGTTCAACCTTTTCCTCCAGGAACGCGAGGACCAGGTACCCAGTAGCCGCCATGGTCACTGCCAGCGGGGCAATGATTGCGACAACAAGGGTCAGCCGCAAGCTGATGCGATTCGACAGCAAAGGTATCCGACGGGTCATTTCCTCTCCGACACAGCTTTTTGTTGCACATGTAACTTTTTTATACATGATTAGGGGCACACTTTCAAGGAGCAACTTGGGTCCTGCGTGCGTTTCCAGACTAATATATCCGAAAAAAGTTAATTAATTTATTGATTTATATGCCAACAAAGCCCTGTGATTGCCGTCGCTTATTGCCATGCCAGCCTCTTGGCATGCTTGATGCTTTAGTTCGGCAACCACCGATTGATGGGCAACCGGTGAAAAAATCTTGGAGGTACTTATGACGAAAAGATTCATTTGCAGCTTGCTCGGCTGCGCAGCGTTCTGTCTTATGATTGTATTCATGGCTGGGAATCTTTATGCTCAGCAAGGGCAGGGCCAACAGCAAATGATGCAGCAGCCTGCGGCGGAAGTTCAAGTCAGCGACGCTGACCTGGAAAAGGTGGCCACGGCATATCAGGATATCCACGCGATACGTGTGGAGCTTCAGGACTCTTTGGCCGGGGTGACAGATCCCAAATCAGCTCAAAAACTGCAAGAACAGGCCAGTGCGGACATGGTCGAAGCCGTGCAGGAAAACGGGCTGGATGTTCAGACCTACAATCAAATCATGGAAGCGGCCCAGACCAACGAAGATATCCGAGAAAAGCTGTCAGCCAAACTGCAGAAGATGCAGTAAGCTTGGAGGGCGAGCGCCATGATGTACAAGCTAATGAATGTTCTGATCGCATTGGTTTTGGCTGCGGGTTTGTGCTTGGCCTGCAGTCCTTCCCAGGAGGATGGCGAAATGCCGGCCCGTCCTGGTGAAAACCCTCCCGGCTATGACCAGAAGACTGCCCCTTTTCAGCAGGAACCTCCGGCGCAGTCACCAGAAGGCTCTCCCGCGCCTGGTTTCGGACCTGATGCGCAACAACAGCAGTCACCCCCCGGAGGCTATACTCCCTGAGGAGACCATAGCCGGCGACACGCCGATAAACGCCACTGCACAGGCCCTTTCGTTTCCGAAAGGGCCTGTTTTTTGCTTTTTTGAAACGATGCAAAACAAGGATGTTGCTTTCCCAACCGGCCTGCGGACGTGGCCCATATCGTCTTGTTGTGGTAAACTGTCTGGCCGAGAGAGAAGAATCGCCGCTTTGACGAGGCACGCAGGAAACAGGTACAGGAGGGTAAACGTTCACCAAGTGTCCGAAGCCGCTGGGATGACGCAACCGGATGGGGAACTGCCAAGCATCGCAGTCTTTTCGACCTCGTTTATCGCGTAAACGCGCTATGGAATGGCACATCATTGAAAACTGGCCCGCATACTTTGGCGCCGCATTCTTCCTTTACTGGCTGACGGTCCTGGTGGTGCTGATCAACGACCAGCGTAATCCCACCAGAACCCTGGCCTGGCTGATCATCCTCACCTTTCTGCCGCTTTTCGGGCTCGTGCTCTACTTTTTCCTGGGCCGCAACTGGAAAAAAATCGCCGAACAGAATGGGCTGCATGAACGCTTGCACGGCCTAGCCGCGCCGCGACTTTCCGCAGTGCACGAGGGGTATGCAACGGAATCCAAAAAGGCCAGGGCATGGGCCGCCAAGCACGGCTGGGCCGCCCTGACGGCCCTGATCGAACAGGCCGAAGGCGGCCCGCCTCTGCCGGCCTGGGATGCCCAGATCCTGGCCAGCGGAGCGGAAAAGTTCGCCCGGCTCAAGCTGGACCTGGCAGGGGCGAAACAGACCGTCAACATCCAGTATTTCATCTGGGAGCGCGACGCGCTGACCGCGGAGCTGACCGCGATCCTGCATGAGCGCATCGCCGCGGGTGTGGAAGTGCGCATCCTCAACGACTTCATCGGCTGCCTTCCCTACTCCAAGGCGGAACTCAAGCAGCTTGCCGCGGTCGGGGCCAAGGTGCATTTCGACGTCAGGCAGATTGGCAAGGCCAACTACCGCAACCACCGCAAGATCGTGGTCATCGACGGGGTTCTTGCCTACACGGGCGGGATCAATGTCGCACAGAAATACATCGACGGCGGTTCCCGCTATCCGGCATGGCGGGATACCCATGTCTGCTTTGCCGGTCCGGCCGTAACCGAACTGCAGAAGCTCTTTGCCCTGCGCTGGTACGAGGCCACAAACGAAAACCTTTTTTCCGAACGCTTCTTTCCGGACGTGTATCCCGAAGGCAAATGCAGCGTCCCGGCGCAGGTCGCTGCCACCAGCGTAGAGGACAAATGGGAGTCCGCCCGCCGGGCCCATGTCCTGGCCATCAGCCAGGCCCGCCAGCGCGTCTGGGTCCAGTCGCCCTATTTCGTGCCGGACGACCAGATCTACGAAGCCATGGTCAACGCGGCTTTGGCCGGGATCGACGTCCGCCTGATGATGACCGGCTGGCCGGACAAGAAAACCGCCTGGTACGCGGCCCACACCTACTTCGGCCCGCTTCTGGAAGCAGGCGGTCGGATATTTCTCTATACCAAAGGCTTTTTCCACGCCAAGACCATGACCATCGACGGCATGCTCCTGGCCATCGGGACCATGAACCTGGACATCCGCAGCCTGGAGCTGCACAAGGAACTGATGGTCTGGTTTCTGGACGAGGACCTGACCCGCGAACACGAATCCATTTTCCAGGCCGACCTGTCTCACTGCGAAGAGTACAGCCTGGACAGGCTGCGCTCCCTGTCCAGGCTGGCCGTGTTCCGCAATTCGGCCCTGCGCCTGGCCTCGAACCTGCTCTGACAATTCCCGGCTTTCCGGGAAAGTGTCGAAAGCTTTGCCAGACGAATTGTCATCTCACGGTCAATGCCGGATTGAGTGTTCAGGATTGCTGATGGCAAGGACCACGCCCATGTGCTTCATTGCGATCACTTTCTGCTCTCCCGAATCATGTTCAAAGCACATTCCACGAAATCCAGGGATGCCGACCTCGCGCCAGGGTAAATGTGTTCTCCGCTAACCACCTGAAATATTAAAACTGGTTTGCCCCGTTTGGGCCGGCTGGTCAATTGCGCGACTAACGGCCTACGCACCCCCAGGCCCCGGATCGCCGCGCCGGGAAAAATGCAAGGGGAGGAATGGATGGCCGATGATTTCGACACCCCGCTCGATACGCTTTTCACGCCTTTTCCATCCATGCGCCCGAGGAACCTCCTTGAGAGTCCTGCTTGACACGCACCTTGCGATCTGGTGGTTGACCAAAAGCGAACGGATTTCCACTTCAACCAGGGAACTGATCCAGGACAAGGCGGACATCGCCTTCATCAGTCGCGCCTCTCTCTGGGAAATGGCCCTTAAAATTTTCGCAGGCAAACACCGGCTTGACTGAACGAATAATTCGAGATAGTATTACTTTTTAAAAAAACGTTATTTTTTTAAGGGCAACAACGGAAGGAAAATTCTATTGTCCGTCTACAATCAACCAAACATTATCCAAACGGCTTTTAGGAAAAATCCCATGTCCTCACTTCCCGTTCTTTCGCCACGAATCCTGTGTTCCCGAACAGTTGCGTTCTTGATGACACATGTTCCCATAGCAGCCCTGCTGTCACTGGCCCTGCTTGTCTTCACCTGCCCCATGTCCGCACAGGCCCAGGAAGCCCGCATCATCACGGACATGCTGGGCCGCGAGGTGACCATTCCGGACAGGGTGGACCGGGTGATCTGTTCCGGTTCGGGCTGTTTGCGCCTGCTGGTCTACCTACAAGGCCATGACCGCATTGTGGGAGTGGACAGCGCGGAAAAAGGCGGTTTGCCCTTTGCCGCGGAGGCCCGCCCCTATGCCGTGGCCAATCCAGGGCTGAGCGAATATCCCCTGTTCGGGGAATTCCGCGGCCATGACAATCCGGAACTGATCGCGGGCCTGGATCCGGCACCCCAGATCATCCTCAAGGCCAACGCCTCGCGGGATGGAGGGACAGAGGCTTTGCAAGCCAAAACCGGCATCCCCGTTGTCGGACTGGGCTACGGAAATCTGACCCTTGGCCGGGAGAACCTGAACCAGACCTTGCGGGTCATGGGCCGGGTTCTCGGCTTGGAGGCCCGGGCCGAGGCGGTGATCGCCTATTTCAACGATATGCAGGCGGACCTGGAACGCAGGGCCACGGCGGTCCCGGCGGACAAGCGCCCCAGCACGTACATCGGCGGTATTGCCATGCGCGGCGGGCACGGCTTTGCTTCCACGGAGCCGGCTTATGCGCCCTTTGCTTTCCTGAGCGTCCACAACGTGGCCGCGGACCTGTCCATGGGCGAAACCGGGCTCTCACACGCCACAGTGGCCAAGGAACAACTCCTGCTCTGGGACCCGGAGGTCGTGTTTCTGGACATCTCCACAGCACGGTTGCAGGCCGGGGCCAACGGTCTCGAACAGCTGCGCTCCGATCCGACCTACCACGCCCTTTCGGCTGTTCAGGGCGCTCGTGTCTTCGGCGTGTTTCCCTACAACTACTACAACACGAACTACGAATCCGTCTTTGCCAACGCCTACTTCATTGGCAGCGTGCTCTATCCCGAACAGTTCACGGACATTGATCCTCTGGCCAAAGCCGAGGAAATCAGCACGTTTCTCAATGGCGGACCGACCTTTGAGCGGATCAATGAAAACTTCGACAATATGGGGTTCAGCCGGATTGCCCTTGATCCGACCTCCTGACCTTGCCGCCTAACCTTGCCTGCGTTTCATGTCTCACTTTGATCACGGCCAAATTCCATCGGAATATACCGCTTATATCGGCCGCAAGGCTGTTTTTCTGGGCGGCCTGACTCTGCTCACCGGCGTCTTGCTGGTCATGGCGGTATCCTTGGGCGCGGTGCGCATCCCGGCCTGGGACGTTGTCCAGGCATTCTTCGGCCAGGGCGAAGACCCGCGGTTTGCCGTGATCATCCGCAACATCCGCCTGCCCCACGCCCTGGCCGGCCTGTTTGCCGGGGCCGGACTGGCCGCGGCCGGCGCAGCCATGCAGTCCATTCTGCGCAATCCGCTGGGCTCGCCCTTCACCCTGGGCATTTCCCAGGCCGGCGCGTTCGGCGCGGCCTTTTCTGTAATGCTTCTGGGCACCGGGACCATGCAAAGCAGTCAGGTGGGCGCGGTGAGCATCATTAACCCCTACCTGACCACTTTGTCCGCGTTCGCAGCCTGCATGGCCACCTCCCTGATCATCATCGCCATCGCCCGCATCCGCGGGGCCAGTCCGGAGGTGATGGTCTTAAGCGGCGTGGCCTTGGGCTCGCTCTTTTCCGCGGGCACCATGTTCCTGCAGTACTTTGCCGACGACGTGCAGCTCGCGGCCATGGTCTTCTGGACCTTCGGCGACGTGGGCCGTGCCGGCTGGCCCGAGGTATGGTTCATGGCCGTGGTCGTGACGGCAGCCGTGCTCTTTTTCGTCTTCAACCGCTGGAACTACAACGCCATTGACGCAGGCGACGAAACGGCCAAAGCCCTGGGCGTGCGTGTGGAACTCGTTCGGCTGGCGGGCATGGTCGTGGCCTCCCTGGTCACTGCGGTGATCGTGTCTTTCCTGGGCATCATCGGCTTTGTGGGCTTGGTCTGCCCGCATATCGTGCGCCGGATCATAGGCGACGATCACCGCTTCCTCTTGCCAGCTTCGACACTGACCGGGGCCTGCCTGCTTCTGACCGCAGACATCGCGGCCCGCCTGATGTTCGCGCCCCGGGTCCTGCCCGTGGCCATCCTGACGGCCTTTTTCGGTGCGCCCACCTTCCTCTACCTACTCATCCGGAGGCGCGGCCGATGATCCTGAACGTGCGAGACATCCGCATCGGTTACAACGGCCGGCTGGTTCTGCAGGGCCTGGATTTTGCCGTGGACCGCGGCCAGGTGCTGGCCATTCTCGGCCCCAACGGCGTGGGCAAGACCACCCTGCTGCGGTGCATCAACGCCATGCTCAAACCCAGGACCGGGGCCGTGCTGGTGGAGTATGCCGACGTTTTCCGGATGCACGCGGGCGAAATCGCCAAACGGCTCGGCTACGTGGCCCAACGCAACGAAGCCGGCCGGATGACTGCCTTTGACGCTGTGCTCCTGGGCCGCAAACCTCACATGCGCTGGAAGATCTCCGAAGCTGACCTGCGCAAGGTGGACGCGGCCTTGAAGCAGCTGGGGCTGGACCACTTGGCTCTCAGGCACATCGATGCCATGAGCGGCGGCGAGTTGCAAAAAGTGTGCATTGCCCGGGCCCTGGTCCAGGAGCCGTCAGTGCTGCTTTTGGACGAGCCCACCAGCAGCCTGGACCTGAAGAATCAGTTGGAAATTCTGCGCACCATTCGTCATGTGGTGCACGAGCACAAGCTGGCCGCGGTGATGACCATGCACGACCTGAACATGGCCTTCCGATTCTCGGACGCTTTTGTGTTCATCAAGGACGGCAGAATCTTCTGCTGCGGACAAAACACAGAGCTGACTCCGGACATGGTCCAAGAGGTCTACGGCGTGCCCGTGGATATTTTAAGGCATCAGGGGCAGGCCGTGGTCGTTCCGCAAATGGCGGGCTGCTGAAAATCCATGTCAACGGGGTTTTTGGACAGCCCGCAAAAGACGTAACGCATGGGTTTATGATCATGCGGGAAGCACGATGTCATGTTGAAAAGCATGTTTATTTTTTGCGAGTAGTTCATGCCTTTCGTGGCTGCTTTTCTGCGCTGTGTGCGCTTTTCTCGCTTGCAAACTTCACCAAGGAGCATTGAACATGCCTTGCACATTGACCCAGGACCAAATCGACAAGGCCGTGACCTTTCACGGCCACGAATGCCCGGGGCTGTGGATCGGCCTGCGTGCGGCGGAACTGTGCCTTCGCGAGCTGGGGCACAATGATGAAAATCCGATTATCGCGGTGGTGGAGACGGACATGTGCGGGGTGGACGGCATTCAGGTGCTCACCGGCTGCACCTTCGGCAAAGGCAACCTGATCCACCGGGATTTTGGCAAAACGGCTTTTTCCTTTTACCGAGGAAGCGACGGCAAGTCCCTGCGCGCCGTGTTCCAGGGCGGGGCCATGGGACCGGAATACGAGGAAATGCGGGAGCTAATGAAAAAAATGTTCTCGGGCCGGGCCATGGAGAATGAAAAACACCGCGCCTCGGAACTCCGAACCAGGGCCCGACAGAGGATCCTTGCGGCCCCGCTGGAAGATCTCTTTGCTGTCTCCCAGCCGGACCAGCCCGCGCCGCGTCCGGCTAAGATCCTGGACAGCCTGAACTGCTCGGCCTGCGGCGAGTCCACCATGGAATCACGCACCCGACGCTTCGCCGGCCGGACTTATTGCATACCATGCTTTGAACAGGTGGAACAGAAGCGATAGGGAAATCAGTAACGACAGCGAGGTCGAAAAAGCGAGGCTCGGAACGAGAAAAGTACGATCTTTTCTCCACAGAAAACCCTTGCTTTGCCCTTTCATCATTCTTGCTTGGTTTTATTCCAGCCCCCGATCCCCATCCAACTCCATGCGGGCCGTGAGATACCCGAGGATGTCCTTCAAGGATACGATCCCCACCAAGCGGTCGTGCTCCACGACCATCATCCGGCTTTGACCCGTGCTGTTCATTTTGGCCAAAACCTGGGTCACGTCCTCATCCGGATGCACGGCATTCTCCGAAGAACAGCGCTTCATGACCTCGCTGACCAGGATCTTGGGCCAGTTGGTCCGATCCACCGTGCCCACCTGCCGCGTGGTGATGCAGCCTTGCACCTCCTGGCCGTCCAAAACTGGAAACATCTTGTGGTGGTATTTGTAGACATAATCCTCCACCAATTCCTGCAGGCTCAGTGCGCCTGAAACAGTAACAGGTTTCTTCATCAAGCCTCGGATCGTTTCTCCTTCCAAGGCGGACTTGAACACCATCCGCTGATACGAAGTTTTGGCCGCAAAACGAATGAACATGCCGATCAGCACATACCATACCCCCCCCACCAGATTGCCGGTAAGCATGTTCAAAAGGCCCAGGCCGATGAGCACCAGGCCGAACGCCGCTCCGAAGTTGGAGGCAATGCGTGTGGCCCAACGCTGGTCTTTTTTCACCTTCCACAGCACGGCCCGCAAAATCCGTCCCCCGTCCATGGGAAAGGCCGGAATCAGGTTGAAAACCGCCAAAATGACGTTGATCAAGGCCAAATACATGAAGACGCTGGTCACTCCCTGCCCCAGTTCCGTATTCAGTCCCATTTGATACACAAGATAAAAAACCAAGGCCAGAAAAAGACTGGCCAGGGGGCCGGCAATGGCGATCCAGAATTCATTCTGGGGACTTTTGGGTTCCTCCTGCATCTCAGCCACCCCGCCGAATACGAATAGCGTGATACCCTTGATTTGCATGCCCAAGCGCCTGGCCACCCAGGAATGCCAGAACTCATGGAAAAGGATGGAAAAAAACAAGCCGAATGCTCCGACCACGGCCAGCTTCCAGTAATCCACGGGACGCAACCCCTCCAGGTAATGGGGGAAAAAACCAACCGCCAGGGACCAGACCACCAGCCCGGCAATGATCAGCCAGCTGGGATCCACCTTGATCTCAAAACCGAATACTGTGAACAAGCGAATGCCTTTTCCAAACATGGGTCACCTCGATAATGTTCTTTAGGGACTCTTGAGGATAATCGTCATAAAACAATTTACCAGACTGCGATCGGAAACACAAAACCACCGGTTCCGCTCTTGCTTGTGGAAAATGAATGGTTTAGATTTTTTTTGTGTCAGTCAGCGTCCACTCCCCACCTTATTTTTCGTGAACACGTTTCCCATGCCTGCTTGGATCATCCGCCTCTTCCTGCCCTTGCTTTTCGGCATTGCCGCGGCCTTTGTCGTCACTGGCGCCTGGAAGCTTCGCGATCAGGGATATGCCGTGCATGTTTCCCCGGAACATATCGACATGGCCGAGACAGCCAGGATCTCCTGGGTCGAGACGATCATGGACAAGAACATTCTCGGCCTTGAAATCCCCGATCATGCAGATCTTCCCACAGGACCGATGGAAAAAGACGATCCGGCCTCCTGGATGCATTTGGGCACCTTGACCGGCAAAAACCCCAAGGCTCTTTTGCGTGAAGACGGACAGTTGCTGGTTTTGAATCAAGGGGATGTATTCAGAGGATGGAAACTGGGCGAGGTGTACCCGCAACTTGTGGTTTGGACAGCCCTGGGCAATCGTCGGGAAGTGCACCTCTGGACAAAGACGCCTGAAACAGACGCGGAGGCGTCCATGCCCGCCGCGCCCGTCCAGCCCTGGCCAACGCCCGCGGCCGGAACAAAGGTCAGTCTCACCCGACAGGAAGTCCAGCCCTTGCTCTCCGATCCCAACTCCTTGCTGCAAATGGCAAACTTCAAGCCCTTCTCCGTGGACGGCAAGGTCAACGGCTTTCAAGTTTTAAGCATCCGGCCCGAGTCCCTGCTGCACAAAGTGGGTCTGCGCAACGGCGATATTTTGGCCAGAATCAACGGCCAGGCATTGACCGGGCCGACCCAGTTGCTGCAGGCCTACTCCGGAATGGATCGCGCCGCCCTGGTTACGCTGGATGTCCAGCGGGCTTCTCAAATGCTGACCTTTCTCGTGGAAATCAACTAAGGATCCCATTCATGCGTCCAATCTCATGCCTGTTTGTCTTCATTTGGCTTGCAGCAGCCATGGCGGCCTTCCCACTCCGGACCTTGGCCCAGCCTCCTTCCGAGGAGGACGCCAAAATGACCGCCAATCTTGAAGGGCTCACCCTGCGGGATTTCATCCTCTTTGTCAGTCGTTTTACAAACCGGAACATGGTTTTTCAGGAGGGCCAGATCCCTCCGGTAAAAATTTCCCTGCACTCCCAGGCCCCCATGACCGAGCCTGAATTGATGGCCGTGCTGGAACGCGTCCTGGCCAGCAACAATCTGGACCTCGTGGCCCAGGGCGATCTCTACTACATCCTCCAAGCCCCTCAGGTGTCGCAGATCCTTGACCCTGTGCGCCATCCCCTGGACCCGGGCGAAGATGAAGAGCTATTGACCGCGGTCTTGCAGCTGGATCAGCGGGCCCTCGGCAAGCAAGTCGGCGAGTTGCTGCAGCCTTTTGCCTCCAGGTTCGGCACGATCCTGGAAATCCCCCAGGCCAAGGCCGTGCTCTTGCGCGACACCCGGGCCAGAGTACGCAAAATGCAAGAAGTTCTCCAGGCGGTCCTGGCCCTGGGACCGGGATGGGACGTGGCCCTGTTGCCCCTGCATCAGGCCCAGGCATCCCCCACCGCGAACAAGGTCTCCCAACTCTATGCGCAGTTGTTTGATAGCGGGAGGCTGGCTGAATTGCCGGTGATCCTGCCCGTGGAGTGGTCCAATGCCTTGCTGGCCGCGGGCAGTCCAGAGCAGTTGGACACGGTGCGCAGCCTGCTGAAAAGCCTGGATCAAGTCGCGGACGTCACTGCCGGGATGAGCATGTATTCCCTGAAAAACGCAAAAGCCTCCTCGGCCTCGGATGTCCTGCGCAGCCTGTTCCAGTCAGGCCCGAACACCGCGGAAGACGCGACCCGGCCCGCAAGCGGCACGGTGGTCGCCGCGGATACGGAAACCAACTCCGTCATGGTGCTGGCCGATCCCCAGGTGCAGAAGCAGGTGGAGTCGGTCATCGCGCATCTGGACCGCCCCCTGGACCAGGTTTTCGTGGAAGCCCTGATCGTGGAAACCAGCCTGGAAAAAAGCCGGGATTTTGGCGTGGAATGGCTGGTGGGCGGTGGAGGGGCCGACGGGCTGATCTCCGGCGGTTTTTTGGGTGCGGACAGCAGGTTGGGACCGTTGATGGGTGATCCCGGCGCACCCATCGTGCCCGGCGGTTTCACCCTGGGCGCCCTGGGCAATGCCATAACCTACGCCGGCAAACAGTTCTCCACCCTGGGCGCTTTGATCAACTTCATGAAAACGGCCACGGATTTCAACATCTTGTCCACGCCCCAGATCATGACCCTGGACAATGCCGAGGCGGAAATTTTTGTCGGAAGAAATTTGCCTTACATGATCAGCGAAAAAGAAGACGCCAACAACAACCCCATTCAGACTTTCGAATACCGGGACGTGGGCATCCGATTGAAAGTCACGCCGAGCATCAACGCAGAGACGGGCATGATCCGGTTGCAGGTGGAGCAGGAAGTCAAAAATTTGCTTGAAGTGGATGAAAAACGCACCAGGCCCACGACCATGAGCCGTCAAACCCGAACCAGCGTCCAGGTCCCGGACGGCTTCACCATGGTCATCAGCGGTCTGATGGAAGACTCCCTCACCCAATCCCGCCGGGCCGTGCCCGGCGTGTCCCGCGTTCCTCTGTTCGGCTGGTTGTTTCGCCGAGAGACGGTTTCCGCGCCCAAGACAACGCTGATGGTGTTTCTCACCGCAAGAATCATCAACACCATGGAGCAGGCCGAACACCTGACCAGACAACGCATGGACGGACTGCGCGAGGCCAAGCAGCTCAGCCGCGAATACCTTCAGCGCGAATTCTGGTCCGGCGGAATGGATGACGCTTTGGATTTCCCGGAGGACTTCAACTCGACACCAGGCCCGGCCCCCGGGCACTGATCGGCGTGATCATGTATCAGCTCAACAAGCTCCCTCCAGAGGTGGTCCAGGCCTATCTGGCCTTTCCCCGGCGCAACGATTTTCTGCCCGTGGCCCGGTCCGACAATGAACTCACGGTCTGGCTCTTGACTCCCCGGGCCGCGCCCCTGGCCGACCATCTGGCTTGGTCCCTGGGAACGGCCGTGCGTACGGAACTGGTTCGGGAGGACCAGTTCTTTCCGCTCCTGGAACAGGCCCTGTCCCTTTGGGAGGAAGTTGATTCCAGCGAGGACGAAGCCAGCGGAGAGGAACTGGACGACTCAGGACAGGAACTGCTGGGCTGGTCCCACGAAGATGCGCCCATTGTCCGCCTGGTCAATCGCACCCTGCACCAGGCCATCAGTCAGGGGGCCAGCGACATCCATTTCGAGGGCTGCGAGAGTGACTTCCGGATCCGTTTTCGCCTGGACGGGGAGCTGCACACGGTGCGCAGGCTGGAAGCGGCCGTCCAGCCCACTGTCCTGGCCAGGATCAAAGTCATGGGCCGCATGGACGTGGCTGAAAGCCGGACGCCGCAGGACGGACGTTTTCAGGTCCGGGTCGGACGCAAGGACGTGGACGTGCGGGTTTCCACCATGCCCACGCTCAGCGGCGAGAAGGCGGTGCTGCGCATCCTGGACCGCTCCAAGAACATTCTGCCCTTGGGCGATCTCGGCCTGGAGGATGCTGCCGTGGCCACCATCACCAGGATGATCGCCGCTCCCCACGGCATCATTCTGGTCACCGGCCCCACAGGCAGCGGCAAAACCACGACCCTCTACGCGGCCCTGCGCGAACTGATCAAGGAATCCCGCAATATCATGACCGTGGAAGACCCCGTGGAATACCATCTTCCCGGGGTCAATCAGGTCCAGGTGAACCGGGCTGCGGGCGTGACCTTTGCCACGGCCATCCGCGGTTTTTTACGCCAGGATCCGGACATCATCCTGGTAGGCGAAATCCGCGACCAGGAAACCGCAGGCACAGCCGTGCAGGCATCCCTGACCGGTCATTTGGTGCTGGCCACGCTGCACACCAATGACGCGCCCACAGCCGTGACCAGGCTCCTGGAAATGGGCGTTGAACCATTCCTGCTGGCCTCTTCCCTGCACTTGGTCATCGGGCAGCGGCTGGTTCGCTTGAACTGTCCGACCTGCTCCAAACCCGAGGAAATCCCCGCCAAACCGACGATGCAGGCTGACGCGAACGTCATCCCTCTGCCCCGCACCCAATATCGGGGCCATGGCTGTGAACAATGCAGACAAACAGGATTCAAGGGGCGCCAGGGGATTTTCGAACTGATGCCGGTGAATGAGACGCTGCGCAGCATGATCGTGCGCAAGGCATCCGTGGAGCAACTCCGAGGACACTTGCGCACGGAAGGATTCCGCTCCATGTTCGAACATGGAGCGACTCTGGTGACCCAGGGCAAGACGACCATGGAGGAAATCTTGCGGGTCGCCAGTCTCTAGGATCGCTTTTGACCCCAGACCCCGCCGAGACGGCCGGAGGCGGAAAAAGGTTTTGTGATGCTTAGTCCGCTCATGGTTCCCTTGATGGAGTAGGTGGAGTTTTCCAACTTATCCCAGTCCAACATCACCACCCCCTCCGCCTCCAGGGCAACGAGGCCGTCGGCCTGAATCGAGGCCAAAGTGAGTTGGTTGCCCTTTAAAAACGCTTGAACACGCAGGTTTGTGGCCATGATCCCTGGGGGAATGATCAGCAGTCCGGGAACGTGCAGCGCAATCTCTCCTCCCAAAGGCGGGCTGGTCAGGTCTGCCCAGTCCACCCAGCCTTCTCCCTGCACGAGACCTTGAACGCGCTGTTCCGGCAACAACCGAGCCATGTCCACGCCTCCGGAAAACCGCAGGGTCTTGTCCCAACCCAAATCAGCCAGCAAGGTCGGCCCAGTGACGGCCTGCATGGTCACTGGCCGAGCCGGGGCAAGTTGGATGGTCAATTCCGGAAAAAATAAGCGGGTTTTATCCAGGAACAGGTCAAAGCCTGTATACGTAATGCGGGACAGGCCACGATCCCCCACGGACTGCCAGGTCCACGAGCTGTTGGGGAGATGTCCGAGGGTGGCCCTCAAAACCCGACCCCAGATGATCTCCCGGGGCAGGAAAAACGCCAGGCCGATCAAAAGCCCCGCGGCAAAGAGCGTACCGATCAAGCCCAAACGGCGAAGCAGGCCGCGCTTGCCGGATTGGGGGTCTTGATCCGGATGAAGTGGATTCTGGGATGGATTCATCGAAAAAGCACCAGTTGCAAATCGGCGCGGCCTGGGTTGTCCAAGCGCCGGTTCAGGGTCAGGGAGGACGTCTGCAACCCGGCGTCCCGGTACATGACCTCCAGCAAACCGACCAGCTCTCCCAGGTCCAACCTTTCGTAGTACAGTTGCACCCCTTCCCGTCCCGCGCTTTGCAGGGCCGGGCGGACCGAAGTCAGTTTTTCCTCGAGGCCGATCTCGCGGCTGACCTGACGCGCCGCGACCAGGATCGGCATTTCGGCCAGGGCTTCCCCTGTGCCCCTTTCCAGCATCCGAATCTCCTGGGCCATACCCGCCACGCGCAGGTGGCGCTCCAAAGCTCGGCTCGCCTCTTCCCCGGCACGCCGGGTTGCCTCGTGCAGACCCGTCCAGGCCAGCAAACCGGTCAGTCCGACGAGGATGACGAACATCAGGGCAAAGCGCCGCTGCATTCCCGGGGACCAGTCCCGCCAGAAGGAAAGAACTTTGGATTGCAGGATAAAAGAAAGGTCGAAAACGATGCTCATGCCGAAAACCTGTCCAATAATGTCTGTCAGTAGGTGACCCGAAGCGTCAACAGGATTTCATTCTCCGCGCTGGTGGCCTGGTCCAAACTAAAGTCGAAGCGCTGCTGCCCTTCCAGGGCTCTTAAAAGCGTTTCCAACTGCTCATAGTCGCCCAGTTTGGCCCTGACCGTGCCGGCATTCGACCCCATGGAAAGACTTTCCACCTGGAAGCCGTCCGGGGCGGCCGAACTCAGCAGGCCGAGCAGTTCCAAGGCATCCATGCCCTCCGTAACCGGGGCCTGCAGCTGGTTCAAACGAAACAGCAGCCGACCATACGGATCCGACCCCAAAGGCGGCACCAGGAGCTGCCTGTAAAGATCTTCGGTGGCTTGTTCCCAGTGCACGGATTGGCGTTTCTGGTCCGCCAGGCGCAACCCTTGGCCCAGGCAGAACAGAACCGCGAGGATCATCAAAACCACTCCCGCCCGGAACAACCGCCTCACATCGACGCCCTGACCGTCGCGAGCCGGCATGGGCAAACGCAGTTTCGGCCAGTCCACCTGCAACGCCGCGGCCAACAGCTCGGTTAGGGACCAATGCTTGACCGCTACGGTCGCGTGCCGCTCCAGTCGCTTTTCCCATTCCTGCTCATTGCCCTGAAAATAGTCCAGACCGTGCGAGGATGCCAGCACCCTGGTCGTCTTGTCAGGACTTACCCAGGACCAGTCCCGCACCCCGGCAATCGTGGCTACGTTCCAGGCCATAAAAAATGGCGTGGTCACGGCATTGGCCCGGCGCAAAATCGCCCTGTGACGCTCGATAAAGTCCGTCAGTTTCGGATGCCGGTAATATCCAAGGTATTGATCCTTGCCGGCAACAAGCACGCCAGAGCCGTCCTGGCCGACGGGCATCGCGGGGAACATGTGCTCCATCTGCAGTTTGGCCGCGGCCACCTTCTGCCGCTGGCCGCCTTGATGGCGGGAGCTGTCCGGCAGAAAAAAGAAAAAGAAATGATCCGGCAGAAGAACCAGAACCGGAAGAGAGCGGCTGGGACGGGGTTCCTGCGCCGGTTGCAGGCGTTCGCCGTCAAAGATCTCCCAAACCGGAAGATCTTTGTCGAAACGCACCACGTGATACCAGGTGCGCGATGCGGCAGAGGGTATTTTCAGCAAAGGATGATGTCGAATTCCCGTGGAACAAAACCTATCAAACGTCACGCCGGGGGCGATGCATGACATCTTTATGGGCAATGACCAAACATGTCAAAACCATTCCCCCGCTGTCAAAAGCACGTGTACACGGCCTGCGTGCCTGTAAATAAGGAGATCCGGGGAAAGTCGGTCTCGCGCCTTCATCCCGCATTGGCATCGACATTCACGCAGTTCCTCCCGGCTTCCTTGCTTCGATAGAGCTGCTTATCGGCGCGGTCTACGATGGTTTCGGCAGTGTCGCCATCCCTGGAGAGCGCCCCGCCAAAAGACGCCGTTATGGAAATGCGAATGCCATTGTGCACGATCCAGCTGTTTTCAATAAGCATGCGCAGCCGCTCCCCGACCCGATGCAGCATGCCCACAGTGGCATTGGGGACAAAAACCACGAACTCCTCGCCTCCCCACCTGCACGGCACATCCATGGCGCGCAAACCTCCGGCTATGGACAAGGCGATCATTTTCAGCACGTCATCGCCGACCTTGTGTCCATAGATATCGTTGACGCTCTTGAAATGATCCGCGTCCACGAAAAGCACCCCGAACCTGACGCCGTGTTCGCGCAATCCGTGCAGCATATTGCTCAAATTCATGTCCGCGAACTTTCTGTTGCCAAGCCCGGTCAAATAATCCCTGTAGAGCTCTTTCTGAAGTTTCTTGATCATTTCCAGGGCCTGCGAGGTCCTTGTGATGCTGGAAAAAATCTCCACCGCCCCGGTGATCTTGCCTTGTTTGTCCCGGATCGGGGCGCTGCGCACCTGGATCGGCACCCTGTGTCCCTGCTTGTGGTGCAAAAACACCTCCATCTCCCGGGCATTGCCGTCCTTCATGGTAGCGCCCAGCGGACACCCCTTGATGCACAGTTCATTGCCGAAATCATCCACATGCCTGAGGATGTTGTCCGCGCAGCTTTTCCCCACCACTTCCTCTCGAGCGAAGCCGCTGATGCGTTCCGCCCCCTTGTTCCAGAAAAAAATCTTCCTGTTGTTATCGACGAAATAAACCCCGTCGTTGAGGATTTCCAAAACCCCTTCGTAAAATGCATCCTCCATCGCAGACTCCAACTTGGCTCTTCAGTTGATCACGTATAGCGGGTCCTGCGACTCATTGAGCCTGCCCGTGGTTTCATCCTCACAACGCGGCTCCCTCCGCTTTTCTTCGGAAGGCAAAACGCCGTCCTTTCTTGGTCATGCAGCAGGGCGGGACCACCAGCAATCGAAGTTCTTTCGTCCTGGCGCGCCGTCCCAATAGATGCTGTTCGTCAGCTCCATGGATCATGGAACACTGGTCGTCCTATACGCAACGTAAACCGCGCTTTTCCGTTGGCCGAAACGCCGAAAACACAGGACGGATTTTCGACGTCATGTATAAGACCGCGTCTTGATATCCGCGCGGGAAAAAGTCGTCAACTTGACAGAATGGTTCAAAAACGTCCTCGCGGCGATCCATGGCAAGGCCGGCAAGACGTATTCGCAACGGTGAAAACAACGCGCTTATGCTTCCGTTGCCTGCAACGGGGCTGACCATGGTCACTCGTCGAAAAAACATATCCTCGACCCCGCGATGGCCGCTGGCATGCATCAAACAACCGCTGGTCAGCATGTCCGAGGACTCATGCCTTCTTTTCTGCCTGCAACAGCTGTTTCAACCCGGTCAGCGTTCCCCGCCAGGCCGCTTCTTCTCCAAGCATGATGGAAACAATAACGTCCTTTTCCACGCTGATTTCCAGAACGATCTCCTCATCCTTGATTTTGAACACCGCTTCTCCCCAGCGTTCCGAAGGAAGACCAACAGCCTCGCAGTCAAAATCGGTCCGGACTTCCGCGGTCATTCGAATTTCACTCATGACGAGCTCCTTGTTGTCGCACCATGTAACCACATGTTTTTATGATACGCCAAACAGGAAAAAAGAAAAAGTCGCCTGATTCAGGTTTGAAAAACGTATCCCGGGCGATATGAATTCGACGAAGACATTCTGGCCCAAAGGCGCGAAAAATCATTGCTTGATGATTACCAGTCGGGATATGAGGGATCACTCCGATTTCATCTCAACAGAAGGAACGAAAAAGCCATGCCCGCGGATAACCGCGATGTCTGGAAGCATTCATGATGCACGCGCGCAATCTTCACCAGCCATTGTTTTTGCCTATGACCCGCACGGACATGAACGAGCTGGGCTGGAAGGAAGTGGATATTCTGCTGATCAGCGGAGACGCCTATATGGACCATCCCGCTTTTGGCGCGGCCCTGCTGGGCCGCTGGCTGACAGCCCACGGCTTTCGCGTCGGCATCGTGGCCCAGCCGCGTTGGAATGGTCTGGATGACGTCATGCGCCTGGGCCGGCCCAGGCTGTTTGCCGGGATCAGTGCCGGGGCCTTGGACTCCATGCTGGCTCACTACACGGCCTTTCGCCGCAAGCGCCGCGACGACGCCTACACTCCTGGAGGCATTGCCGGATCCCGGCCGAACCGGGCCTGCATCGTCTACACCAATCTGATCCGACGGGCCTTTCCCGGACTGCCCGTGGTCCTGGGCGGCATCGAAGCATCCCTGCGCCGCGTCTCCCACTATGATTTCTGGACAAACGCACTGCGTCGCTCCATCCTCCTGGACGCCAAAGCCGACCTGATCCTCTACGGCATGGCCGAGCGGGCCGTCCTGGCCCTAGCCCGCATCCTGGACAAGGACCCGGATGCCCTGACCAAGGACGGTCCGGCCCAGTTGGCTAGCCGTCTTTCGGGAACCGTGTTCGCCTGTCGGAAACTTGAGCTGCCCAAAAACACCCCTCGGATTGCCCTTCCCTCCCATGAGCAGATCCTGGAATCGCCGGTCAAGCTCGTACAAACTGCGCGGCTTCTGGAACAGCAGGTCCACCGGGGCGTCGAATGGGCCGTACAGCAGTGCGCTAAACGACTTGTCGTGCTCACGCCTCCGGCCGCTCCGCTGACTTCATTTGAAATGGACGCCTTGTACGGCCTGCCCTTTGCCCGAAAGCCGCACCCCGCATACGACAAGCCGATCCCGGCCATGGAAATGATCGCGTTCAGCATTACCACCCATCGCGGCTGCGGCGGGGGCTGCTCCTTTTGTTTTCTGGCCCTGCACCAGGGCCGCCATGTCAGTTCGCGCGGCAGGGCCTCCATCCTGGCCGAGGCAAAGCAGCTCACGGGCCTGCGGGATTGGAAGGGGAGCATCAGCGACGTGGGTGGTCCCAGCGCGAATATGTGGAAGGCGGTTTGCTCCAAACCTGACCAGGACTGTACAAGGGACAGCTGCCTGCACCCCTCGGTCTGCCCCTTCTTTGACGTGGATCAGCAGGCCATGATCGGCCTGTTGAAGGAAATCCGGAAACTGCCCAAGGTCCGCCATGTGCGCGTGGCCAGCGGGGTACGCTTCGACTTGCTGCTCAAGGATCAAAAATCCGCCAGCGAGTTGATCCGCCACTTCGTGGGCGGTCAGCTCAAGCTGGCCCCGGAACACTGTGCAAACACCGTGCTTAGGTTGATGCGCAAGCCCGACTTCAAGGCGTTCGAGAATTTTCTGGATTTTTTCGAAAACGAATCCGCCAAAGCGGGAAAGAAGCAGTACGTCGTCCCCTATCTGATGAGCGCCTTTCCCGGATGCACGGTAAAGGACATGCGGAAGTTGGCTGCATGGCTGGAAAGCAGGGGCTGGCGTCCCAGACAGGTGCAGTGCTTCGTGCCCACGCCCGGAACCATGGCCACGGCCATGTATTACGCCGAAGTGGACGCCACGGACAAAAAACTGGAAGTGGCCAGGACCGACGCCCAGCGTCTGGAACAGCACCGCATCCTGATGCCTGACGCGGGCAAGTCCTGTTTTTACAGCCGCGGCATGGCCGGGGCGAAAGGAACTCTGGGGACGATTTAAGAATGATCACTTGGCCAAAATCCGTGCTTCCAGCACGTCCGCGGCCAAAATGCGCACCGGCGCATCCTCGCTGAACGGCTCGCGCTCCAGGATAATCCGGTGCAGTTCATACCAAGCGGGCTGGCGAATCTCCACCAAGGCCTCGAAGAGGTCGGCGTTTAGACTGATCCTGGGCAGCACGCGCTGGTACACGTCCATGGGCAGCCTGATCCTGGTCAGCAATTCGTCCGGCCTGGAAAAGCCCTGTTCGGTGCGGTGCCGGTCAATGGCCGGCCAATAGGGCTCCAGCTCCGGAAACAGCGCCAACAGGATAATTCGCGGCGCGACATTGAGGTTTACCCGGTCGTCCTGCCCCCAGACGGTGAAGAACTCGCGCACCCAGGCCGGGTCCAGGCGTTCGAAGCCGTGCACCAGGAGCAGTTCCTCGGGCCGCTCCAGCGGGCCGTTCCTGGGTTTGTACGCGGCATGCTCATAGCGGGCCATGATCCTGCGTCGGGTAAACACGCTCCTTCCTTCCTCTTCCGGACTCATCCAGTCCAGGATGTCCTCCACGGATCCCGCTGCGGACGCTTCGCTCAAAACAAGGGCGATGGCCTGTTCCAGACGGGACAGCTGGGACAACGTATCCGAAGTCCGGCGCAAAGCGTTCAGGTTCAGCTTGGCATTGACCGGAAGCACGGTGATCCGCACTTCTCCCTGTTCCCAGACATTGCTGGCCAACGGCGTGCCGTCCTGTTTTGCGCCTTGTCCAGCCGCGACAAGCAGTTCAACGGCCAAATCCCTGGCCGCTTCAGCCTGCAGGCCGGCCTGGACGGACTGGGCCAGGAAAATGTGTTCCTCGGCCATGCTCACGGCCTGCCGGGTGACATGCAGCACCACTGTGCTCATCAACAGCAGCGTGACCAGCACCAGCACCAGGATCGCGCCGGAAACGCGTTGACGATTTCCAATGGAAAGCATTTCAGGAAATCCCATGCTCGACGCCCAAGGGCAGTCGCTCAATAATCTCCACCAAACCGATTCCGTCCAACACCAGCCGCAGACGCAGCCCCGCGGGCGCCGGCCTGTCGGGTGAACGCAGCCAGGACCGCGCATCCAGCCACTGCCCTTCGGTCAGATCGAAAAAGGCCGTTTCCCAGCGCTCCAGGGACCGGGCCACGACCAGGGTCTGGGCATGGTCCAAATCAGGCTGTTCCTCGCTGCGAACGACCGTGTTTCCGGTAAATATCCATGTTGCCGTGACGGGCAAAGGGCCGGGAATCAGGTGGTTGTGGCTGGTCGCGAAGGCAAAGCCGTTCTCGGTGATTTCGAATGCGGCGCCGGGCGGCATGTTCCGCACATCCATATCCAGCATCCGGCGCAGCACAAGCCTGGCCTGTCGGGCTTGGGTCGTCTCCTCCAGGGCCGAACCGGCCACAATGCTTCGTCCCAGCAGGGACGCGACCATGGCCGTGAGCAGGCCGGCCACCATCAAAGCCACCAGG
>DSBL01000092.1 GCA_011049455.1 Desulfonatronum sp. | reverse complement strand
TCGTTTCATGCCAATTTAGCCCAATTACCAGCCTCTTGTGCGTTGGCAACTGAAGAGGTGGGCTGAAAAAGCCTCGAAAACATCACAACGGTGTCCAGCCAAAGAAAAAATTACGGATTCAGGATAGTGTGCAATCGATTCAGCTGGTCAAGTCGAGCGAAAGCTGGGATGGCCGGCCATTGCCGGCATACAAGACGGGCAGGCCAGAGATCACGATTCTACGGATCACGATTCCTTCAAACCATACCCTTCCAATGCATAAGCATCCAATCATCAATGCCGGGGTATTGCTGAAAGGAGAACTTACCGTGATCACGGAAAGTGGCGGCATACTCCACCTGAAACCGTATGACCCGATAGTGGAGGTCGTGGATACTTGGCATTACGGAAGGAATGAAGGGGATGAACCAGCAGAAATAATCGTGTTCTATGCTGGTGAAAAGGGTGAGCCGGTAACCATCAAGAAACCGGAAAATGAACTCCCACTCAACAAGGAGCTGAAGCAGACGGAAAAACCCGCGCCATAGCTCAAGCGTTGGGCACCAGAATGAAAGGGAACCGGGTTCTGGCCTTGCATTTCAGCATTTTGACAACACAGGGCGCATTGGTACGCTTGTCGGCAGAGGCAAGTCGCGGCGGTCGGCTGCACCCTCGGTATTGTGCCCCCATCCGCCGGGCTGATGACAGGACTATCGAATCCATGAATCAACGAACCCTCGCGCAAGGAAGTTGCCTTTTTTTCGATACCCGGTAAATCTTTTTCGAAATCAGTTGGGCGTCTTGATTTTTTATACATGACGTCGAAAATCCGTCCTGTATTTTCGACGTTTCGGCCAACGGAAAAGCGCGGTTTCCCGTTGACCTCTCGACGATCCCACGATCGTCGGGGGTGACGTCCTGTCACCCGCATACGCAAAGTTTTACGACGTTGCGTATAAAAAGGAATCCCGGCATGTTCGATGTTCTTCCGACGAAAGATTACACCTCCCCGGACCGCGATCTCTCCTGGTTCGCCAGAACTTTTCCCAGCGCGATCTTCTATCCCAAGATGATCGGGATTGTCATTCGGGCCTCGAACAAGGCCAAACGGTCGATGTATGACGGCCGGGCCTGGATCGAAAGCAGCCGGACCATCTGCTCTGCCCTGGAAAGCGCCGGCGTCCGCCTGAAGATCGAGAACGTTTCCCTTCTGGCGAAGCTCGACTCCCCATGCGTTTTCGTGGGCAACCACATGAGCACCCTGGAGACGTTTGTCCTGCCATCGATCATCCAGCCGCACCGGCCGGTCACCTTTGTGGTCAAGCGCAGCCTGGTGAAGTATCCCGTGTTCAAGCATGTGATGTTCTCTCGCGATCCGGTCGTGGTAGAGCGCCAAAACCCGCGCAACGACTTCAAGACCGTCGTGGAGAAAGGCTGCAGACGGCTGGAAAAGGGTATCTCGATTGTGGTCTTTCCCCAGTCGACCCGGGAACCGGAGTTCGATCCCCAGAAATTCAACTCCATGGGGGTGAAGCTGGCCAAGCGGGCCGGGGTCCCGGTGGTTCCTTTCGCGTTGAAGACCGATGCGTGGGGCAATGGAAAACTTCTCAAGGATTTTGGAAAGATAGACCCGAAGAAAACCGTCCATGTCCACTTCCATGAACCCATGACGGTCACCGGGGCGGGCAAGGATGAGCACGCGCACATCGTGGAGTTCATTCAAGGGAAATTGGAGCAATGGCACAGGGAAGGGGGGCCATCCCCGGGACTCCCCCCAATGGGTGGCGTCCCCCAACAGGAAAACAATCGTAACAACTCGTGCCCCCTACCTTCGTAAAAACTCGCATCTCTTCTGGCCATGTAAAGGCCAAAATGCGTTTCTCCCCAGAGGGACAGCGCTTGAGCCGATGCAGTCCGGCAACAGCAACAACGCCCGCAATTGCCTGAAAATCCCTCGCATGACACGCACCAATCCGGCCCTCACCGACCCCGTCCTGTCAAGCTTCTTCCGGTTATGGCTGCCCTCTTTGGCCGGCATCATGGCCATGACCACCGCGAATATCGTGGACGGCATATTCATAGGAAACTATGTCGGCGCGACCGCGCTGGCGGCAGTGACCCTGATCATCCCTTTCCTGGGCATCCTCTTTGGCGTCACCTTCATGCTGACCATGGGCGGAACGGTCCGGGCCGGCAAGTATATCGGCGAGGCCGACACCGCGGCCGCGGGCGCGATTTTCTCCAAAACCCTGCTGGCCGTCGTCGTCCTGGTACTGCTGGTGACCGCATCCGGCCTGCTTTTGGAGACATATTTGCTGCGAGCCCTGGGCGGCAACGACGACGTGCTCCCCCTGATGCAAACCTATTTCCGCATCATCATGGGGTTTGCCTGGGCCCATCTGCTCACGGTGGTCATGTATTTTTTCGTCAGGGTGGACGGCTATCCCGCCCTGGCGGCCATTGCCCTGATTACTGGCTCGGCCGTCAACCTGGTTTTGGATTATCTGTTCATCGTGCATTTCCAATGGGGGATCGCCGGCGCGGCCTGGGCCACGGGAATCTCCCAGGCCCTGCCTTTTCTGGTGCTGTGCGGATATTTCTTTTTCCCTCAGCGCAGGCTGGTCTTCAATCTTCGCCAGACAAAATGGCGAGAATTGTTTACTTCCGCGTTCAACGGGCTGTCGGAATTTATCAATGAAATATCAGCATCGATTATTGCCTTGCTGTTGAACTGGATGTTCATGATCCGTCTGGGGGTGGAAGGCGTCGCGGCCATCACCGTGGTGAACTACATGATGGTCATCGGGCTGATGATGATTTTTTCCATCGGTGACGCGGAAGGGATTTTTATCAGCCAGAATTATGGAGCAGGAAAGCTGCATCGCATTCGTCGCTTTCTGCTGATTTGCATCTCACTGGCATTGTTGATTTCTTCCATCAGCATTTGGCTGCTGCTCTGTCATACACACGTGCTGGTTTCCGCATTCTTAAACGCGGAGGATCAGGACGTGATCGAGTTGACAATCGGCCTGCTGCGGCTTTTCTGGCCTGTTTTTGCGGTCAGCGGCCTGAGTCTGGTGATCACGTCCTACTTGACCGCCCTGCACCTGCCGGTACAATCCTCGATCATCGCGCTCGCGCGCAGCTTGGTCTTGCCTGTGATTCTGCTGCTGACCCTGTTTCATGCGTTTCCCGAGCTGCCGTTTATTCTGGCCATTCCCATGGCCGAGGTGATAACGTTCATTTTGGCGCTGTTTTTTCTCGCCCGATTTTTTCCCAATCAGACGCTTTTCCGCAAGCTGGACGCCTTGAAGCCATCGCGGTTATGAACGTGTTCAACGCATGAAGCGCGCAGTCATTTTCCGGCACTGCATACCGGCATTCTCCGGAATGACTTCCCACGGCGGCCGTTTCCGTGTCAGTCCTGCGGGCGAAAGCCGACATCCGGGTCTTTACGCCCGAACTTGCCGAGCAGCCATTTCCTCACTGCTTCAGCGCATCGGGTTGGACTTGGCGATAAAAACGGCTCTTTTGGAGGATCTCAAACATTTTTGCAACTATTAAGCATAGATCTGGCAGGGCGTTCTTCTCCGGTTTCAGCCTCGTCTGAACCCCATCGCCGCGGCCGTCGTCGTACCGTCAAGCCAATGCGCTGTGCTGAATCGTTACACATGTTCACAAAAGGGAACGCATGCGACTTCACGACCAAATTTTCCTCCGTCTTCCGGCTCAGACCCGTTTCGCGGCAACAGCCGTGGCCGCGGCCAGGGCGTTCGCCGCGGAGATCGGTTTTCGCGACTCGGACATCTCTCGCATCTGCCTGGCCCTGGAGGAGGCGGTCTGCTACGCCATCAGCCTCGGCTACGGCGGAACCCGGGACATTCTGCGCGTCGGCTTGGCCCGAACCGCCCTGGGCCTGCAAATGACCGTCATGTCCACGGGGTTGCCCCTGGACGAAGAGGCCTTGCCCCAGTTTGACGCACGCCGGCTCCATTCGGAAGGGGACATGACCGGCATGCATGCGCTTCTGGTCCGAAGCACCATGGACAAGGCCGTCTTTTCCGTCCTCAAAGGCAACAGACGCAAAATCACCTTGTATAAAAACCTGCCGATCCATGCATCCGCTGCCAAGGACCGGCCGCAACGCGAACAATCCCGTCCGAGGCTTGAAGATGTCGAACTGGCCACGACCATCCGCCTTGCCTCTCCCAAAGACGCTGAGAGCATTTCCCGGCTCGCCCTGCGCGCCCACGGATCACTCTTGTTCAACGCGGATATCTACTACCCGACGCGGGTCAACGAAATGCTCGAACAGGGCGAAATGCGTTCCATGGTTGTGGAAACGCCGCAAGGGGAAATCCTCGGACACGGGGCGCTTGTTGCTGAAGCACCCGAGGCGGTGGTGGAGGAAATGACCTACGGAGTGGTGGATGAGCGCTTGCGGGGGCGACACTGTTCCGCTGCAATCGCCGCGGCGTTGCTCGCGGACGGGATCGAGCGCGGCCTTTCCTGCGTTTACGCCTTGGCCGTCTGCAATCATGTTTTTTCCCAACGGTCCGCCTTGGCCGCCGGCTTTCGGGAATGCGCCCTGCTCCTTGCGGCCAGCCCGCCCTCCAAATCGTGGAGCGAGGTTGACAAACAGCCCGGGGGCGCGACGATCCCCAGTCGCATCGCCAATCTCCAGCTGATCCGGCTCCTGCGTTCACTGCCCGCCGTGTCCCTGTTCGCTCCGAAGCGACATGAGATGATGATCCGCCGCATCCACGCCCACCTGGGCATGGCCGATGCAAATGCCGGGTTTCGCGGCAACGGCGGACACGGAGCGCGCCTGGAAAGCGTCGGCGCCGAGCAAAACGGCCTTCCCGCAGGCAATGCGCGGATCAGGGTGGAAACGGATGTCAAGGAAGGATGGGCATGGATCGTTGTGCTGGAATACGGCAGCAACGCATGCGCCAGAGTGGCGTCGCAACTGCGGCGGCTTTGCAGTCAGGGCGTCTCCGCGATCTTCCTGGTGCTCCCCTTGGACGTCCCGGCCACGGCAATCATAACCGAACGCTTCGAGGACATGGGATTTTTCTTTTCCGGAATCACCTTCAGTCCGCAAGGGCAGGAGCACTTGGCCTTGCAATTCGTCAACGGAGATCCGGGCTACAAGGCGGTTCAGGTGCATTCGCCATTTGCCCGCGAACTGCTGGATTACGTCCGGGATTGCGACGTCCGCTGACCGGGGGAGACGAGGTGAACCAGTAACTGGATTCGGCAAGACAAGGCTCAAGGATATCCGAATGACCGACACGATCGCCGAGGCCGGCTGGAACTTTGACAACACCTACGCCCGCCTGCCCGAGGCCTTCTTCGCCCGCCTGGACCCGGTGCCGGTGCGCGCTCCGCGCCTGGTCATCCTCAACCGCCCCCTGGCTCAGGAGTTGGGCCTGAACGCGCCGAACATGGAAAAAGAAGGGGCCGGGTTGTTCTCCGGAAACCGGATTCCCCATGGTGCGCTGCCCTTGGCCCAGGCCTACGCCGGGCATCAGTTCGGCCATTTCACCATGCTCGGCGACGGACGGGCCATCCTCCTGGGCGAGCATCTTGCGCCCGACGGCCGACGCTTCGACATCCAGCTCAAGGGCTCCGGCCGAACCCCTTTTTCCCGGGGCGGCGACGGCCGCGCGGTCCTGGGTCCGATGCTGCGCGAATATATCATCAGCGAGACCCTGCACGGGCTGGGAATTCCCACATCGCGCAGCCTTGCCGTGGTCGCCACGGGCGAGTCGGTGTTCCGGGAAACCGCCCTGCCCGGAGCGGTTTTGACCCGGGTCGCGGCCAGCCACCTTCGTGTGGGAACGTTTGAATATGCGGCCTTCCGGGGCAATTTCCAGGATCTGAAAACCCTTGCCGACTATGTCATCCGCCGCCATTACCCGGATGCGGTTGCCGCGGCCTCCCCGTATTGCTCCCTGCTTGCCGCGGTCATGCAGCGACAGGCGCGGCTGATCGCGCAATGGCAATGCGTGGGCTTCATCCACGGGGTGATGAACACGGACAACACGGCCCTGTCCGGCGAAACCATGGACTACGGCCCTTGCGCGTTCATGGACGCCTATGATCTGGCCACGGTGTTCAGCTCCATCGACCACCAGGGCCGCTACGCCTATGGCAACCAGCCCCGGATCATGCACTGGAACCTGACCCGGTTCGCCGAGACCCTGCTTCCCCTGCTGGCCCCGGATCAGGCGACAGCGGTCCGGCTGGCCCGGGAAATCCTGGCCGCGTTTTTTCAAACCTTCCGCGCCGCCTGGCTCGCGGGCATGCGGGCCAAACTGGGCCTGACCATGGAAGAGGCCAAAGACGAGGCATTGGTGCAGGACCTGCTGGACTGCATGCACCGCACCCGTGCGGACTTCACCAATACCTGGCGTGAGTTGGCCTTGAAAAACCTCCCCAGCAAACCCATTTTCCGCGATGCGGCATTTCTGGAATGGATGAAGCGATGGAGGGACAGGCTCCAGCAGCAGTCCGCGACGCCGGAGGAGGTTCGCACGCTGATGCAGGCCCACAGCCCCGCGGTCATCCCCCGCAACCACCGGGTGGAGGAGGCGCTGGACGCCGCGAACAACGAGGACTTCACAATCATGGAACGATTGCTTGCGATCCTGACCAGGCCGTACGACAATACGCCGGGCCAAGAGGAATACCGCAGCCCGCCTCCACCGTCATGGAGCGGTTATCGGACCTTTTGCGGGACGTAAGGGAGGCGGTGACTCACGCGAGCGGTTCCTTTTTCAGAAAAACGCTCCAGCCCGGAGCCCAATAAGAGATGTCGCCAGTTTTATGAATGGCGGACAGCCATGGGATTTTCTTGAAAAACCAGGGACTTCTCGCCCTCGCGCAGCAGGCTGATCATTCTGGCCAGGGACTGGTCGTGCAGTTCGTGGATGTAGTCCGGGCTCACGCAGGCCTTCTTGCGGCGGAAATTGAGCAGGGACAAAAAGACGAGGCTTTTGTAGATGCGCTTGTTGGTCTTGAAGGAAAAGATATAGCTGTCCAGGGAGCTCTCCAGGAACCGATCGTTGCGCCGCTGCACGGCCCGGCTGAAGCTCACCGACTGCAGCCAGTAGATCTTGTGGATCATGGCGTCGGCCTGCATTTCCAGCCAGGCATGGGAGACGTCCTGCTGCTCCTCCACCAGGATCCCGTGCGCCACGGTGTCCGCGGCCAGGTGGCACAGATACCCGTAAGCAAAGGCCTGTTCCGATTCGTTATGAGCCTGCTCCAGAAAACGCATTCCCGTGGCCCAGCTGTGGGGGCTTTTTTCCGCGGGCAAATGGCTCTTGCCCAGGATCATGTCCGCCATCAGGTTCCCGTACAAAAAATCCTGACGAAACCGGGTCATCAGGCTGAAAATCCCGGCAGGAATCAAAGCGGCGTAACCATACAACTCACTGGCGACATAGATGTGCGTCAGCGGCCCCCAGGCCCACGCCGTGGAAGGCACGACAAGCAAGGCGAGCAGGAAAAGCAGAAACTTGAAAAACATGACCGGCCGGCGACCTCCTGAAGATGAAGATGGACTTCTAGCCCATCAAGCAGTCCAATGCAAGGGATGCAGAACAAGGCCACCGGGCAGCAGTCAGCGGCGTCATGTCCCAGGCCAGGTCAAGGGCATGCGGAAAAGCAAATCGGTCAAAAACTTGACATGTGAAGATTCGAGAATATCCTCTCATGGTTCCGGCCAACCGAATTCCCGGACATTTCCGTTAAGGAGCTTCCCGACATGAGCGTTTCCTTCAAGGACTACTACAAGCTTCTGGACGTTTCCAAATCCGCCTCCCAGGATGAAATCGCCAAGGCTTTCAAAAAGATGGCCCGCAAGTACCATCCGGACCTCAATCCCAACGATCCGGAGGCGGAAAAAAAATTCAAGGAAATCAACGAAGCCTACGAAGTGCTCAAGGACCCGGAAAAACGCAAGCTGTATGACTCCCTGGGCCCGAACTGGCAGCACGGCCAGAATTTCCAGTCCCCGCCGGGATTCGATCCCAGCCGGTTCCGCTCCTATTCTTCCGGCGGCGGACCGCATTTCCAGGGCGGAGGATTCGGCGACTTCAGCGACTTTTTCGAGACCATTTTCGGCGGCCAGTTTCGCGGCCAGCAGGGCTTTGACAACCAGCAGTTCGGCTTCGGCGGTTTCGGCCGCCAGGCCAGGGGCCGGGATGCGGAAGTAAGCATGGAACTGCCCCTGGAGGACGCCTATCGTGGCGGTTCCAGGACTATTTCCTTTCAGGAGCAAGTGCCCGGCCCGGACGGCATGCCCCGCGTGGAAACCAAGTCCCTGCAGGTGAACATTCCGGCGGGCATCAAGAACGGCTCGCGCATCCGCCTGGCCGGACAGGGCTCGCCGGGCATGCGCGGCGGTCAGGCCGGGGACCTGTATCTGAAGATAACCATCGCGCCACACCCGCAGTTCAAGCTGGAAGGCAATTCCATCGTCTATGACCTGCCCCTGGCCCCCTGGGAAGCGGCCCTGGGCGCCAAGGTCCGGGTGCCGACCCTGGACGGTGCCGTGGACATGAACATTCCGCCGGGCACCAGCAGCGGCAGGAAGCTCCGGCTGCGGGGCAAGGGTCTGGGCAAGGGCGCGGACAAGGGTGATCAGTTGATCCGGGTGATGATCGCCGTACCGGACGTGCCCACGGACCAGGAACGCGGCCTGTGGGAGCAACTGTCCCGGGCGTCCCGGTTTCATCCCAGGGAACAATCGTAATCAAACCGAAGGGAGCAACGAGTTATGGTCCTGCGCATCAAGCTTGAACACGAAGATCTGCCCGCCCCCTCGGAACTGGTGATCTGGTCCCGGTTCGTGGAACTGACCGGCATCCATCCCTCCCGACTGGGAGAGCTTATCGAACTGGGCTGGATTTGTCCGGACAAAACCAATGAGCAGTGCTACCTGTTCCACCCCAAGGATGTGTTCAGGGTCAGCAAGCTGGAGCGGCTGTGTCGGGACTTCGAGTTGTCGGCCATGGCCGGAACGATCATCGTGGATCTCCTGGAGCGGATCGAAATCCTGGAGCAACAGGTCCGGGAAATGCGGCTGCTGCTCTAAAATCAGAAGATGAGCCATGGAAGTGTTGAGAGGATGAGACTGGCCAACGTTGCACGTTGTTCACCCGGTCCATTTCGCCCGCATCCTCCATTCAGCGACATGATAACAAAGGAATAATGCCATGGATATGAACAAATTCACCCAGAAATCCCAGGAAGCCCTTTCCGAGGCCCAGGCCGCGGCCGTGCGCTTCGGCCATCAACAGATCGACGTGGAGCATCTTTTGCTGGCCCTGGTCAGCCAGGAAAACGGGTTGGCGCCGCGGCTGCTGGATCGCGCCGGGGTCACGCCCCAAAATTATTTGCAAGCCCTGGAAGCCGAGCTGCGCAACATGCCCAAGGTCAGCGGCCCGGGCACGCAGCCGGGGCAGATCTACGTCACCCAGCGGCTCAACGCGGTCCTGCTCAAGGCCCAAGAGCAAGCCAAAAAGATGCAGGACGAATACGTCAGCGTGGAGCACGTGCTGCTGGCCATTCTGGAGGAACCCTCCGCCACCGCGGCCGGCCGGGTGAACAAGCAGTTCGGTCTGACCCCGGACCGCATCCTGGCCGTGCTCACCGAGGTCCGCGGCAACCAGCGGGTGACCTCGGCCAACCCCGAAGATACCTACGAGGCCTTGAAAAAATACGGCCGCGACCTGGTGGAGGAGGCACGCAAGGGCAAGCTGGACCCGGTCATCGGCCGGGATCAGGAAATCCGGCGCTGCATCCGCGTGCTCTCCCGCCGGACCAAGAACAATCCGGTCCTGGTGGGCGAGGCCGGGGTGGGCAAGACCGCCATTGTCGAAGGGTTGGCCCAGCGCATCCTGAAACAGGACGTGCCCGAAGGGCTCAAGGACAAGACCGTATTTTCCCTGGACATGGGTGCGCTCATTGCCGGGGCCAAGTACCGCGGCGAGTTCGAGGAACGGCTCAAGGCCGTGCTCAAGGAAGTCCAGCAGTCCGAAGGCCGGATCCTTTTGTTCATCGACGAGATCCACACCATTGTCGGCGCGGGCAAGGCCGAAGGGGCCATGGATGCGGGCAATCTGCTCAAGCCCATGCTGGCCCGGGGCGAACTGCACTGCATCGGCGCCACCACCCTGGACGAATACCGCAAGCACATTGAAAAGGACCCGGCCCTGGAACGCCGCTTCCAGCCCGTGCTGGTGGACGAGCCCAGCGTGGAAGACACCATCTCCATTTTGCGCGGGCTGCGCGAGCGATTCGAAGTGCACCACAAGGTACGCATCAGCGACAGCGCCATTGTCGAGGCGGCCGTGCTTTCCCACCGGTACATCACGGACCGCCAGCTGCCGGACAAGGCCATTGACTTGATCGACGAGGCCGGGGCCATGCTGCGCACGGAGATGGACTCCCTGCCTTCGGAACTGGACGAAATCAACCGTAAGGTCATGCAGCTGGAGATCGAACGGGAAGCCTTGAAGCGGGAAACCGACGAAAGTTCCAAGGACCGCCTGGACAAACTGGAAAAGGAGCTGGCCGACCTGAAGGAATCCCAAAGCGCGCTGCTGGCCCAGTGGGAAAAGGAAAAGCAGACCATTGACCAGCTGAGCAACGTCAAGGAGGAAATCGAGAAGGTCCGCCTGGAGATCGAGGCGGCGGAACGGGCCTATGACCTGAACCGGGTGGCTGAACTGCGTTACGGCAAGCTGGCTGAGCTGGAAAAGCTGCTGGCCGAACAGGACCATCAAATGACTGCGGAAGCGGGCGGGACGCGCATGGTCAAGGAGGAAGTCGGTCCGGACGACGTGGCCGAGATCATTTCCCGCTGGACCGGCATCCCGGTGTCCCGCCTGCTGGAAGGCGAACGGGAAAAGCTGCTGCGTCTAGGCGACGTGCTGCACGAACGCGTGGTCGGCCAGGACGAAGCCGTGGCCGCCGTGGCCGACGCCGTGCTGCGGGCCCGGGCCGGGCTCAAGGACCCCCACCGGCCCATCGGCTCGTTCATCTTTCTCGGCCCCACGGGCGTGGGCAAGACCGAGCTGTGCAAGACCCTGGCCCAGGCCCTGTTCGACACCGAGGAAAACATGATCCGCCTGGACATGTCCGAGTACATGGAAAAGCATACCGTGGCCCGGCTCATCGGCGCGCCCCCAGGGTACATCGGCTACGACGAGGGCGGCCAGCTGACCGAGGCCGTGCGGCGCAAGCCTTACAGCGTGGTCCTGTTCGACGAGGTGGAAAAAGCCCATCAAGACGTGTTCAACGCCCTGCTCCAGATCCTGGACGACGGCCGGCTTACGGACAGCCACGGACGCACCGTGGACTTCAAGAACACGATCATCATCATGACCTCCAATCTTGGCTCCCAGTTTCTTTTGGAAGGCATCAGCCCGCAAGGAGAGCTGCGGCCCGGGGTGCGCGAGGAGGTCATGGCCACGCTGCGCGCCCATTTCCGCCCGGAATTTTTAAACCGGGTGGACGAGGTGGTGCTGTTCAAACCGCTGCTTCTGGAGCAGATCAAGCTCATCATCGACCTCTTGCTCCAGGGTCTGCGCATCCGCCTGATTGACCGCAAAATCGAGATCCAGCTGACCGACCAGGCCCGGGAATTCATCGCCCGGGAAGCCTATGACCCCATCTACGGGGCCAGGCCGTTGCGCCGCTATCTGCAGGCCAGGCTGGAAACGCCGCTGGCCAAGGAAATCATTGCCGGGCGGATCATGGACGGCCAGACCGTACGCATTGACGTGGACGACCAGGGTCTGGTGCTGGCCAATGCATAACCAATGCGCAGACCGACGGAACCAGGTCGCGGCAAAACCGCTCCAAGAGTTCACGCCATCTCCGCGTTCCATCCTTTGCCTGGACATCGGCAGCGGCACCCAGGACGTGCTGCTGCACATCCTTGATGAACAGCAGGCAAACTGCCCCAAATTCGTGCTGCCCTCCCCGGCCAGGGTCGTGGCCGGGCGCATCGCGGCCTTGACCAAGGCCAAAAGGGCCATCTGGCTCTACGGCGACAACATGGGCGGCGGTTTCTTTTTTGCCGTGCGCCGCCATCTGGAACAGGGGCTGCCCCTGGCGGCCCATCCCGAGGCGGCTTTTTCCCTGGGAGACAATCCAAACAAGGTTCGGTCCATGGGCGTGGACCTGGCCTCTGACTGTCCAGCGGGCTATACCCCCTTGCATTTGTGCGACTTTGATCCGGGATTCTGGCAGACCTTTTTGGCCGCTGCCGGTCTGGACTATCCGGACCTGATCCTGGCCGCGGCCCAGGACCACGGCTTTCATCCCCAGGAAAGCAACCGCGTCGGCCGCTTTCGCTTGTGGCGGGATTTTCTGCTCCAAGCCGCAGGCAGACCCGAAGCCCTGGTCTTTGCCGACCCGCCCGCGCAGCTGACCCGTCTGCAAACCCTGAAGTCCCGCATCGGCGCTGGATTGGTGGCGGACACCGGCGCGGCCGCGGTCCTGGGCGCCCTGTACGAGCCCGAGGTCCGGCAGCGCCAGCACAGCCAGGGCGTGTGCGTGGTCAACGTGGGCAACAGCCATGTCCTGGGTTTTCTGCTTTTCCAGAACCAGATTTTGGGCGTGTACGAACAGCACACCCACGGTCGCGACCCGGAAGCCATCCTGGCCGACCTGGCCCTGTTCAAACAAGGCGAACTCAGCCATGAGCAGGTCATGGACCAGCACGGCCACGGCTGCCTGACCCTGGACCTGCCCGCCGAAGCCCAGGGTTTTGTCCCCACCTACGTGCTCGGCCCCCGCCGGGCGCTGCTGGCAAACAGCAAGGCGACCTTTCTCGCGCCCGGCGGGGACATGATGCTGGCCGGCTGCTTCGGCCTGCTCCAGGGCTGGAAGTATTTTTCGCCCAACAGCGACAATCCAAAGGCACGCCCAGTGCGATCCCAAAGTGATCCCCAAAATGATCATTGACAACTATGTCCAGGTTCGCCTATACACCTCCATTCCGGGCGGGAATGGGCGGATAGCTCAGCTGGGAGAGCATCGGCCTTACAAGCCGAGGGTCACAGGTTCGAGCCCTGTTCCGCCCACCATTCACAAGCGGGGCCGTAGTTAAGCTGGTTATAACGCCGGCCTGTCACGTCGGAGGGCGCGGGTTCGAGTCCCGTCGGCCCCGCCAGAATGCAAAACCCCCTCAAGGGGTTACGATAAAGGCTGGGAGGAAACTCCCAGCCTTTTTTGTGCTGTGAAGGAACTTCTTCCAGCACCTTTTCCTGCATACTTGAAGAAAATATCGTCACTGCCCTCTTGTGCCATTTCTTTTTTTCAAGTAGCCCAAAAGTACCTGTTGCGCGAACTCAAAGACCCGACTTGGGTGGTTATGCGCATCATTCACTATGTTTTGGATTTAGGCGCGGCGGAACGGACATCCTCTGAACAAGGCCGAAAAGCGGCCTCGGCTTGCAAGCGGTCAAACGTCAACTGGAGATTCTCGCATGGAAAACAAACTGTATGTCGGCAATCTTTCCTACTCAACCACCGAAGACGACCTGCGCAATTTGTTCGCGCAGGCGGGTTCGGTGCAGTCCGTAGCCTTGATCAAGGACCGCGATTCAGGCCGCTCCAAGGGTTTCGCCTTTGTGGAGATGAGCTCCGATGATGAGGCCCAAAAGGCTATTGAACAATTTCATGGGCAGGAATATCAGGGTCGCCCCTTGACCGTGAATGTGGCCCGGCCCAGGGAAGACCGCCCCCGCTATGACGGCGGTGGACGAGGCGGCCGCTCCGGAGGCCGGGGAGGCGGAGGCGGAGGCGGAAGACAGCGCGGCTGGTAACCGGTTCATTCGCAACAGCGCAAAAAACAAAAAGGCTGTCGCCGACCAAAGGTCGGCGACAGCCTTTTCCATGAGCATTTCAAAAAAATCATCTTTGTTCGTTAAGCAGCACCAAATCCCGTCCATCCTGCTCCTGCACAAATACGTCCACCTGCTCGGACAAAGAGGTGTTCACCTTCTTGCCCACATAGTCGGCGTGGATGGGCAGTTCACGGTGCCCCCTGTCCACCAGAACCAGCAATTCCACCCGCTGGGGCCGGCCATAATCGAGAATCGCCTCCAGGGCCGCGCGCACTGTCCGTCCGGTGAACAGGACGTCGTCCACCAGGACGATCTCGCTGCCGTCAACCTCGAAGGGAATATGGGTTTTGTGGATCTGCGGCTGATTCTCCAGGTGGGTCCAGTCGTCCCGGTACAGATTGATGTCCAGGCTGCCCAGGGGGATCTCCCGGTTGAGCCGCTGTTCAAGAAACGCCTTGAGCCGCTTGGCCAGTTCAACGCCCCGGCGCTGCACGCCCATCAAGGCCAGTCTGGCCCCGTCCCCATGACGCTCAATCACCTCATAGGCCAGTCGCTCCAAGGCGCGGCGCACCTCCTGGTCATTGAGCAACACCTTGCCGTTGTTCGGTATCATCTGCGCTGCCTGTGTATTCATTTTTGTCATCCATGCGTCTGATCAGAAAAACCAGGGGTGCTCCCTTGGGCACGGCCTGCCGTGTTTTGGCCCAGCCGCCCGTGATGACGGAATGCGACATCGCCAAGCGACACAATCAAAAAGCGGGACAAACCCCGGTCAAGCCGTTGGTATTCACAGGAATGCTAAAAACAGGTATCCTGCATATTCAAATCCGGAGGACCAAACAATCCCTCATGACTTTAAGGATACCCACCTCGTCTCAGAACTGCAAGGAAAGACCATGAACAACATTTTTGCCGACACCTCCAGCACCTCAAATTTGCAAAAATCCGAATTCGCTGTTCAGGGCATGACCTGCGCAGCGTGCGTGCGGCGGGTGGAAAACGCCGTTTCCGAACTGGATGGCGTGCGCAGCGTTTCTGTGAATCTGGCCACGGAAAACATGACCGTGGAGTGGGACCCGGAAAGGATCACGCCGGAGCATATCGCCGATGCCGTGGCCCAAGCCGGATATTCCCTGATCCTTGAAAACATCTCCGACAAGATTGAACTGGCCGTCAAGGGCATGACCTGCGCAGCGTGCGTGCGGCGGGTGGAAAACGCCATCACGGCCTTGGATGGCGTCAAATCGGCCTCCGTGAATCTGGCATCCGAAACCGCCCAAGTCCATGTCGCACCGGAAAAGGTCAGTCCGGACGACATCATCCAGGCCGTGCGGGACGCCGGCTACGACGCCTTCACCCTGCACGACAGCCAGGGCTCCATGACAGAGATCCAGCGCCGGGAAATGGAGGCCCGGCTTGCGGCCATGCGCTCCAAGCTGCTTCTGGCCGCGGGGTTCGCCGTGCCCCTGTTCATCGTTTCCATGGGCGAAATGGTCGGCCTGCCCATGCCCGGCTTCTTGAGCCCCCATCGCTCCCCCCTGACCTTTTCCCTGGTCCAGTTCCTGTTGACCCTGCCGGTGCTTTGGGCCGGCCGCGAGTTCTATTTGCGGGGCTTTCCCAATCTTTGGAAACGGGCCCCGAACATGGATTCGCTGATCGCCGTGGGCACGGGCGCGGCCTTTGCCTACAGCACCTGGAACCTCGTGGAGATCGCCCTGGACCATGAACCCATGGCCAGGGCCATGGATCTTTATTTTGAATCCGCCGCGGTGATCATCACCCTGGTCATGCTCGGCAAATTTCTGGAGACCCGCTCCAAGGCGCGCACATCGGACGCCATCCGGCAGTTGATGGCGCTGACTCCCAAAACAGCCACCCGTATCCGGGAAGGCCGCCAGGAGATCATCGCCCTGGAGCAGATCCGTCCCCGTGACGTCCTTTTGATCAGGCCCGGCGAACGCATCCCGGTTGACGGCCGACTCAGCCAAGGGCAAACAAGCGTGGACGAGTCCATGCTCACCGGGGAAAGCCTGCCTGTGAACAAAAAGCAGGGAGACGCCCTGATCGGCGGGACCCTCAACGCCCACGGCTCCATCCACATGATCGCCGAGCGCATCGGCCGGGACACGATCCTGGCCAGGATCATCCGGCTCGTCCAGGAAGCCCAGGGCTCCAAGGCGCCCATTGCCAGCCTGGTGGACCGCTTAAGCCTCTATTTCGTGCCCGCCGTGATTGGCGTGGCCATTTTTGCCGGCCTGAGCTGGTATTTCATCGCCAGTGAGCCCTTCACCTTTGCCCTGCGCATCTTCATCGCCGTGCTGGTCATTGCCTGCCCCTGCGCCATGGGCCTGGCCACACCCACGGCGATCATGGTCGGCACTGGCCGCGGCGCCCAGCTCGGCATACTCATCAAGGGCGGCGAAGCCCTGGAAACCGCGCGTTCCATCCAGGCGGTGGTGCTGGACAAGACCGGGACCTTGACCCAGGGCCAGCCTGCGGTCACGGACGTCATCCCCTTGCCGGGCCAACCCCTGGATGCCGGAAGTCTGCTGCGGCTGGCCGCGGCTGCGGAATCGCGCTCCGAGCACCCCCTGGCCAAGGCGGTGGTCCGCTCCGCCAAGGAAAGGGGACTGGGCGAATTGGCCGTTGAAGACTTCGAGTATCTCCCCGGCCAGGGCATCAAGGCCAGGGCGGACGGACACGACCTGCTCCTGGGCAACGTACAATTCATTCTTCAGCGCGTTGCCCCGGATTTTGACGCAGATCAATTACCGGCCAAGGCCGTTGACGTATCCAGTTCGGGCAAGACCGCGCTGTTCATGGCCGTGGACGGCAGACCCGCCGCAGTGCTGGGCATCGCCGACCGCATCAAGCCCGAGGCCAGCGAGGTCGTCGCTGCTCTGAAGCGCTTGGGCCTGCGAGTGGTCATGCTCACCGGCGACAACACGCAAACCGCCAGGGCCGTGGCAGCCCAGGCGGGCATCCAGGAAGTGCGGGCCGAAGTGCTTCCGGAGAATAAGGCCGAGGAAATCAAGGGATTGCAAGAACAAGGGCTGAAAGTGGCCATGGTCGGCGACGGCATCAACGACGCCCCGGCCCTGGCCCAGGCGGATTTGGGCGTGGCCATGGGCACGGGCATTGACGTGGCCGTTGAATCCGGGGACATGGTGCTCATGAGCGGCAACCTCTCGGGCTTGATCACGGCCCTCGCCTTAAGCCGGGCCGTGGTGCGCAACATCAAGCAAAACCTGTTCTGGGCCTTTGCTTACAACGTGCTGGGCATCCCCGTGGCCGCGGGACTGCTGTACGCCTTTGGCGGACCGACTCTCAGCCCGATGATCGCCGGCGGGGCCATGGCCATGAGCTCGGTCTCCGTGGTCAGCAATGCCCTGCGCCTCCGCGCCTTCCAGCCGGAAGGCGCCAAGCGCCGTTGATCCGCCGGATTGTTGTCAGGACCGTCATGAGAATTTATATCATTTGACAAACCATATCGGCGTATTTATCTATTCCCCAGTTCACCACAAATCCACTTGGAGGTTAGATTGTTATGCTTGAATTGACGCACAGCGCTAAACAGCAACTGGACAATTATTTCGAAGGCAAGGATGCCTCGGCCATCAGGGTGTACATGGCGCCCGGCTGAGGCGGGCCAAAATTGGCTCTTGCTCTGGATGAGCAGAGGGATAACGACAGCATCCATGAAATCAGCGGATACACGTTTGTTGTGGAAAAGGATTTGATCACCAACGCCGGCGCCATCAAGGTGGACATGACCCCCTACGGCTTCTCGGTGACCTCCGAGGTCAATCTGGGCGGGGGCGGCGGTTGCAGCGGCAGCTGCTCATCGTGTTGATCGCGTTTTCCACCTCGACCCGCATAAAAAAGCGCGCCTGAAACGGGCGCGCTTTTTTATGCGGTCAAACGTCAATCATAGCTGCGTTCGTCCAGCAATGCCGGAACATCAGGGGCAAGGCTTTGCCCGGACGACAGGACTTGCAGCTCCGGCCGCAGCTTGAGCTGTTCCTGGAAAGCATTGCGCAACGCGTCCACATCAACCGGTTCACTCAGCTCCAGCACCAAGGACAGCCTGTCCTTGCCTTTGGGGTTGGTCACCCGCACTTGCCATCGCCGGACAGCCGGATAATCGGCCATGACTTGGCCCACTTGGTGGGGATAGATAAACTGTCCCTTGACCTTGGCCGTGTCGTCGGCCCTGCCGAGGATTCCGGCCAGCTTGCTCGAGGTCCGGCCGCACGGGCAGGGAGCTGTGACCAGCCTGGACAAATCGCCCGTGGCAAAACGGATCAGCGGATACACGGGATTGAACGGAGTGACCACCACTTCTCCAACCTCGCCCTCGGGCAGCGGCATGCCGGACTGGGGATCGCAAATCTCCACCAGACAACGCGAGGAGACGTGCATGCCCCCCAGATGAAAACATTCGTAGGCCACGCACCCCAAATCCGCCGTGCCATACCCTTGTCGCAAGGTCATCCCAAAAGACTGTTCCATTTCCTCGCGCAAACCCTCGGTCAGGCGCTCCGCCGCGACAAAGGCGGTCTGCAAATGAAAATCCGCGCGCGGATCAAACCCCTGGGCCACGGCCCGGTCCCGGATGATGCGTAAAAAACTGGCCATGCCCACAAAACCGGTCACCGGCCAGGCGGTCATGATTTCCACCTGCTGAGCGGTATTTCCCGGCCCCGCAGGGATGACCGCGCATTCCAGCTCGCGAAGCGGCTCCTCGAGCATCAAGCCCGCCGGGGTCAGATGATAGCCAAAGGTCATCTGCACCAGGTCGCCCCGGCGAAACCCGGCGGCAAAAAACGCTTCTGCCCAGCCCCAGTAGTTTCGCCCCAGCCCTTCAGGATCAGCAATGGGGCCTGGCGAAAAGTAAAGCCTCCGCAACGCACCCAGATCCACGGTGAGCAGACCGCCCAAACGCGGTCCCAAACGCTGCAGGGCGATCAAGTTTTTTTTGCGCAACACCGGGATGCGCCCGAATGCATCCCAGCTGCGCAGATCCTCGGCAAACATGCCCGCGTTCTCCAGGCGCTTTCTGAATGCGGGTGCGGTGTGCCAGGCATCTTGAAGCAACCCTTGAACAGCATCCCACTGCCGAATCCGGCGCTGCTCACCCTCTTCCAGTTCCAACCCGTGATACACCCCCTGCCGACGATCAGAAATATCGGCCATGTGCCCCTCCTTTCCAACTCCTGATTTGATTTGGCGGCCCCCCGAACACCGAAGAACAGCCGACTTCGGCTGAACGGCAACATCTTTCCTGGAAAATATCCTACCCGCCGGGCCGGTTTTGCTCAACTCCAAAACGTGTTTTCCCGATTCAAAGAGCGCATCCTGCTTTGCACACCGAGTCTTTCTCCGCGGCAATGCCAGAGTATTTCAATAACCACCGGCTTTCCTTGCGAATTCCATTGACAGCGCTGTTTTGTTCATGGCAATGTTTTGCTTTCCGTTCATGCTCCCCAACGCCTTGTCCGTTTCAAGCCCGCGGTCTGTGATGGAAACGCCCTGGGAATGAGACCGACAGTGAGGGAGTTATGTTCGAAAATCAATGGATGATCGATGTTTGTGGTGTTTCCAGTCCCAACCAGCACATCAACAACGTGGAGGAATGCAATGAACGTAACGAGTTGGATGAAGGTTGTCGCGGCCGCATGTCTGCTGCTTTTGACTGCTTCCCCGGCCTGGGCCCAAAAGATCAAGATCGCCGTAGCCGCCCCCTTGACCGGACCAGCGGCGTCTTATGGCGAGAACATCAAGTCCGGGGTGGAAACCCAGGTCGAGGAGATCAACGCCGCCGGAGGCATCAACGGCGTCAAGGTGGAAATCGCCTATTTCGATGAACTTTGCGATCCCAAGGAAGCCGCCACCGTGGCCCCGAGCATTGTCCGCGACAAGGATATCGTCGGCGTGGTCGGCCATGTCTGTTCCTCCGCGCACTTAGCGGCTCTGCCCACCTATGTGCGCAGCGGCATGCCGGTCATTTCGCCCACGGCCACCAATGTGACCATCAGCGATCAGAACGCGGACCGCAACGGCCTGGTGTGGTCCTTCCGCAACGTGTACCTGGACGACTATCAGGGCTACTTTTTGGCCCATTACGCCAAAGAGATTCTCGGTCTGGAGCGTATTGCCGTTTTTTATGAAAATAACGACTACGGCATCGGCCTCAAGGACGCCTTTGTCAACGAAGCGAAAAACATCGGCCTGAACGTGGTCGGCGAGGAAGGATACGTCAAGGGCGCCACGGACTTCACCCCGCAGCTGACCAAACTCAGAGGCGGCAATCCCGACGGCTTGTTCATTTCCGGCTACTACAATGAAGGCGCCCTGATCGCAGCTCAAGCCGAGAACCTGGGCATGAACGTGCCCAAGTTCGGCGCCGACGGTCTGGATAACGTGGACTACATCAACCTGGGCGGCGCAGCGGCCAACAACACTTACATGACCGTGCCCTTCCTGGCCGCTGCTGCTCCGGAACAGGCCCAGGGCTTCATCCAGAAGTTCGAGGACAAGTACCAGCGCGACCTGGACTGGATGAGCGCCAATGCTTATGACGCCGCCGGCATGTTCGCTGCAGCTGTGGCCGCTGTTGGCGCGGACCGTGCCAAGATCAGGGATTACCTGGCCGCCATCGACAGCCCGGAAAAAGCCTATGTCGGCATTACCGGCCCCACCTACTTCAATGCCAAGGGCGATCCGGAAAAAAACGCTTTTGTGAAAATGGTCAAGGACGGCGCCTTTTCTGCCGCTCCCAAGCAGATGCAATAGCAGCGATGATCCGATAATTCCGAAACAGGCTGGGGGCACCCAGCCTGTTTCGGTTTCGTGCAACCCCGCCCCCATCGGCTGGAGAACTCCTTGCTTGAACAACAACTTATCAACGGCCTGACCCTCGGCCTGATCTACGCGCTGATCGCCGTGGGCTACACCATGGTCTACGGCGTGATTCAGCTGATCAATTTTGCTCATGGTGAAATATACATGCTCGGGGCGTTTTTTTGCGTAACCTTTATCACCGCGGTGGGCTTGCCGTTCTACGTAGCCATTTGCATGGCCATGATCTGCTGTTCCTTGTGCGGCATTCTTTTGGACATCATCGCCTACCGCCCTTTGCGCAAGGCGCCGCGTCTGGCCGCGCTGATCACGGCCATCGGCATGTCCATTTTTCTCCAGAATTTGGCCTTGATCATCTGGGGCAGCCGCTCCAAACCGTTCCCGCAAATGGCGGTCCCAGGCTATCTCAAGGAAAAGGCGCTGGTCATGGGAGACATCAGCCTGACCTGGCTGCAGCTCTTCATCTTTGCCGTGGCCATCAGCATGATGTTCGGCCTGTTTTTGATCATCAACAAGACCCGCATCGGCACGGCCATGCGCGCCCTGTCCCAGAACAAGACTGCGGCCGCACTCATGGGCATCAACGTCAACTTCGTGATCTCCTTCACCTTTGCCCTGGGATCGGCCATGGGCGCGGTGGCGGGGATTCTGGTTTCAGTCTATTATAATACGCTTTATCCCACCATGGGATACACCGCCGGGGTCAAGGCCTTTGCCGCGGCCGTGCTCGGGGGGATCGGCTCCGTGCCGGGCGCCATGGTCGGGGGGATCGTCCTGGGCGTGGCCGAGGCCCTGGGCGCGGGCTACGTTTCCTCCCTGTACAGGGACGGCGTGGCCTATGCCGTGATGATCGCGGTGATCATCTTCCGCCCGTCGGGCATCCTGGGGAGATCCGTAATCGACAAGGCGTGAGCGCGGGGATCAAAGAACCGATTCCGGACTGTTGATGAGAAATTGCTTACAATTATTAACCGCACCAAAAGCGAACACCACATTGTGACCAAAGGAAAATTACTGCTGCTGTTCATCGGGGCTGGACTGCTGACGTATCCCCTTTTGCCCCTGTCCAGCGACTATGTCCTGCATGTCATGACCCTGGCCATGGTGTACATGATCCTGGCCATGGGCTTGAACATCGTGCCGGGGTTTTGCGGCCTGCTCGACCTTGGCTATGTGGGCTTCTACGGCATCGGCGCCTACACTGCGGGCCTGCTGACCATTCATTACGGCCTGCCCTTTTGGGTCATCGTGCCTCTGGCCGCCCTGAACGGCGCGCTATGGGGCGTGCTTTTGGGCGCACCGACCCTGCGCCTGACCGGGGACTATTTTGCCATTGTCACCTTTGGTTTTTCGGAATTGGTGGTCCTGTTTTTGACCAATGAAATCTGGCTCACCCGGGGACCTCTCGGCTTACCCGGCATCCAGCCCATAACTTTGAATCTGAGCTGGCTGAACAAGGCCTGGTATTTTGAATTCTACGAAAAGACGCCGAATTTTTACATCGCCGCCCTGATGGTGGCGCTGGTGTATTTCATCATGTGCCGCATGGAGGATTCCCGTCTGGGCCGGGCCTGGTACGCCATCCGCGAGGATCCCCTGGCCGCGGCAAGCTGCGGCGTGAATATCCTCAACTACAAGGTCATCGCCTTTGCCATCTCCGCAGGCATCGGCGCTGTGGGCGGCTGTTTTTACGCCCGCTGGAGCATGTTTCTCTCCCCGGACATGTTCAAGTTCTGGGAATCCTTTCTGGTCCTGTGCATGGTGGTCCTGGGAGGGCTTGGGAACATCAAGGGCGCCCTGCTGGGCGCTGTGATCCTGGTTTGTCTGGGTGAAATCCTGCGCGAATCCCTGACCGCCATCGGCCTGCCCGCGGAAACCCGGTTCATCGCCTATGGCTTGATCATGGTGCTGATCATGCGCTTCAAGCCGTCCGGCTTCTTCCCGGCCGTCGCGTCCAGCGGACGCTCCAACCCTCTGTTGATCGACCTGCAAAAACGTCTCGCAGCAGGCGCTGCTGCCAAGGAAAAATCACGTGACTCCGCTGCTTAAGATCGACGGGGTCAGCAAACGCTTTGGCGGACTGATGGCCCTGGCCGACATCTCCTTTGATGTTCATGAAAAGGAGATCCTTGGGCTGATCGGCCCCAACGGCGCGGGCAAAACCACCATATTCAACTGCATTGCCGGAGTGTACAAACCCACCAGCGGCGATATTGTTTTCACCCCAGGCGATACATCCATTCGCATCAACGGGTTCAAGCCGGAAAAAATGACCGAGCTGGGCATTGCCAGGACGTTTCAGAACATCCGCTTGTTCACGTCGCTGACGGTTTTGGACAATATCCGCATCGCCCGCCATTGCCGAACCAAAGCCAATTTTCTTCGCTCCGTGCTGCGCACGCCGTTCCAAAAAAGCGAGGAGAAAAGCATTGTCGAGGATTCCATGCGCTGGCTGGAGTTCGTCGGGCTGGCCTCCCAGGCCCTGTCCGATGCCAGCAGCCTCTCCTACGGCAACCAGCGCCGCCTGGAAATCGCCCGGGCCCTGGCCACGGAACCGAAACTGCTGTTGCTGGATGAGCCGGCCGCCGGCATGAACCCCAAGGAAACTCGAATCCTTGTGGACCTGATCCACGCCATCCTGGATGCCGGAATCTGCGTCATGCTCATTGAGCACGACATGAAGCTGGTGATGAGCATCTGTGAACGCCTCGTGGTTTTGGACCACGGAACACTGATCGCCGAAGGCGGCCCCAGGGACATCCGTGAGAACCCGCGGGTCATCGAGGCCTATCTGGGCAGGGGGGCTGCGGGCAATGCTTGAAATGTGGGGCGTGCAGGCCTATTATGGAAATATTCAGGCTTTGAAGGACATCAGTCTGAGCGTGCAGGCCGGGGAAATCGTCACCTTGATCGGCGCCAACGGAGCCGGCAAGTCCACCACCTTGATGACCATCTCCTCGGTGGTGGCCGTGCGGGCCGGTTCCATCTCCTTTGAAGGCCAGGACATCACCAAAATGTCCACTGACAGGGTGGTCGGCCTGGGCATTACCCAGGTTCCGGAGGGCAGAATGATTTTTCCGGCCCTGACCGTGCTGGAAAATTTGCGTATGGGCGGATACTTGCGCAAGGACAGGGACGGGCTGAAGGAAGACGAAGAGCACGCGTTCCAGTTGTTTCCCATTCTCAAGGAACGGCGTCGGCAGCACGGCGGAACCCTGTCCGGCGGCGAGCAGCAGATGCTGGCCATAGCCCGGGCCCTGATGGCCCGGCCAAGGCTGTTGCTGCTGGATGAACCCTCCCTGGGCTTGGCACCCATTGTTGTGGAGAACATTTTCGAGGTCATCGCCCAGATCAATGCCGAGGGCACAACCATCCTGCTGGTGGAACAAAACGCCCAGATGGCGCTTCAAGTCGCCCATCGAGGCTATGTCCTGGAAACAGGCCGGGTGACCATGTCCGGCACCTCGTCCGAACTGCTGGCCGACCCCAAGGTCAGGGAAGCATATTTGGGCATGGATTGAACCATTGACAAGAGGGATGGCCTGCTCTGGCGATACATGGGGCCCGGCACGCTTCTGCCGGTCCTGGAAAGTCGGATTGGCTGGCCCACAACTCCTGTCCTGATTGCATTACAGTAAATCACCGCAACCCGCGTTTTCCAAAATACCGAACACGAACCCATCCCCACGCATGAATCTGCGAAAAGGTACCGCCATGGAGATCACGACTGCTATTCCCTTTGGCTTGACTTTTGACGACGTCCTGCTTGTCCCCTGCTATTCGGAAGTGTTGCCGGACCAAGCGGATGTTCGCACCCGCATCACCCCGGAGATTGAACTGAACATTCCCCTGGTCAGCGCGGCCATGGACACGGTCACGGACGCACGCATGGCCATATCCATGTCCAGGAGCGGAGGCCTCGGCATCATTCACAAAAACATGCCCATCGAGCGTCAAAAAATCGAGGTGGAAAAAGTCAAAAAATCCGAAAGCGGCATGATCATCGATCCCGTAACCATTCACCCCGACGATACCGTGGGCCGGGTTCACGAACTGATGAGCGATTACCGCATTTCGGGTTTGCCCGTGGTCAAGGACGACCACCTCGTGGGCATTGTCACCAACCGGGACGTGCGTTTTGTCACGGACATGGACACCAGGGCCAGCGAGGTAATGACCAGCGAGAACCTCATCACCGTGCCGGTTGGCACAACCCTGGACCAGGCCAAGGATCTGCTGCACAGGAACCGCATCGAGAAACTGCTCGTGATCGATGAACACCAGAAGCTGCGCGGCCTGATCACCATCAAGGACATTGAAAAGGTCAAAAAATACCCCATGTCCTCCAAGGACGCCGTAGGCCGCCTGCGGGTGGGGTGCGCCATCGGCGTCGGCCCGGACCGCGAAGCAAGGGTGGAAACGCTGCTGGCGGCCGGGGCCGACCTGTTCGTGGTGGACTCGGCCCATGGACATACCAAAAACATCCTGGACACGGTCAGGGCCGTGAAATCCAGCTTTCCCCAATGCCAACTTGCCGCAGGCAACGTGGCAACCTATGAGGGTGCGAGGGACCTCATCCGGGCCGGCGCGGACTGCATCAAGGTCGGCATAGGCCCTGGCTCCATCTGTACCACGCGTATCGTGGCCGGGGTCGGAGTACCCCAGGTTACGGCGATCATTGAGGCGGTCAAGGCCTGTCGCGAGGCGGACAAATGCCTGATCGCGGACGGCGGGATCAAGTTTTCCGGGGACATTGCCAAAGCCATTGCCGCCGGCGCGGATTGCGTGATGATCGGCAGTTTGTTTGCCGGAACAGAGGAAAGTCCGGGAGAAACCATCCTGTATCAGGGCCGATCCTACAAAATTTACAGGGGCATGGGCTCAATCGACGCCATGCGCGACGGCAGCTCGGACCGTTACTTTCAGGAAAAATCCTCCAAACTTGTTCCGGAGGGGATTGTCGGCCGGGTGCCTTACAAGGGCCCGGTGGCCGAAAGCATCTACCAACTTGTGGGGGGCTTGCGCTCCGGCATGGGCTATTTGGGGTGCGCCAGCCTCAGGGATCTCCAGACCAAGGCTCGTTTTTTACGCATCTCTCCGGCCGGCTTGCGTGAAAGCCATGTGCATGATGTGATCATCACCAAGGAAGCGCCCAATTACCGGGTGGAGGATTTTTCATAACTGAAGGGTGCACGGCTTTTTCAGTTTTTACACATCAAACGGAATGCATCAGGCATAAAACCATCCATGACCCACAATAGTTCAGTCATCATCCTGGATTACGGCTCCCAGTACACTCAGCTCATTGCCCGCAGGGTGCGAGAGGCCGGGGTGTATTCTGAAATCCATCCCTGCACCATCAGCGCCACGGAACTGAAAGCTTTTTCACCCAGCGCGCTGATCCTTTCCGGCGGTCCGGCCAGCGTCAGCGCAGCCGATGCCCCTGGCTTGGCTCCGGAGATATTGACCTGGGGCGTACCCGTACTGGGCATCTGCTACGGTATGCAGCTCATGGCATCCACCGAAGGGGGGCAGGTCGTTCCGGCCCAGGACCGGGAATACGGACGAGCCGAATTGTTCATCAGCCAAGATTGTGCGCTGTGGAACGGAATCAGCCGGACGGACGGGCTCAAGGTCTGGATGTCCCATGGAGACAAGGTGATCGCCACGCCTCCCGGCTTTGCCGTGCTGGCCCGCACGAGCAGGGTGGCCGTGGCGGCCATGGCCGATGTTGAACGCAAACTCTACGCCCTGCAGTTTCATCCAGAAGTTGTGCATACCGAAGACGGGGACGTTATCCTGCGCAACTTCCTGTTCCGTATCGCCGGCTTGAAGCCCACTTGGAACATGGCCGCCTTTCTGGAAGAGAACGTGACCGCCCTGAGCAGGAAACTGGGAAAGCAGGACCAAGTCATCTGCGCACTGAGCGGCGGCGTGGACTCCACCGTGGTCGCGCTGATGCTGCACAAGGCCATTGGCGGACGACTGCACTGCGTGCTGGTGGACACCGGCCTGCTACGCCTCAACGAAGGCGAGGAGATCGTGGCCTACCTGCGCCAGCACTTCGAACTGAACCTGAACTATGTCCAGGCCCAGGACCTTTTTCTGTCCCGGCTTCGCGGCGTTGTGGACCCCGAGCAAAAACGCAAGATCATTGGTCACACGTTCATCGAAGTGTTTGAACAAGAAGCCCGCAAGATCCCCGGCATCAAATACCTGGCCCAGGGCACGCTCTATCCGGACGTGATCGAGAGTGTCTCCTTCAAGGGGCCCTCCGCAGTGATCAAAAGCCACCACAATGTGGGCGGATTGCCGGAAAAGATGAACCTCGAGCTGATCGAACCGTTGCGCGAACTGTTCAAGGACGAAGTGCGCAAGGTCGCACTGGAACTTGGCCTGCCGGACTTCATCGTCTGGCGCCACCCGTTCCCCGGGCCAGCCTTGGCCATCCGCGTGCTGGGCGAAGTCACCCGGGAACGCCTGGACATTCTCCGACAGGCGGATAAAATCGTGCACAACGAGTTGATGGCCTCGGGCTGGTATGCGAAGGTATGGCAAGGATTCGCAGTGCTTTTGCCGCTCAAGACCGTTGGCGTGATGGGTGATGAACGTACCTACGAACATGTCATCGCCCTGCGCATTGTGGACAGTGTTGACGCCATGACCGCGGACTGGTCCAGGGTGCCCTCGGAAATCCTGGCCAAGATGTCCAACAGAATCATCAATGAAGTCAGAGGCGTAAACCGGGTGGTCTTGGACATTTCCTCCAAACCGCCCAGCACCATTGAATGGGAATAATCACAGGATCACATTATGTTCGGCATTGGCACCACGGAACTGATCATCATCTTGCTTGTGGCCCTGGTTATCCTCGGCCCGGCGAAGTTGCCCACCATTGCCCGTTCCCTGGGCAAGGCCCTGGGAGAATTTCGGCGTGTGACCACGGATGTGCAGCGGACTTTGAATCTGGAAGCTGCCCGGATCGAGGAGGAGGAAAAACACAAAACCAAACCAAAACAGTCGCCAAAAGCTGAATCCAAGCCGGAACCCGCGGACGTCCCGCCGCCCGGTTCCGCAGACTCCGATCCGTATGCCGCGCAAAAGGCCGAAAAAGACTCCGCACCTGTCGACAAAGCCCCCCCATCACAAAAAACAGATCAAAAATCCGAGGAAAAGGCATGAGCGAAGCCCCCCAGCAGCAGGAACGAACCGGGGAACTGAAAGAAATGACGCTCATGGATCATTTGGGCGAGTTGCGCGACCGGCTGGTCAGATCGTTCATCGCCGCTCTGGTGGGTTTTTTTGCTTGCTACGCCTTTTCCAAAGATCTTTTCAGGCTGATGATGGCTCCGCTTTTGGAGGTCATCCCCCCGGAAAGCCACCTGATCTTCACGGCCCTGCCCGAGGCCTTTTTCACCTACATCAAGGTGGCCTTTGTGGCCGGATTGTTTCTGGTCAGCCCGTATATTTTTTACCAAATCTGGCAATTCATTTCCCCCGGGCTGTACGAGCAGGAACGGAAATACATCATTCCCATTGCCATGCTGTCCGCCGTGTTCTTTGTCTCCGGCGCCCTGTTCGGCTATTTCATTGTTTTCCCCTTTGGCTTTGAGTTTTTCATGGGCTATGCCGACGACCTGATCAAACCCTTGCCCAGCCTGCGGGAATATTTCAGCTTTTCCCTGAAGCTGCTGCTGGCCTTCGGCCTGATTTTCGAGCTGCCCCTGTTTATTTTTTTCCTGGCCAGGCTGGGACTGGTCACGGCCGCCTCTTTGCGCAAAAAACGCAAATACGCTTTTCTTTTCGCCTTTGTCATCGCCGCCATTCTCACTCCGCCGGACGGCATCACCCAGATCCTGATGGCCGGACCGCTGATGATTCTCTACGAAATCAGCATCTATGTGGCCCTGGTGTTCGGCAAGAAAAAGCCCCCTGCTGAGCCGGACGAGAAGGAGGAGGCGTAATGGACGCCCCCGTGCAAAGCATGACCGGATTCGGACGCCTGCGCAGCCAGGAGGCCGGATGGGACCATACCTGGGAAGTGCGCACGGTGAACAGCCGCTATCTGGAAATCAAATGGCGCATTCCTCCCTCGTGCCGGAGGTTGGAGGGCGAATGGGACAAGCTGGTGCGCACGTATCTGACCCGAGGTCGGGCGGACATCAGCCTGGACATGCGCCTGCTCACGCCCGAGGCTGCCGGCCCGACCCTGGACAAGGCACAAGCCTTGGGCATGATTGATCAGTTGCGGCTTCTGGCCGACACCTCAGGTCGGCCATACCACCCTGATCTCAACTTTCTTGTCCTGGTTCCATTTTTGTGGCGTGATTCCATTGGCGATCTTTCCGAAGACCTGGTTTCCTCCCTGAGCCAAGGCTTGCGTTTGGCCATTGAGGACCTTTGCCGATCCAGGGTCAGGGAAGGCCGGGTCCTGGTCGCGGACATCACCGCGCGCCTGGAGCGAATGACCAGCATTGCCGCTCATATCCGCTCCCTCTCAACGGAGTTGGCCCCAAACCGCATGGAATCCCTGCACGAAAAGGTCAATGCCCTGCTTTTGCCCCATGAAAAATGCGTGGACGACGCGCGCCTGCTCCAGGAGCTGGCATTTCTCGCCGATCGTCTGGACGTCAGCGAGGAGTTGACCAGGCTTGACGAGCACCTTCGGGAAGCCCGGCGCATTCTGGCGAAAGCACCTGATCCCGGCAGACGGCTGGACTTTCTCTTTCAAGAATGCTTGAGAGAGATAACAACCTGTGGGAACAAGACCCAGGACGCCTTTATCAGTCACCAAGTCGTTGAATTCAAGACGGAACTGGAAAAATGCCGCGAACAGGTCCAGAATCTGGAATAGCCACTCCAATCAACAGAACAGGAATACACCCCATGTCCAAGACAAGCCTTTTGAACATTGGTTACGGTAATTTTGTCGTCAGTTCCCGGATCATCACCATTGTCAACCCGACTTCCTCGCCCATGCGCCGCCTGCGGGAAGAGGCCAAAGCGGACAAACGGCTGATCGATGCGACCCAAGGCCGTAAAACACGCTCCATTGTCGTCACGGATTCCAACCATGTAATCCTCTCCGCCATTCAGGCCGAAACCATCGGCCAGCGTTTTGCCACCAAGGAGGACGACACAGAGGAGGACAAATAGTTTGCCGGAGATGCGACTTGGTCTGCTTCTGGTCATCAGCGCGCCATCAGGCACGGGGAAAAGTACGCTGATCCGCAGGCTCTGCGCGGAATTCCCGCGCCTGGCCTTTTCCATTTCCTACACCACGCGCGCGCCCAGGGCCGAAGAAGTCAACGGCCGCGAATATTATTTCATCTCCGAGCAGGAATTCACCGGACTCCGGGAACAAAACATCCTCGCGGAATGGGCCGAGGTACATGGCCATCATTACGGCACCCCTCGCCCCGCGGTGCTGGACATGCTCGCCCAGGGCCGCGACGTCCTGTTCGACATCGATATCCAGGGGGCGAGGCAGCTGCAAAAAGTCTTTGCACATGGCGCCTTTGTCTTTCTTCTGCCCCCCTCCAAACATGCCTTGGAGCAACGATTGCAACGGCGGGGCACGGAAGACCGGGAAACCCTGGCCAGAAGGCTGGGCAACGCCCGAAAGGAAATTGAGCAGGCTGTTTTTTTTGACTTTCAGATTGTCAACGATGATTTGGAACAAGCCTATCATGAGCTGCGGGCGGTCTATTTGGCCGAGAGCTTGCGGTCGCGCTGCAACCCCACCCTGGCTGAAACCATTTTAGCGACCTGGGACGAGGATGGCTGAGCTGATCGTCGCCCTGGACTACCCTGAATTATCCTTGGCGCTCAACCTTGTGAAAAGCCTCCAGGGCCGGGTCGCTTGGTTCAAGATCGGGCTGGAACTCTTCTCCAGCCACGGCCCCGAAGCCGTGCACGAGGTGCAAGCACTCGGAGGAAATGTTTTTCTGGACCTTAAGCTGATGGACATTCCCAACACGGTCCAAGCCGCGGTCCGGACAGCGACACGGATGGGCGTGGGCATGCTCACCGTCCATCTTTCCGGGGGGAAACGCATGGTCCAGGCCGCTCTGCAGGGCCGGGAGGAAGGCCTTGGCACAGCCGGCTCTCCATTGATCCTGGGCGTGACCCTGCTCACCAGCCTGGACCGTGAAGACATTGCCTGGATGGGCAATCCCAACCCGGCGGAACTGGTCCTCCATATGGCATCATCCGGCCGCGCCTGGGGCGTGGACGGCGTGGTCTGCTCCGCTGTGGAGGTCGGTCAAATCAAAAAACGTCTTGGGCCTTCCTGCGTCTGTGTCACTCCGGGCATTCGCATCGATGCCTTCACCGATGATCAGGCCAGAACATCCACCCCTTCGGCCGCAGTGGCCGCAGGGGCTGATTACTTGGTTGTGGGCAGGCCCATTACCGCATCAAAAGACCCGGTGAAATCCGCGGACCTTTTTTGTGCAACCCTGCATTCGGCTCTTCCAGGAGAATCGTGAGATGGCCAAAGACACTCCAAAAGCGCCTGCTCCTCCGGCCAAGGAAAAGGAAAAAATCAAGGGCGTGTTTTCCACCCAACAACTGATGAAAGTGGGAACCGGCACAACACTGCGCAAATCCATTCAAAAAAGTTACTGGTTCGGCAAGGAACTGGACGATGGAACCATTGAAATACAGCCCTTGAATGTGAACTATGTCCCTTCCGGCCCCAAACAAATCATCCCCATGGATGAGCTCTTGGACAAATTCTCTCCGGAGCCGGAGTTCTACACCTTCACGGTGATGCCCAAGATGCGCGAACTGGAAAAGACCATTGCCAGGGCCGACAGACACAGAAAAAACAAGGAAACCTTCAGCGCGGAGATGGAATACGGCAAGGCGGTCCGGGTGGACGTGGAAAACGTCCGGGCGAATTTCGGACTGGGTCTGACCTATCTTGAACGCGGCGCCAAGGACAAGGCCCAGGACATTTTCGAACGCCTGATCAAGATCGAGGCCGCCTACGAACAAGAGCACAAGCACCTGTTCAACGAATTCGGAATCAACTTGCGCAAGAACAAAATGAGCGACCAGGCCTTGGAATATTATTCCAAGGCATTGAATCTGTCCAAAAATGATGAACACCTGTATTACAATATTGCCCGGGTCCAATTCGACTGCAAAAACATTCCGGGCACGGTCGATTATTTGAAAAAGGCCCTGGAGCTCAACCCGGAATTCGAAGAGGCCGCAAAATTTCTTGCATTCCTGGAATCCAAAGGCTTGGTCAAGAAATAGCTTTGGCATGTTTTCTTTGTTTTGCACGCAGCATTCCCGACACAAGGAAGTTGGAGATGTTTTTCACCAAAGGACAACATTTTCTCAAGACCCTGCCCGACCTTCGCGCGGATCTTCCCTTCTCTCCCGAGGTGTTTCAGCTTCTCTTCTCCATTGACCAGGAACGCTCCAAAGCCTCCATGGAAGCCCTGGGCCGGGTTATGGAGCGGGACCAAGGCCTGGCGGTGCGGGTACTGCACATGGCCAATTCGGTGTATTACGGCCTGCAGTCCCAGGTGTCTTCGGTCATGCGGGCCGTGCTGGTTTTGGGATTGAAGGAAATCCGCAAGCTGCTTTTGCTGATGAGCGTTCGACAGTTGGAAAACAAACTCCCGCCAAATTGCTTCGACCTCAACGCCTATTGGCAGCATCAGGTGGAAGTGGCCCACGTGGCCCAGGCCTTGGCCAGGCACTCCGGAATCGAGGATCCGGAAGAAATTTTCACCTGCGGCCTGCTGCACGATCTGGGCAAACTGATTATTGTCATCCACCACCCCAAGCATTGGCAAGGAATTCAAAATCTGGCCGCGGACAAGAACATCCCGGTGCATCAGGCCGAGGATGTTTACTGGGGCCTGGATCATGCCCTGATCGGGGCATTGACCTTGAAATACTGGTTTTTGCCCACCTCCCTGACAGAGCCCATTAATTGGCATCACGCCCCTGACCTGGCTCAAGAGCATGCCATGCAAGCCCGGGTGCTGCGCCTGGCAAACGGCCTGATGCACATGCCTTCTGAAGCTGCACAGACCCCGGTCTATGTCGGCTGGGAACAAGACTTGAAGCATCTGCGCCTGGCTCCCCAAATCCCCTTCGCCCTCGCCCGGGAGGTCTTGCGGGATGAAAAGCCCGCCGCTTTTTTGCACGGCATGGGCATTCCTTCCACGCGATCACCGCTGGCCTCGAAACTTCATGCGTGAACTCCCTGTCTTTCCCGACAAACTCTGGAGATTTCGCTCCCAGTCAGCGCCCGCCAAGGCAGAACGTGAGCTGGCGTCTTCCCTGGACATATCGCCCCTGCTTGTCCGCCTGCTCTGGGCCCGGGGGTTGCGAACAGCCAACGACATCGACCTTTTTTTATCTCCGGGCCTGCGCCACCTGGCCATGCCGGATCAGTGGTCCGGGCTGAACCATGCCGCCGAGGTCGTTGCCCGAGCCTTGAGCCTGGGCAAAAAGGCTGCGGTATGGGGGGACTATGACGTGGACGGCATCACGGCAACAGCCCTGCTGCTGCATTTTTTCCAAAAGCGAGGCATTCTCCTCGAACACCATATCCCCCATCGTCAAGCCGAGGGCTACGGGTTGAACATCGCCGGCATTGAAGCCTTGGCAAGCCGGGACGTGGGCCTGCTCATCACCGTAGACTGCGGGATCGGCAACTGCCGGGAAGTCGCCAGGGCCAGGGAACTCAACATGACTGTTGTGATCTCCGACCATCATCTGCCTGATCGTGAACTGCCACCGGCGAACGCCATCATGAACCCCAAACTGGGATCATGTCCCTGTCCGCATCTGGCCGGAGTCGGGGTGGCCTTTTTGCTGGCTGCCGTGCTCAACCGGATGCTGCCCGGCGAACCCATGGACATGCGCCAGTTCCTTGACCTGGTGGCCCTGGGCACCCTGGCCGACGTGGTGCAATTGACCGGCCAAAACCGGATCCTGGCCAAAAACGGATTGGCCATCCTCAAGGATGGCCGCCGTCCGGGCATTTATGCTCTGAAAGAGGTTTGTGGATACAAACCCACAGCGGTTCTGGACGAAGAACGGGTCGGGTTCGGCCTGGCGCCCCGGATCAATGCCGCCGGCAGACTGGGGCACGCGGAAACCGCCCTGCAACTGCTGCTCACCGAGAACCTTGACCAAGCTCGAGAACTGGCCAAGGAATTGGACACGTACAATGCCCGGCGCAAAACAATCGGCCGAGCGATCCTGGAGCAGGCTCAAAGCATGGCCAGGGAACAGGCTGATCAATTCGCGCTGGTGCTGTATGCATCCGCATGGCATGAGGGAGTAATCGGAATCATTGCCTCCAAGATCGCCGAATCCTGCTATCGGCCGGCCATTGTCTTGACAGACGATGAATCCGGCGGACTCAAGGGATCGGGACGCAGCATCCCCGAATTCCATCTGCATGAGGGTCTTGCGGCCTGCCGTGACTTGCTTGTGGGCTTTGGCGGACACAGTCAGGCGGCCGGTGTGCGCCTTTCCCGGAACAACCTGGAGGCGTTTCAAGAGAGGTTTGATGCCGTGGCAGGCAAGGCCTTTCAACACCAAAAGCCCAAACCGACCCTGGTGTTGGATGCCGCACTCGGATTTGGCCAAGTGGATTTCGACCTGCTCAAGGAACTGGAGCTGCTGGCCCCTTTTGGGCCGGACAACCCCAAACCGGTGTTCCTCTCGCCTCAGGTGGTCGTGCGCAACCGAAAAACCATCGGCACGGACCATGTTTTTCTGGATTTGCGCGATGAACATGCCGGCGTAACCTTGCGGGCCAAGGCATGGAACCAGGCCGCGGTGCTGCCGCAAAGCATCGCCGGAAAGAACATGGTGCTGGCCTTCACCCCGAAATTCAACGAATACAACGGAGTCGCCAGCATTGAACTGGCCTTGCGGGACTGGACGGTGCACTCCTGATGCACGTGCATCAGCACACCCTTCTTCAATCCCAAGGTGGAACAGCCAGGGTTGCCCGCGATCTTCAGATGTACCTTACAGGCCAAGGCATACCGACAATTGCATCCTTTGAGCTGCAAGACAGCGCCGCCGTCGGTCTACAAATCCCGCCGGAACAAATCGCAAACCAGGTTGACGACGCAAAAGCCCAGGGCATTCTCCACCTGCATTCCACCGCTGACTGGTCAGTTTGCCTTGAATTTTGCCGCGAACGCGCAACGGCTCTCGCAATCACCCTCCATGACTGCAGACTGCTGACCGGAGGATGCCCCTTTCCCCTTTCCTGTCAGCAATGGGTAATTGGATGCTCTGAAAGCTGTCCGCAACATTTTTCAAAGACCGCGGAACACTGGGAGAAAATCAGGGTATTGCTGGATAACCTGAAGCCCATTCTGATGGCTCCCTCCGGCTGGCTGGCCGGAATGGTCCGGACCCTCCATCCTCAGGCCCGCGTGCGCGTCATTCCCAACGGCATTGCCGCGGCAGGAGCGGAACGCTCATCAAAAATTGAATGTAAAAAGAAGCTGGGAATCCAAGTTAACAGCAAGTTGGTGCTGTTCATAGCCCATGGCGGCAAACAGGCCATGTACAAGGGAGGTCATCTGTGGACACGGATATGGAAGCAGATCAAAACGCGTGAACCCCAAGCAGTGGCCCTGGCCATTGGAGGCGAGAAAACAACCCGCAACGGCGACTTCTGGGAATTGCCCTACCTTGTCCAGCAGGACCTGGTCCGTTTCATGGATGCCGCGGATGTTCTGGTCTATCCAAGTTTGGCGGACAATCACCCTCTGGTTGTTCTTGAGGCCATGTCCCGCGGCCTTCCTTGCGTAGCCTTCGCCTCTGGCGGCATTCCGGAACAAATCATCCATGAACAGACAGGATTGCTCTCTCCTTCAGGCGATATTGAGCATCTGGCCGACTCAGCAGTGCGCATCCTCCAGGAGCCTGCTTGGGGACAGCATCTCGCCAAATTGGCCTTCCATCGCTATCATCGCTTTTTCACAGTGGAACGCATGGGCAGGACATACATTGACGCCTATAGACAGTTGCTGCAGGCAACGCCTCGACCAGAAGGCATTGAGGATAAACAAGCACGGAAAAGGACGCGGACATGACATATACCGTCAAGGACGTGTTGAGGGCCCAGGTCGCCCCGGCCTTGGGGTGCACGGAACCAGCGGCAATCGCTCTGGGCGCTGCAGCGGCCATCTCCCTACTGCCGGACAAGGTTTTTGATTCCATTGAGCTGTGGCTGGACCCCAACATGTTCAAAAACGGCTTGGCCGTTTCCATCCCGGGTGCCGGAGGCCTTTCCGGACTGGACATGGCCGCTGCCTTGGGCGCTCTTGGCGGGAATCCCGCCTTGCGTCTGGAAGTGCTGCAACCCCTTGATCAAGCCCATGTCGTTAAAGCAAAGGAGAGCATCCGGAAAGGTCAGGTCAAGGTCAACCTGCTCAAGGAGCAACACGGTCTGTTTGTGCGCACCGTGATCACAAGCCGCGGCAGCAGGGCTGAATCTATCATCGAGGGACTGCACGACAATATCACAACGCTCGCACTCAACAATGTCCAGGTTGACAGCCCATTCCTGAACAAAGAAAAGGGCCCTGGCGCAAACCCCCTGGAGGATATGGATGTCTGGCTCAAGAAGCTGACCTTGAATGATCTGATGGCCCTGACCGATGATCTGGATGAAGACGATTACGGCTTTCTCCAGGAGGGCGTGGATGTGAATATGCGCCTGGCCCGCCAGGGGCTGAAGCAGGGAATGGGCATTGGCGTGGGCAAGACCCTGGAAAGACTGTGCCGCCAGGGACTGATTAAAAAGGACATGATCCTGGCGGCGCGCGTCCTGACTTCCGCTGCAGCGGACGCCAGAATGTCCGGAGCTCCCCTGCCCGCCATGAGTTCCGCAGGTTCGGGCAATCACGGGTTGACAGCCGTCCTGCCCATTTGGGCAGTCAAGGACTATGTCGCAAGCGTGGACCGCCGCACCGTGCTGGAGGCCATTGCCCTTTCACATATTGTGACCGCTTACGTGAAAGCTCACACCGGCAGGCTTTCCGCGGTCTGCGGCTGTTCCGTGGCAGCAGGCGCGGGCGCCACTGCAGGCATCACCTTTCTGCTGGGCGGAGACTGCAGACATATTGCCGGCGCCATCAAGAATCTGCTGGAGGACCTGGCCGGGATCATCTGCGACGGCGCCAAGACCGGCTGCGCTCTCAAGCTGGCCACGGCCGCGGGTACAGCCGTTCAGGCGGCCCTGTTTTCACTCCACGGCGTCAATGTTCATGATTCGGACGGCATTATCGGCCAGTCCTCTGAAGAAACCATGCGGAACATGGGCACGCTGGCCACCGAGGGCATGATCGAAACGGACCGCACCATCCTGGAGATCATGCTCGCCAAAAAATTTACCAACATAGGAACGTCGAACTGACATGACCACACCGGCGCTGGTGCCTTTGCAACGGGTAAACCCTGTTCCCCATGACAGGAAAATATTATACAAAGCTCTGACGCAAATGCAATTATGAAAAATTTGGGGCTGGGTTTCTCGTTTGCTCCAAAGGGACACCAAAAGAGGCTGGGTCCAGCTCCTGATTCAACACACGAAGATTGCTCAGAATCTGGTCCCTGAGGGAATGCGTCTCTGTAACCACATCCTCCAGGATGGCACGGATCCGGGAAAGATCTGCGACTTCCGGAGGACGTTCAATGGAGGCTACAAGAGCCTGGACATCCGGTATATTACCGCGACGAGACAGGGCCAGGGAAACGAGGATATATCCGGGGGCCAGGCTGATCAAAAAAACAGCCAAAGCCGTGAAATAAAACTCAAGGGGCAACCAGGCTCCAGAGAGCCACGCGGATCCCACTCGATAGGACGCCTGAACAAAAAACAGCAGCGGCAACAGATTGCCAAAAAATTTTTGCGCCCAGCCGATACGCTGGAAAACCGACACAGAGGCACAGGCGTCGACGGCGTTTTCCAGACGCTCCTGAAACAGCCCCGTGTTCCACTCGCTGCCCATTCCGTTCTCTTTGCCCCCTGACCCATGCACTCCCAAAATGGACAGAAGATGTCTGGCCCATGCCGGAACGGCTTCCTCCCGCTGTTTTTCGGCCTCAACAACGGGCAAGACAAGACCACGGACGGATGACGCCAGCCCCATGTCCTGCAAAAAGCGCTGTCCATCCAGGGCTATTGCCCTCAATTTTTCTGCTTGCTGAGCGGAAAATCCCCTGAGTAGAGTCTGCAACGGCAGCACACCGCGCCACGCGGCCTTGGCGGCGTGCCACCCTGCTCGCGCCATTCTGAAGAGGGACGGTCCTCCGGAAGCCATCCGGGAAAGTTGGTATGCCAGACCGGAAAAAGCCACTCGGCTGCGCAGCCATACCGGCAACGCCAAAAAACCTCCCACTCTGGCCGGCGCCAGCCGCCAGGCCTGTTCCCGTACAGCCTGCCGGATCGTTTCCGCTGTTGGGAGATCATCCAATGCCTCGGCAAACACCTGTCTGACGCGACAGGTTAATTCGTTTTCCCTGGAAATGACCACGGCCAACCGTTCTTCCAAAGGGCCGACCAGATCCTTGGCCAGGGCATGCAGCAACCGATTCAGCAAATTGTGCCGCTGAAGGGCATGCATTTGTTCCACGGCCCTGGCTGAGAAAATCGTTTTCCGAAGACGCAGGAATTCGTCGTCTTCAGGTTTTGTTGCACTGACGGCAAACAAAAACCGCTGCTCAGGGGGAAAGCCGATTTCCTCCAACCGGAGCGCAAAATCCTTGATCACGGCCTCTCGATCCTGGACATCAACCAGGTCCATTTTATTCAGTGTGAAGAACCAACGCTTTTGCGCGGACCAAGCACGCACCTCTTCCAGAATGCTGAAATTGGCTCGCTTGTCCGGACTGGCGACATACACGACAACATCCGCTGCAAAGAGAAGCCTCCGAGCAAGCTCCAGGTGTTCGGAAGCAGCGCTGTCAACGTCAGGCGTATCCATGAGAGCGGTCCCGACTTGGCCGTGATCCACAAAAACTGCGCCCATGTCGGCAAAATATGCCAAAAACTGTCTGTCCTGAGGCGCCGCCGCAACATATGGTCGGTCTGTCGTCGGCCGCCGAGTCTGAGATGATGGACTGGCTTGGGATTGACCGATCAGGGCATTGAACAATTCCGACTTGCCCACGCCTGTGCCCCCTACAAGGGCTATGCACACCGGCCGATGCCGGTTTCCAGTTTGCGCTCCTTCCAGCGCCCGCTCCAGACGCACGGCCATGGTTTGCGCCTCGACCAAACCGTCCAACAAGGCTGTTTTTTTATGTAAATCTGTTGCCCTGGAAAGAATTCTTTCAACTTGCGGTGAGATATTCATTTGCCTGTCATCCAGTGGGTCCGCAGACTCTCGCAGGCTCGTAAACAGGCGCTGGGGTCGGCTGCGATAATCTTATTCAGTTTATCCCGCCAAGCATTTCCCACAAGGGGGTCGGCAAGGTGCTTGCGGAGATGGTCGGTCAATTCGTGTGCTCGCTGGGTGCGCCATTTCCTGTCGGCCTTTTCAAGAATATCTTTCATTTTCAACTCCTCGAACAATTTCAGGACCGTGCCTGCGCCGACACTGCCCGCACCGGCTGCTGCCCCCACGCCAAGGTGAGTAAGACCGCCGGAAAAAGCCAAATCCAGAACCAGTGCCGCCCCTCCCAAAAGGACCAACATCTCGGACAAGGTGCCCAATACGGAGCCGTACCAGGGATTTTTTTGCACCCAGCGCTGAACATCCTGGTGAATCGCTTTCTTCCACTCGCTGTGCGGTTCAGGTAATTGTTTCTCGGCAAATGCCGCAACAACACGGCGGCAATTGTCAACCTTCAACAACCCATGCATGGATTCGGATGAAAAATCAGACCGCCATTGGGCAACAAGCACTTCCACCGCCTCAATCAAGCGTTCTTTTTCCAGCACAGCACGGTCCTTGAGCATCTGCTTGTGATCCCTGCTTCGCAATCTCGCCAACAGTGCCTTGGTGGAGGAAAACAAGCCGGCTACGGACGACAAGGGCAGGGAAATCATCCGCAACCATCTCGGCCTACTTGTTTTGATGGTTTGAATGATGGTTTCCACGAGTTCTCCCGCAGGAAACTGCAAGCCTGCGATGCGTTGGCCAACCATGGATAGGCGGCCTTCAACCAGTTCCAGGGCCTGTTCCAAGCTTCTTTGCGTTTCCAGCGCACTTTCGGCCAGCAAGGCCACGGAGGAGATGCCGGATCCTGCGGTTTCCAAAAGATTTGACCAGTAGATTTGGATTCCGGAATGTCCCTTGAGCAGGGATGTAAAATCCGGTGAACCCGCATGCATTGGCTGGATTTGTTGGATGTTCAAGGATGAGCTGCGTGGAGCAAAATATGCCACGGCGCTTTCCAGAAATGTTTCGGCAGTTCGACCATCCGCACGCGTTGCCTGAAACCGTGGATCATGCTTTACGAACTTCATCAAATCCCGCCATATTTCCTCTGCCGTGGAAAACGCGTTTTCCGATGGGACCTTGGTCAACACATAGGCCAAAAAGCCGGCATGACAACAGCAAGCATGCAGCTGGGAAACAACCGCTTCATCCTTGTAGGCCTCTGGATGGACTACGAAGATCACTGTTTCCGAACGACGCAGCATTTTTTCCGCCTTGTCCCAATTTTGGCGCTCCACTGTATTGAAGTCAGGCACATCAACCAAAATCAGCCACGCCAGACATGCATCCATTTGGTCATAAAACGCATAATAGAATAATGAACCAGAAAATGGCGCATTTTCGAGCACGGAATGATCTGTCAGGGGAAACGCGGTGAAGCCTGGAAAAAGAGCGTTCAAATCAACAACTTCCTGAAGAACCCGCGGTATAGCCGCTACGGTATTGCGGGTCATGGGCCTGCGTGTCTCTCCGCGGGGTACGTCAATTCCCGTCAAAAGATGAAAAATGGTGCTTTTTCCAGAACCGCTTGGACCAAAAATTACGGAAACAAGGCATGGTTTATCCTGATGCATTATAAGCCGTTCCGGCTTGCCGGCCAATTCCCGCCACCCTGGCAGCTCTTCCAGGGGAGTATCAACCTCAAGGGCTTGATGTATCCTGGAGGCGAGAACCAGAATCTGCGTAAGTTGAAGACGCAATTTTTCAGGTTCACTCGAAAGTTGTCCGGTCACATCCTGCATGATAACCTTTTTCAAAACGTGAAAAAATACGCCCAGAAAAATCCCGCTGACATCCTGTGGTCGTTGCCCTTATTCTGCTGATGTCTCCCATCTATCCGTAATTGTTAAGATACGTCTCCATGCGTTCCATTCCTTCTTCCAGGTTTTCCAGGGAGTTGGCATAGGAAAACCGTAAAAAACCCTCAGCATTACACCCGAAGTCAAGCCCTGGCGCAACGCCCAGACGGACTTTTTCGAGGATATCAAAGGCCAGCCTCAGAGAATCCATGGAAACATGCCGGACATTGGCCAGGACATAAAACGCCCCTGTTGGTTCCACCTGCACGCCCAGACCAAGCTGTCGTAATCGGTGCACCAAAAAACGACGGCGTTGATCATACATGGAGCGCATTTGAACCACGTCCGGACCGGCTTCTTCAAGAGCGGCAATGCCCGCCCACTGGGCCACGGCATTAGCGGAAATAAAAAAATTCTGGTGCAAAATGCGCAGGGTGGGAATGAACTTTCGAGGCGCTATTACATAGCCTAAACGCCATCCTGTCATGGCATAGGCTTTGGAAAACCCATTGAAAACAAAAGCCCTGTCCGTGAATTCAAGAATGCATCGCTCCCGGCCTTCGTACACCAAACCGTGGTAAATCTCGTCGGAAAGAATCCATGGTCCAAGATCCTTCAGGGCATTCATTCGTTCATCGGAAAGCATGGTTCCCGTCGGATTGGAAGGGGAATTGATCAGGATGGCTTTTGTTCGCTGGGTCATCCTGGAAAGAACCTCTTCCGGACGATACTGAAACCCGTCTTCCTCCATGACGGGAACGAATACGGGATTCCCTCCGACGAATCGAACAAAATTCGGGTAGCAGGCATAATGGGGGTCGGACACGATCACTTCCTCACCCATGGCCAGCAGGGCCGAAAAAACTAAAAACATAGCCGGAGATGTGCCGGCGGTAACCAAAATTTGATCTGGATGAATGCAGATTCCATAGTTTTTTTCATAATGGCGGCATATCGCCTCCCGCAATTCAATAATTCCCTGGCTATGGGTGTAGTGAGTGTGTCCGTCCATCAGGGCTTTGCAGGCAGCCTGCTTGATGCATTCGGGAGTGTCGAAATCAGGTTCGCCTATCTCCATGTGGATAACATCCGGACCATCGCAGCCCAGACTCTGGCACTTTTCCAGTACTTCCATAACATAAAACGGCTTCATCTCCGAACATCGCAATCGACTCATACCCGTTTCTCCCAAAAGTCCGCGGTATTTCGCATGGAAACGTTTAAAGGGGATGCCCCGGTTTGCCCAGCCTCGTCACCGGCGCTCATTTCCCGCCAATAATCCTTCATCACAAATTATTCATCACGTTTTTGGCCTTTTGACAATCTTGAGGATCATCAAGACGCCTTCTGGGCGTCCCTATGCAACATGCTGGGATCAATACATAAAAACACGACATTCATCTGCCGGCAAAAGATTTGTTAGCATCAAAAATGAAGTTATTGTATCCGTCTTTAACTATTGAAGAAAATGAGATAATGCGGCCTGGAAAATAATCGATAATTAAGGTATTCATCCTTTCAGTTATCACGGTATGGTTACATGCAATCATATTTCCGGAATTCCTGATGGGGATAAGGGCTATCTCTTTGTGATTAATAATTATATTTCTTCATACGACCTTTTTTATCATCTGCGCGTCTGCATTCTTCCCCCTGCTCGAAACGCTTTTTTGGTTGTTTGGTTTGACCAGGAAATTGAGCGTGTTGTTGATCACATTTGGCAATTGTCACCCAGTGAGGGCTTTCTCCTGCACGAAAAAGTCTTGCTGACCTTGACATTACAGCTGCAAAAATTTTTGCCTGAAATATCAGTCCATGAATGTGCGCCAGTGCCTTTCTCCACATCCCAAATGAACGAAACCCTGGGAAGACTGGGGTTGCATCTTCACCCCACCGGACAACTCAACAGGGTGTATGCAACCGTGACGTACTGGCCGTGGAAAGATGGATGTCCTTCCTGCGCATTAAAGGCATGCTGTTCCGGAGTGTCAAGAAGAGGAAAATCTTTCGCACCGCACTTTTCAAAAAAAATATAGTTATTTCTTTATGATATTCAATATATGCACAAGGGTGCGGAATTTACTGTTCCTCTGGTAATCTTGGAAGCAATTTTTTTTCACTGAATCTTTTTAAGAACAGGTTTATTTTTTTAAAAACATTAGCAAGATGATAATTTATTCAATAAAAACAAAATATTAACATCATTAAGCACAACATTTTCGACAATCAATAAAAGGAGTTTAAAAATGAAATTTACAATACAGAAGGAAGATATTCTTCCCGGATTACATCAGGCGGCTCAAATAACCACCGTGAAAACAGGAGCGGTTTTTTTGCGTTCGGTTTGGTTCAAGGCTGAATCAGGCCAACTGCAGATCATGGCCACGGACTCCAACATCGAATTTTATGGTAGTTATCAAGCGCAGATTGATAATGATGGTCTCGTGGGCGTGAATGGTCGCCATTTGTATGATTTGATAAGAAAATTACACCCCGGAGAATTGCTCTTCCAAGTGGAAGAAGAATCAAAAAAGTTGCACGTCAAGCAAAACAAACGAAAATATGTCCTCCCAATTAATGAAAATTATTGGTTTCAACCACTTTCCACTTTCCCGGAAGAGCATTCTGTTTTTTGGCATGGAGAATCATTTTCCGATGTTATTGATAGCGTCTTTTTTTCCATCAGTGATGATGAAGTAATGCGGGCCATTAATTGTATGTTTGTAAAATTTTCAGAGAAAGAACAAAAAATTGATTTTTGCGGCTTAAATGGCCATCAGTTGGCATTATTTCAGTTGGAAAAAAATGGCTTGGAAAACATTATTCCTGAACAGGGAATACTTATCATGAAGAAATATCTTGGTGATTTGAGAAGAATGATGCCGCAAAAAGAAATAGAGATAAATATTTCCAATAATAAACTGTATTGCAGGTCATTCGATAAAATCGAAAATATCAGTATACCTTTAACGCAATATGATTTTCCTGACCATAAGGAATTATTGGCAAAATATATATCAGATAATCCAAGTAGTATGAATGTTGATAAAAAATTATTGATTGACGCATTGGATAGAATTTCTATTTTTAATACTGATAACAGTATTTGTACATATTTTGAATTTTCAGAAAACTTGCTTCAAATGGATGTTCATTCGGATGAAAAAGGAGAGGCAAATGAGTATATTGATGTAGAATTCAAAGGAGATTTGAAAAAAATTGCTTTTCCAACCAAGGATATTATGGAAATTTTGTCGCATTTCAAATCAGAAAAATTACATTTTCATTTTACAAATTCCGAAGGACCTTGCTTTGTTACAGGTAATGAAGATCAAAATTACAGTGTATTGATAATGCCTATGAAAATAACTGAAGATGTCGTATATACTGAAAAAGACATATAATTTTAAATATTAATTTTTTATGGAAAAAATAATGGAAAATGAAAAGAATTATACTGCTAGAAATATTACTGTTCTTGAAGGCCTTTCAGCAGTTCGCAAAAGGCCTTCCATGTATATTGGTAGTACAAGTTCGCAAGGACTTCATCACCTTGTATATGAGGTCATTGATAACAGTATTGATGAATCAATGGCAGGATACTGCAATAAGATCAAAGTGCAATTACACCTTGATAACAGTGTAACAATCAGTGACAACGGCAGGGGAATCCCTGTTGATCTCCATCCAAAGGAGAAACGACCTGCGGTTGAAGTTGTGATGACCGTTCTTCATGCTGGTGGAAAATTTGACAAGGATTCCTATAAGGTTTCCGGTGGATTGCACGGTGTAGGTGTTTCTGTAGTCAATGCTCTTTCTTCATTTCTTGAGGTTATTGTCAAACGGGACGGGAAAAAATATTTTCAAAGATATGAACGAGGCATCCCTGTAACTGAGCTTAAGGAAATTGGAACTGCAAAGGACACCGGAACCATTATCCGCTTTTACCCTGATGAGGATATTTTTGAGGCCGTTGAGTTCAATCCTAATACACTCAAAAAACGTTTTGATGAATTAGCGTATCTGAACAGCACCATTGAGATTATTTTTATCGATGATATCAACAATTCCGAATTTATTTTCAAACACGAAGGCGGTATCAGGACATTTATTCGAGATCTGAATTCAAGCGAACAGACAATAGGCCAAATTATTTCCGGTTCCAACGATTCAAGCGGAGTAGTCACGGAGTTTGCCCTCCAATACAACACGACGTACAAAGAAAATGTACTGGCGTTTGTGAACAATATCTGTACGCATGAGGGCGGAAGCCATCTTGTCGGATTCAAGTCCGCTTTGACCCGGGCCATAAATGTCTATGCCCAGAATTCGGACATGGCTAAAAAGATCAAGGTCAAAATCTCAGGCGACGACGTTCGTGAGGGCTTGACCGCGGTCATCAATTTGAAGCATCCCGATCCGCAATTCGAGGGACAGACCAAGACGAAACTGGGCAACAGTGAAGTCAGCGGGATCGTCTCCACTTCTGTTTACGAGACACTGAACAGATATTTCGAGGAAAATCCCAAAGAGGCCAAGGCCATTATCGAGAAGATAGTGGACACAGCCAGGGCTCGGGAGGCTGCCCGAAAAGCCAAGGAACTGGTCCGACGAAAGGGAGCGTTGTTTGATTTTTCCCTTCCTGGAAAACTTGCGGATTGCCAGGCCAAGAATCCGGAGGAAAGCGAACTGTTCATTGTTGAGGGAGATTCCGCGGGCGGGTCGGCAAAACAGGGCCGCAACCCAAGATATCAAGCGATTCTTCCGCTGCGGGGAAAGATTTTGAATGTGGAGAAGACCCGCATGGATAAAATTCTTTCCAACAAGGAGATTCAGGCGCTGATCACGGCCCTGGGAGTGGGCACGGGTGATGATGATGTGGATTTATCCAGGTTGCGCTATCATAAAGTGATCATCATGACCGACGCCGATGTGGACGGCTCCCACATCCGTACGTTATTGCTTACGTTTTTCTTTCGGAAATTTAAACCGCTGGTAGATCAGGGGTTCATCTATATTGGCCAGCCTCCCCTGTATCGCATCCACAAAGGCAATTTTGAAAAATACATCCATGATTCAGACCGATTGGATAGTTTTCTTTTGGAAAAGACGGCATCGCAATTTTCCTTGGAAGGTGAGCAGGGGGAGCGCATCGAAAATTCCAGGCTGTTGACGCTTTTGCGCAAGGTGCAAAAAATTCTTCACGCTGCAAGCGATTCACGCAATATGGGATTTTCAGAAGACTTGTTTCATCGTTTGATCGCCTATCGGATACGCATCCAGGAAAACCTGCGGGACGTGAATGTGCCTGCATTTCAGGACTACATGAAGCTGCATGGATATTATGTGGAAATCGTTCATGAGTCCTCTGAAATTGAGACCATTACGTACATGCGTTTTAGGCATGAAAATGGATTTTTCCTCAAGCTGAAAAGCGAATTTTTCAAGTCCAGATTATATGCGAAGGCTTTTGAACAACTGGAAAAGATCATTGATGAATTCGGCAACACCCATTTTAAGGTTTTCCGGAACAATGAACTGGTTGCGGAGATGGATATTTTCGACGCGTACAATTATCTCATCAATGAAACCCAGAAATTGTTCAATATTCAGCGCTACAAAGGCCTTGGCGAAATGAATCCGGAACAATTGTGGACAACGACCATGAATCCCGAAGCCCGAAACCTGCTGCAGGTGACAATTGAGGACGCCAACGAAGCGGACCAGGTTTTTTCCAGGTTGATGGGGGACAATGTTGAGCAGCGACGATTGTTCATCGAGAAAAACGCACTGTATGTCGAACAACTGGACATCTGATGATCACGGGGAAATAGCGTGCACCCTCTCTGCGAAGGGTTGGGCTGCCGGAAGTGAAGATCAATGCCGGTTTTCAAGGCACGTGTTTGAAACCTGGATATTGCCGGCAAACATCCTGAAATCATATGACATAAATTGACAGCGGAGATATTGTGAAGAACACCATTTTCATCGAAGAGGAAATGCAGCGCTCATATCTGGAGTATTCCTTGAGCGTCATTATTGGAAGGGCCATTCCGGATGTCCGTGACGGGCTCAAGCCTGTTCATCGGCGAATCCTTTTCGCCATGCATGACCTGGGGAATACCTTTAATCGCCCGTATAAAAAATCCGCGCGCATTGTCGGCGACGTGATTGGTAAATACCATCCCCATGGGGACAGTGCCGTGTATGACGCAATGGTTCGCCTGGCCCAAAGTTTTTCCATGCGCGAACCACTGGTGGACGGGCAAGGAAACTTCGGCTCCATTGACGGTGATTCCGCGGCGGCCATGCGATACACCGAGGTGCGCATGGCCAAGCTGACAGCCGAGTTTTTGCAGGACATTGAAAAACAGACCGTTCCCTTTCGGCAAAACTATGACAACACCCTGGAAGAACCGGAAATCCTGCCCACAAAGGTGCCTAACCTGCTGCTCAACGGATCATCCGGCATCGCCGTGGGCATGGCCACGAACATTCCGCCGCACAACCTTGGAGAATTGATCGACGGACTGTTGCTTCTGCTGCGCAATCCGGACGCTGAGATCACGGACCTGATGGAACTGATCAAAGGCCCGGATTTTCCCACCGGTGCGTTCATCTATGGTCGGCACGGCATCATTGATGCCTATAAAACAGGAAAAGGATCCATCAAGATCCGGGGCAAGGTCGAGATTGAAGAACGTGGAAAGCAGGGGGAATCCATCATTATCAAGGAAATTCCCTATGCTTTGAACAAGTCCGTATTGGTGGAAAAGATCGCCCAGATAGTTCACGAAAAAAAGATTGAGGGCATCAGTGATCTGCGTGACGAATCCGACCGCAACGGGATCCGGATCGTGCTTGATCTCAAGAAAACGGCCATTCCGGATATAGTCATCAATTCCTTATACAAATTTACGCCGCTGGAAACGTGGTTCGGCATCAACATGCTGGCCGTTGTGCGTAATCGTCCGCAACTTTTGAACTTAAAAGACATCCTGTCGCTGTTTATCGATCACCGTAAGGAAGTGGTGCTGAACAGAACCAAGTTCGATCTGAACAAGGCTGAACAGCGCGCCCATATTTTGGAAGGTTTGAAGATCGCCTTGGAGAATATCGACGAAGTCATCCAACTGATTAAATCCTCCAAGACACCGGCTGAGGCCAAGGAAAAGCTGATCAAGCGGTTCGGCTTTACCGATCCGCAATGCCAAGCCATCCTGGACATGCGACTGCAGCGCCTGACCAACCTGGAGCGGGACAAGCTGTTGGCCGAATACCAGGAGCTGATCAAAAGGATCGAATACTTGCAAAGCATTCTGCAGAACCAGGAAGTGCTCATCCAGGTCATCCGTGATGAATTGACCGAACTCAAGAAAGGGTTTGCCTCTCCCAGAAAATCCATCATCGTGGAGGAAGATCCCAATTCCATCAATATGGAGGATTTGATAGGCAATACCGAAGTAGTGGTCACCCTGTCCCAGAGAGGCTATATCAAACGCACGCCCATGGACATCTACCAGCAGCAGAAACGGGGCGGCAAGGGCATCTATGGCGTGTCCACGGTCTCTGAGGACATCATTTCCCAGGTCTTCACCACCACGAATCATAACTACATCCTGTTGTTCACGAACAAGGGCAGGATGTATCAGTTCAAGGCCTACAACATCCCGGAAGGTTCGCGAACGGCCAAGGGGTCCCACGTTTCCAACCTTCTGCCATTGGACAAGGATGAGTTTATCGCCACGGCCATGACTATTCGTGATTTTGCCACGGACAAGGATTTTCTTTTTGCCACGAGAAAGGGGATGGTCAAGCGTTCCCAGGCACAGCTATACGTGAACTGCAGACAAAGCGGATTGAAGGCGGTCAATCTCAATCCGGAAGACGAATTGATCACGGTCCGCGAGATATCCACGGAAGCAGAGGTGGTGTTGATTACCATGCAGGGCAAATCCATCCACTTTTCCAATTCGGAAATTCGGTCCACGGGCAGAAGCACTTCCGGTGTGCGCGGCATTGCTTTGTCCAAGGACGATCAGGTTGTTTCCTGCGTGGTCACCGGCGATGACCAACGCCAGGAAATTCTCACGGTTTCTGCCAACGGCTATGGCAAACGAACGCTTTTGGAGAATTATCGGATGCAGTCCAGAGGCGGCAAAGGGGTGATTAATATGCGCGTCACGCCCAAGACCGGACACGTGGTGGGTTCAGTTCTTGTTCAGCCCGAAGACGAATTGCTTTTGCTGACCAGCGCTGGAAAGATTATTCGCACGAAGGTGTCAGGCATCAGTCGAGTGGGACGGGACGCGCAAGGGGTTTTTCTGGTGCGCATGGATCCGGAGATGATTGTTGTCGGCTTTGACCGTATCGACGATAAGGGGCTTTTGGACACAGAGGAAGAGGAATAGTGAATCCGTCCGTCCGGAATTGGGGCATGTTGTCGTGCGCTTCCGGTCACCCTGCTTTCTTTGCCTGCACCAAGCGAGAGCCCTGTCAATCCAGGCTGCTTTGATAGAAAGGAGGGTTGTTCATCTCCTCTTGCCAAGCGACGAAAACGGGGAATAATTTCTCGGAGAGCGTCAGCAGGGCGGGCATGCCGATGCTGGCCTTCATATACTCCTTCATGATCAGGCTTTGTTTCGCCTCCAGGGAATAGTGCGCCAACGGGTTCTCCTGGACGACGTTTCTGAAGGAAGGCCGGGAAAGAATGGGGTCTTCGGCGCTTAATTTTTGCAGGGCCTGAACATAGGGTTCCAGGGTTGCTTCCAGGTCAGCCTGGTCCATGGACAAAACATGGTCTGCCATGGCAACGATGGTTTGGATATCCGGAAGCCGTTGCGACTCCATTAACTTGGTCAGGCTTTGTGCAAAGCGCATGCATCCGTTCCGGACGTGTTCCGTCCGAACCATGTTGATTCCTGACCATCCGGCTCTGACCCACTTGAACATCACATGCTGGGATCGAGCTGGATCGGTTTGACTGGCGGAGAGCACGGTCACGGAAAAGGAGTCGAATATATAGGAATTGACCCAACCCAGACCGCTTTTGGTCAGCCCTTCCTCGTTGGAATAGTAATAATTCCAGTCAGCATCATCCCCGAGCACCACACCCTTTCGTCCAACAGAAGACTGGTCGGTTTGTCTGCTGATGGAGATCAGGGAGCTGTTTCCGTCCTGCCTGAGCAGCAACAGCAGTCTGTCGGTATTGTACGAATAGTATCCGCCCGTATTCGTATCC
>DSBL01000145.1 GCA_011049455.1 Desulfonatronum sp. | reverse complement strand
TAAATAAAGGACATTGACGGGCGAAGCTGCCCACGCAAAAGGCGTAACAAGCAAAAAATATGATAAGAATGCGAGAGAGATGAAGTTTCGAAACATGGTTGCCAACTAGAGGTGAAGGTCTTTGATAATGCACCAAGTCTGCATTTTTTTGTCTTGATTGTCAGGCAACATTTCCTCCGGCGCTGGAAGGGAGATGATCGTGGTTTGGTCAGGAATATGATCATGCCTGCACGACAAGTAGTATTTCAATGAATGCTGCGGCTGTTCACCGAAGCAAAAAACATGGGTTGGCGCGAACAGCCGGATCATGGAGGCCATAATATCCGGCCTTTCCGTGCGCGGCTGTTGTGTGCCCGTGCCGATTGCAACAGGCCACCAGCAGATCTGTTCATCACAAAGATGTTTGGCTCGCATAATGGATTTCATGAGGTCAACACGTTCCATGTTAGGCGTCCCTCGCATATCCTCATCCAATTCCCAATACGTCCATATAAGGCGGATGGGGTGGCAAACACGATGCCAGTAAAATGAAAACGGCTCAACAAGAATATCCGGATGTAACCGGGTTATCCTCCTCGTTGGGGATAGGGTAATACAGGGATCAATATTCTTAGTCGAAACAGAAAATACATGTTGCAATCCCGCAGCGCGCCAAATTCGTTGATATTCAAGCATAAGAAATAATTCAAAAAAAATAGAGTTGTCAACGACTGGGTATGTGAAAAATTATCGGGCTACACGTCCACAAAGGCGTGAAAGACCCAATCAAAAAGGCGCAAGCTGATTTCACTTTTAGGGAGTGTTGGCCATGTTTCGACCCTACCGTGCCGGTCAAGGACCATAACCTGGTTCATGGGGGAACGGAAACCCGAATTCGGAAGGTCGATGCGGTTTGCCACGATCATGTCGAGATTTTTTTCTTGAAGCTTTCTTCGGGCTTCGTTTGTCGGGTCAGATGTTTCAGCGGCAAAGCCGATTAAGATTTGACCAGATTTTTTTTGCCTGCCGATATCAGCGAGTATATCGGGGTTTTTTCCCATGGGAAGGGAAAAAGCCTGGTCAAGGGAAGTTTTCTTAACTTTATCTGGAAAAGAGTCCTTGAAACGAAAATCACAGACCGCTGCCGTCAAACAAATAATATTCATTGTACGGGAGTGATCAAGGCAAGCTTGATGCATCTCCTGTGCGGTTTGGATATATATAGGGGTGATAAATCGGGGGAACCACAGGGATGAAACAGGTCCGCTTATAACGGTCACTGCTGCTCCGCGCAGCCAGGCGGCGATGGCAATGGAGGCGCCCATGATTCCGGAGGATGGATTGGTCAGGTAGCGTACAGGGTCAAAAGGTTCCTGTGTGGGCCCCAGATTGACAAGGACGCGCAGCCCGGAAAGGTCTTGAGGCATGAGAGATTTTAGGGTGGTTAGGAAGATTTCTTCTGTGGACGCAAGTCTTCCAGTGCCGGATTCACCACATGCCATAAGCCCTGTTTCCGGCTCAACAAAGCAAATGCCTTGGTCGCGGAGAATGGAAATATTATTCTGCACTGCAAAGGAATGCCATAATCTGGGATTCATGGCCGGAGCATGGATGATTGTGCTTGTAAAAGCGAGGAGTTGTGTGCTCAAAAGATCGTCGGCCAAGCCGTGGGCATGCTTGGCCAGGATGTTGGCCGTACAAGGCGCGACCAGAAATGACCGGCAGTTGCCAGCAGGATACAGATGCGCAAATTCAGCTTGATCCCTGGCAAAAAGTGCTTCATATACAGGCGCCTCGGTGAGCGATCGAAACTGGAGGGGCTGGATGAATTCCTGGGCCGAGGATGTCAGTGTTACGCTGACGCTCAGGCCGGCCCTTTGCAGGCGTCGCATGATTTCGATGGCCCGGTACGCGGAGACGCTTCCGGTGACTCCCAGATGGACGCGACCGCAGGAAAAACCGGTAAAATCGGTATGTGGAAGGATCATTGAGTCAATGTTCGCTCCAAGCGTGATGGAGAGGTGACTGCTCCGCCTTCCTTGGGTGCAATCCAGATCTCCAGGGACGTGGATAAGCGATCGTCAATGATGTTGATGATGCAGTCGCGGTCAGGTTTGGTGAACACGAGTATGGTCCGTCGATACTTGAACGAGCTGCTGAGCTGCCAGCCGTCCTTAAGCATGTTGTTGATGAAATAATTACTCAAGGATACGGAATCAACCCGTCCCTTGAAAACCAATACCCCGGCCTTGACGTGGGGACCTTCGAAAACAAAGGAAAGCTTCGGCTGAAGCTTCATGTCGCGCGGGACGAGAATGTCGTCAAAATCATAGTAGTAGCTCGAGGATTCCGTTTTCTGTGTTTCCTGTACAGGTTGTTCCTCCGCGGAAGAGCCGAAAAATTTGGTTGAGCAGGCTGGCAAGAGGATCAGCAGGAAAAACAAGCACAACAGCGTTTTTGAAGTCATGAGGCATCTCCACTGTCCGGCGGCATCCGGAGATAGGGTTGTCTTCAACATTTGTATTTTGCTTATAAAGAAATAATTACCATAATTCAAGCATGATAATGGATGGAAAATCGTAATTCCTGACAAAGCGTGAATAGTATTCCTGGATTACTCGGTTCCTGGAAAGAAAATATTCAAAAAAACAGAAGAGAGCACAAGAAGTGTCTAAACGAGAGAGCAATGGCGAAAATTATTACGTATCCGCTCCTGGCTGATGTGGCTGACGTGGTTGAGATCCAACAGCTCTAGTTTTTAAAAACAAAATCAAAATGTTATTTTGAAAAACCCGTTATCCAGCACAAACCCGAAGCAGCTGCAGGCATAAAATGATGACCATGATGCCGGATTTTCAGCTGAACGCATACGATTATAATCTTCCGGAGCACCTGATAGCCCAGGTGCCGCTGAAAAAAAGAGATGAATCGCGTCTTTTGGTGCTGAGCAGGAAGAAAAAAAAAATGGAGATCACCTCGTTTTCCTGCTTGTTGGAGTATTTGCCCAAAAAATCGCTGCTTGTTGTAAACAATTCCAGGGTAGTGCCTGCAAGACTCCTGGGTGAAAAGGAAAGCCATGGACGTGTAGAAATGGTTTTGCTTTCTCCGTTGAAGGTTTTGGCGGAACAGGCCAGACCAGCGGGTGTTGGCTTGTCCGTGGAAGCAAGCGTGCTGTTGCGACCGAGCAGGCGCCTGAAGGTGGGCATGACGCTTCTTTTTCCGGGATTCACGGCCACAATCCTGAGCAAGGGAATGTTTGGTCAATGTGTGGTCAGGCTTGTTTGGGAACAAGGGGAATTCGTCGAGCTTCTCAATGCCCATGGAGAGGTGCCCTTGCCTCCGTACATCCGGCGGAAACCGGAACAGGAGGATGCGCAACGATATCAGACCGTATACGCCAGCGAAAACGAGCAAGGTTCAGTTGCGGCGCCGACCGCGGGCCTTCATTTCTCAAAAAGAATGCAGGCCGAGATTGTTCATGCCGGGCATGCATGGTGCGAACTGACACTTTTCGTGGGGTACGGAACATTCAGCCCGATTCGGTGCCAGGATATTCGAAACCATGTCATGCACGCGGAGTACGTCAAAATATCCACACATGCCGCGGAAGCAATTCAAAGCGCCGTTGAGACGGAACAGCCCGTCATCGCCGTGGGCACGACTTCCCTGCGCACCATCGAGGGGGTCATGCAAAAGCAAGGATGTCTGACGCCATATCAAGGCTGGCTGGATACATACATCTATCCTGGGTTCACGTTCAAAGTGGTCAACGGTCTGATCACCAACTTCCATCTGCCCCGTTCCAGTCTTCTGGTTCTGGTCAGTGCTCTTGCCGGTCGTGAGCGGATTCTTTCCGCCTACCGAAAGGCAATGGAGGAAAACATGCGCTTTTTTTCCTATGGAGACGCGATGTTCATTGAGATGTGAATCGAGTGTGAACGAGGCCTCAACGCCTGCTGGCGCTTTTCAAAATGACTGTCTTCACCTAAGCTTGTGTTTTGCAATTGAACAGGAGTTTCCAATGAGAGCTATCGCGTTCAGGGAGGACCGCTGCAAAGGATGCTTGTTGTGCATGACGGTTTGCCCCAAACAGATCATCATCGTTTCGAACCGTTTCAACAAAGCTGGATATAAAGTGGTGGAAGTCCTGGAAAAAAACGTGGACAAGTGCACGAGTTGCGCTGCTTGTGCGCTCGTCTGCCCGGACAACGCCATCATTTTGGGGCCGAGGAAACGACGTAAAAAAGGAGAGGTGGCGGATGCCCGGGAAGCCTAAACGTATACTGGTCAAGGGAAACGAAGCCATCTGCCGGGGGGCCGTGGCCGCGGGCTGCCAATGTTATTTCGGTTATCCCATAACCCCGCAAAACGACATCCCGGAATATCTCTCCAAGGTCATGCCCAAGCTGGGACGTGTTTTTGTGCAGGCTGAGAGTGAAATCGCCGCCGCAAACATGCTTCTGGGGGCCGCGGCCTGCGGCGTGCGGGCCATGACTTCCTCCTCCAGCCCGGGCATTTCTTTGAAGCAGGAAGCGATTTCCTATATGGCCGGAAGCCAGTTGCCGGCGGTCATCGTGAATATGAGCCGTGGAGGGCCGGGGCTCGGGGATATCGGACCGTCCCAAGGAGACTACTACCAGGCCGTCAAGGGCGGCGGGCATGGAGACTACCGTCAACTGGTGCTTGCCCCGGGTACGGTCCAAGAGGCTTATGACCTTGTCATCAAGGCCTTTGATCTGGCGTTTGCCTATAGAAATCCGGTGATGGTGCTCGGCGATGCGATCATCGCGCAAATGATGGAGCCGGTCGCTGTCCGGGAGGTTGAAGCCCCGCCCGCGTCCGAGGACTTGGGCTGGAACCTGATGGGCAAAGGCAGCCGCCCTCCTCGCGTCTTGAAGTCGTTGTATCTGGAAGACAGCGCCTTGGCCGGGCATAATGCGCTGTTGCGGGAAAAATACGCCTCCATGGAAAAGGAGGTGCTCTATGAAAGTTTCATGGTCAACGACGCCGAGCTGATCGTAGTGGCTTTCGGCTCCATTGGGCGAATCGCGAAAAGCACGGTGCGCGGCTTGCGTGAAAAGGGCCATAAAGTGGGACTGCTCCGGCCCATCACCCTGTTTCCGTTTCCCAGCGCGGTGTTAGGAGCTCTGGCTGAGCAAAGAAAACTTTTTTTAACCATTGAACATAATTTGGGTCAAATGGTGGACGATGTTCGGTTGGCCGTGCGCAAGCACGCGGATTCCTTTTTTTATGGACATCTTCCGGGCAATCTGCCCACGCCGGATGATTTTGAGCAGCCTATTTTACAGGTCATGGGAGTTGCCAGATGACACAGAATAAAGCGGTTTATTCGCTGCCCAGCGTATTGGCCGACGTACCCATGCATTATTGCCCTGGATGCCAGCATGGCCTGGCCCACAGATTGGTGGCCGAATGTCTTGAGGAACTTGGGGTCGCGGAAAAGGCCATTTGTATCGGATCCATCGGGTGTTCCGTATTCATCTATAATTATCTGCTGGTCGATACAGTGGAGGCACCGCATGGCCGCGCTCCGGCCGTGGCCACCGGCGTAAAAAGGGCCAGGCCGGACAATGTGGTTTTCACCTATCAGGGGGATGGGGATCTGGCATCCATCGGATTGGCTGAAATACTGCACTGCGCGAACCGCGGAGAGCGGGTGACCATAGTGTTCGTGAACAACACCGTCTATGGAATGACCGGCGGGCAAATGGCACCCACGACCTTGCTCGGCCAAAGAACCACGACCTGCCCTGAGGGCCGTTGCAAGGAACATGAGGGACAGGCCATCAAGATGTGCGAGATTGTCGCCGGGCTCGGCGGCACTGCCTATGCCGCACGGGTCGCCCTTGACACGGTCAAAAACGTCAAACAGGCCAAGAAGGCCGTGCATAAGGCGTTTGAAGTCCAGCTTGAGAAAAAAGGTTTGGGATTCGTGGAGATTCTTTCCACCTGCCCCACGAATTGGAAAATGACACCGGTTCAGGCCAACAAGCGGATCAGTGAAGAGATGATCCCGTATTTTCCGCTGGGAGTGTTCAAGGACGTGACAAGCGCGGAGGACAAGGGATGAACAGATACCAGGATGTGATCATCGCCGGGTTTGGCGGTCAGGGCGTAATGCTCATCGGCACGCTTTTGGCCTATGCCGCCATGGAGGACGGCCAGAACGTCACCTATATGCCTGTTTACGGGGTGGAGATGCGCGGCGGCACGGCAAATTGCACCGTGGTCGTTTCCACGGAGGATATCGGTTCGCCCATTATCCACCACCCCAGAAGCCTGATCGCCATGAATCGTCCCTCGCTGGAAAAATTTCAGCCCCGGGTCGTTGACCAAGGCGTGGTGGTGATCAATTCTTCTTTGGTGGAAATGGAGCTGGCCCAAAAGGAGCGCCTGAAAACCTTTGCGGTTGCGGCCAATGAAATCGCCGACGCCTTGGGCAACACCAAGATGGCGAACATGGTCGCGCTGGGCGCTTATGTCCAGCTGACCCAAATCGTTCCCCTGGAAGCGGTCAAACAGAGTCTGAAAAAAGTCATCTCCCCGCATTACGCCAAAATGATTCCGGCCAATGAAAAAGCTCTTCAAGCCGGGGCCGACAGCGTCGGACCATAGCGGACGTTGCTGTCCAAAGGCGGGAAAAGCAGGTCTGCCATGATTTCCAACGCCAAAACCGCCTACAATGGCGACGTCTTCCTTCCCCAGGAACTCTATGGGATAATCGGTCAGCCCCTGGACCACAGCTTGAGCCCCTTGGCGCATAATTTCGGTTTCCAGTCCATTGGTCTGGATGCAGTCTATTTCCGGTGGCCCCTCAAACCTTCCGGTTTGGCGAATTTTGTTCAGGCGGCAAGAACCTTGCCCATTTCAGGCCTCAGTGTGACCATTCCGCATAAGCGGGCCGTCATGGTCCTGCTTGACGGCTGCACCGGCAATGCCATGCGCGCCGGCGCCGTGAACACGATATTCTGGCGCGACGACCGGCTGTGGGGGGAGAATACGGACATTCACGGTTTTTTAAGTCCGATGTCGCCGGAAGAGTGGCGGAGAATGCAACGCGCGCTGGTTCTGGGATACGGAGGCGCGGCCCGGGCCGTACTGATCGGATTGGCCAAAGTTGGTGTGGGCCACGTGACGATCTGCGGGCGGGATCAAGAGCGGGCTGCGGTATTGGCCGAAGAATTCAGGGTGCACGTTCTTGATTGGGCTTGCAGAGGACAATGGCAGGGCGATCTGCTGATCAACGCCACCCCGCTGGGCATGAGCGGGAAATATGGCCAGTTAAGCCCCTGGCCTGCGGGGCTGTCTCTGAAGGGGATCAGAACGATTTATGACCTGGTCTATAATCCCCTGGAAACGCGGTTGATTTTGCAAGCAAAAAATGAAAACATTGCCACGATCAATGGCCTGGAGATGTTTCTGGGGCAGGCAGCCGCCCAATTTACCCTATGGACCGGGCGTTCTTTTCCCTTGTCTCGACTCAGAGACATTGCCGTCAGACATGCGACCAGTTTCGAGTAATACTCCTCCCTGCCGCAAGCGTCAGGGAATATAAATCTTCAAGTTGTCGCCCGGTCGAATCAATCCGCTGCGCGGGAGCTTGTTCCAGCTGGTGAGATTGGCCGTGGTCACGCCAAAGCGCTGGGCGATCTGCCAGAGCGTGTCGCCGCGTCGCACCCGGTACTGCACCATCTGACCGGATTTGTTGGCGGAGGATGCGGAAGACGCCGTAACGCTGGATGCTGGGGAATGCCGGGGGATATACAACCGCTGCCCGATTTTCAGGGAGTGCTGGTTTTTCAGGCCGTTTGCCTGGGTCAACGTGGAGACGGCAACGCCGAATTTGCGGGACAGATTCCATAAGGTGTCGCCGCGTTGGACCACGTAATTGGCCCGCTGTTGCGCCAAGTTTCTGGTGGAAGACACCGAACTTTCCGCTGGGGAAGCCGCGGCCACGGCTGCGCTCGCCGAACGGGGCACCATCAGGGATTCGCCGATGCTCAGCAGGTTGTTGCTGCGGTTGTTGATGCGCTTGAGAACATCAACGGGCACGTTGAAACGATTGGCCAAGCGCCACCAGGAGTCGCCGCTGCGGACCTGATACCGATCAAAACCCTGATACGGGCGCGATGACGGCGTGCTCAAAAAGGCCACGGCCCTGTCTTGTTGTTGTTCGGGGACATACACGGTCAACACCTTGTCCGGGGGGCTTACCTGCCGTCGAAACGAGGGGTTCAACTGCCGAAAGTCCTCCCAGCTCAGATTGCAGTATTGCGCAAGGGCCATCAAATCCGTTCCACCCTTGACCTCCAACGTGGCCACCTGTGGGCCGTTGTCCCAGTTGATGGGCTCAAAACCGAGTTCTTCGAGGTTCTGGATGATTTTCAAGACCGCCATGAACTTTGGAACATAATGGCGGGTTTCACGGGCCAGAAGTCTGTTCACGCTTGCAAGGGCGAAATAATTGTCCTTGCCGCTGCGTTGCATGGCTCGGGAAATGCGGCCTTCCCCGGCATTGTAGGCGGCCAGGGCCAAGTTCCAGTCGTTGAACATCTCATACAGCTTGGTCAGATGGGCGGCCGCGGCCTGGGTGGAGAGGCAAGGGTCCCTGCGTTGGTCGATCCACCAGTCAAAGGTGAGTCCGTATAGCCTGCCGGTACCGGGCATGAACTGCCACATTCCCCCGGCACCTGCCCTGGAGTAGGCCATGGGGTTGTACCCGCTCTCGATGAAGGGCAGGTAGATCAGATCATGGGGCAGGCCATGGCTGAGAAAAACATCGCGCACATGGGGCAGGTAGTGCTCTGATCGTTTCAACCATGCGCTGAAACGATCCCGGGCGTCATGAGTGAAGTAGCGAAAAAACAGTTCGACCTCTTTGGTCTCCTCAATATCCAGAACGAACTCAACCTGGGTCGGCGTGTCCAAGGCTTTTTGTTCCGCTGGAGTCAGCGGCGTCTGCTGATCGACATCAGGTATTGCGTCTGCGTCCAATAACATCTGCTCAAGCGGCGCATGGGGCTCGTCAAGCACGGCGGCGGTATCCAAGCCATGATCAATGGGGGCTTGTACATCCGTGGGTGTTGAAGCTAACTGGTCCTGTTGATGGCGCCCAGCGCAACCGAATAGCGCCAAGAGAAAAATACCAGTGAAAATCATGAAGCGCAGGTGCATGCACACCTCCATAGGATGTTGCTAAAGAAAAAAATATACAGGCGAAATATGTATTTCGTCCGGTAATAAGACAGTTATGGCCAATGTAATTGTGTGTGCCTAGCGCATATTGCGCTTCAGGGCAAGACTGGCATGTGGTAAAAATTAAAAAACCTGTGTGACATTATTGTGACCATAGGAAAGGAAGTGCAGCAATGCGCGTTCAATCAGAATCCATAAGCGATTTTTGGACAGTGGGACGCAAACCGGTTCAAGAATTGCTGTTGGCACGACCGGAACAGGTGGATTTGGTGTACATCCAGGACAATGTTCGCTCCCGCTCCCTGGGACGATTCGTGGACATGTGCAAAAGGCTGAAGGTCCGTTATCGCCTTGTTTCCTCCCAGGATCTGTCTAGATTGTATGGCGGTAATCACCAAGGCGTGTTGGCCCGGGTTTTTCAACCTGGTTTTTTCGATCTGGACGCTGTTATGGAACAATCCAGAGCCGCGGTTCTGCCTTTGCTTTTGGCTTTGGATCAAATTCAGGACCCCGGCAATGTGGGTGTCTTGGCCAGGAGCGTCCTGGCATTGGGCGGTGGGGGCTTGATATTGCCCAAAAACAGAACCGCTGCCCTTGGGCCGGTGGCCGCGAAGACCAGTGCCGGCGCATTGAACAGGCTGCCCGTGGCCCATGTGGTCAACCTCTCCCGCGCCTTGGAACAATGTGCTGCGCAAGGGTTTGTTGTTTTTGGCGCTACCATGGATAGCCAAGCGGAAAACATTTTGCGAATCACTCCGCCATTCCCCGCTGTCCTGGTTTTGGGCAACGAGGAAAAAGGCATTCGGCCCGGAGTGCTCAAACACTGCTCACACAGGGTGTACATCCCCATGCCCGGCGGGATGCAGTCTTTGAACGTGGCTCAGGCCGGGGCCATCTGCCTGGGCATGTTCGCCAAGGCCAGACACGACAGTCTTGAACTGTTCAGCGATTCCGCGACTCAAAATCGATACGCGGGTCAATGACCGTGTAGATCACGTCTCCTGCCAGGTTCAAGAGCAGTCCGAGCAGGGTGAAAATATACAAGGTGCCGAACATCACGGGGTAATCCCTGTTGATGGCCGCTTCGAATCCCAGCAGCCCCAGCCCGTCCAGAGAAAAAATAACCTCGATGAGTAGGGCGCTGGTGAACAGGATGCCGATGAACGCACCGGGAAATCCGGCCACCACGATGAGCATGGCGTTGCGGAACACGTGACCGTAGAGCACCTGCCGTTCGGTCAGCCCCTTGGAGCGGGCCGTGAGCACATACTGCTTGTTGATCTCCTCCAAAAAAGAATTTTTGGTGAGCATGGTCAGTCCGGCGAATCCGCCGATGACCATGGCTGTCACGGGCAGGGCCAGATGCCAGAAATAGTCCAGAATGCGCATGGGCCAGCTTAAGTCCGGCCAGGCATCCGAAGTCAGTCCGCGGAGTGGAAAAAGATCCAGGAAGCTGCCTCCGGCGAAAAGCACGATGAGCAGCACGGCGAAGAGAAATGAAGGAATGGCGTAGCCCACGATGACCACTGCGCTGGTGGCCACGTCAAAGGTGGAGCCGTCCCTGACGGCCTTGCGGATGCCCAGGGGAATGGAGACGGCGTAAACCAGCAGGGTGGTCCACAGCCCCAGGGAGATGGAAACGGGCAGCTTTTCCAGGATCAGTTCCACCACGGAACTGTCGCGGTAAAAGCTCTGACCAAAATCAAACCGAAGATAGTTGCCCATCATCTGCAAAAAACGCTTTGCCGGCGGCTGATCAAACCCATACATCCGCTCCAGTTCGGCGATCAGGGCCGGGTCAATGCCTTGGGCGCCCCGATATTTGGAATCCTGCTGGGCGGCCTGTCGGGTCTGGAATTCGCCTTGTTCCGAGCCGGCGAAGCGGGCCGTGGCTCCGGTGTCGTGGCCGCGCAACTGGGCGATGACCCGCTCCACCGGACCGCCGGGCGCGGCCTGGATGATCACGAAGTTGAGCACCATGATCCCGAAGAGCGTGGGGATCATCAGCAACAGCCGCCTGAGGATGTATGCGGTCATGCGCGACTCCTGCCCATTACCGTAGCTGTTCCCTGAACCACCAGGCGTCCAGGGCCAGGCCGTATTGTGGCGTGATGTCCGGCTTGGCGTATTTGTCCCAATACGCCACGCGAAACACCCGGGAATGCCAATGCGGGACCACGTAGTGCCCCCAGAGCAGGACCCGGTCCAGGGCCCGGCTGCGCGTCACCAGGCTGGTCCGATCCGGCGCGCTGATCACCAAGTCCACCAGTTCGTCCACAATGGGATCGCGTACCCCGGCGATGTTCCGGGAGCCCGGGATGTCCGCGGCCTGGGAAGCCCAGAAGTCGCGTTGCTCGTTTCCCGGCGAAAGGGATTGCGGAAAAACATGCACGGTCATGTCGAAGTCGAAATCATTGAGTCGGTTCTGGTACTGGGTCGCGTCCACAGTGCGCACCCGGGCCGTGATTCCCAGCCGCTCCAGATTGCGCGCATAGGGCAGGCAGATCCGCTCAAAGGCCGGATCATTCAAGAGGATTTCGAACTCCATGGTTTGGCCGCCGGACTCATGCCGCAGCTTCCTGTCCTTCAAGGATATCTCCCAGCCGGCCTTTGCCAGCAGGTCCAGGGCCTGGCGGATCTGCGGCCGGATGTTGCCTGATCCGTCCGTGACCGGCGGCTGATAATGCTGGGTGAAAACCCGTTCGGGCAGACTCTCCCGGTGCGGTTCCAGAAGCTCGAGTTCCGCGGCCGAGGGCAGGTCCGTGGAAGCCAGCTCGGAATTGGAGAAATAGCTTCTGGTTCGGGTGTAAGCGTTGTGAAACAGGTTCTGGTTGGACCATTCAAAGTCAAAAACCAGGCCCAAAGCCTCCCGGACCAGGGGATCTCGGAACACCGCCCGGCGTGTGTTGAAGACGAAACCCTGCATGCCTGTGGGCAATTCATGGGGAATTTCCTCCATGATGATTTTGCCCTGGCGCAAGGCCGGTCCGTCATAGCCCGTGGCCCAAAGCCGGGCCACGTTCTCCTGCCGGAAATCGTACTGGCCGGCCTTGAACGCTTCCAGGGCCACGTTGGCGTCGCGAAAATACTCGTATCGCAAGCGGTCCAGGTTGTTGCGGCCCACGTTCACCGGCAGATCGGCCCCCCAATACTGGGGATCGCGTTCATAGGTAATGGATCTGCCGGAATCCAGCTGCGCCACCCGGTAGGGGCCGCTGCCCAGGGGAATGTCCAGGGAGGTCCGGTCGAACTCGCGGTTTTGCCAATAGGCCTTGGACAATACCGGCATCTGGCCGATGATCAGGGGCAGTTCGCGGTTTTCAGGCCCGCTGAAATGAAATTTGACCTGGAGCGGAGTGATCATCTCCACCGTGGATACATTGGCGTAATAGGCGCGGTAGAAAGGATGGCCCTTGGTCTTCAGAATTTCCAAGGTGAAGACCACGTCCTCGGCCGTAATCGGAGTTCCGTCATGGAACCTGGCCTGGGGCCTCAGGAAAAAGGCTACCCAGGAGTGGTCCTCGGGCACCTGGACGGATTCCGCGACCAGGCCGTACTCGGAAAAGGGTTCGTCCAGGGATTGGACCGTCAGGGTGTCAAAGGTCATGCCCAGGCCCGTGGGCGGGGTTCCGCGCAGGATAAAGGGGTTGAGGCTGTCGAACGTGCCGATGCCGGCCAAGCGCATCTCTCCCCCTTTGGGCGCTGCGGGACTGACGTACTCGAAGCGGGAAAAGTTCGGACCGTACTTAAGGTCCCCGTGCAGGGCCAAACCGTGCCTCCAACCGGGCTCCTCGGACCAGGCAGGGCCTGCCGCGGCCAAGAAGGCGGCGCAGGCAAGACACAAAAGGGCGGCAACGGGTTGTTCAGGCCAGACGCTGCCAATGCGTTTCCGACGGTTCCCGGACATCATGGTCATGTCATCGCCTCCAGCGTCAAAGGGTTTTTTCAGGTCGGGCATTGGCGACCCCGGCAGTGGGACGAGCATGGTGGTTTTCTCGCAGCAGCATGCGTTTTTCGGTGAACTCCCACCAGGGCCGAGGCGCCTCGCCGTTCATGAAGGATACAATGGACATGAACACGTCCAGGACGCAGGGGTCCTGGCGGGCGCCAATTGTTGCGCACAGCCTATCATACATTTCCAGGGGGTCCATGCCCGCGAGCTGAGCGGGCTGGCGAATGCCCAGCTGCCGCAGATCCTCGGCCATGGCCCGGCCGATGTTCGGCAGGTCCGTGAGATTCTGAAGACGGTCGCGGTCGACTTTGGCGGGGTGCATGAGGTCACCGGGGGTCAGCGTGGATTACGCTGGTTGCAGGGACCGGTCTGGAAAAGATCCGCGGCCCTTTTCAGGTTGTTGTGCCAAAAACGCCATGAAACGCAAGCAGCCGCAAGGGAAGCATCGGGGCGGACGTGTTTTCATGGCAGTGGTTCACCCTGATCTGGCCAGCCTAAGCAGCGTTGCCAGCACCTGGGCCGCGTGTCCGGCTCCCTTGGGCACTTTCGGCCAGGTTTCACGCACCACGCCCGCCGGGTCGATGAGCACCGCCAGCCCAGGGTCGGCCAGCAGGCGCACTTTCAGGTCGTGCTTTTTTGCGAACTCGGCGTGGGAGGCGACGTTGTCCTTGCTCACTCCCAGCACCTCCGCGCTCAGGGCCGCGAACTCCGGCAGCAGCTCAGTGAATTCTCGGGCTTCGGCCGTGCAGCCGGAGGTGTTGTCCTTGGGGTAGAAACATACACCACCACCCATCTGCCCCGCAAATCCGCTAGGCCGACTTCCCTCCCCTCGCCGTCTGGCAGCCGGAAATTCAAGGCCTGCGCGCCCGCTGCGGGCATGGAATTGCTCATGATATGCCTCCAGAAGGGTATCGGGGAAAGGATTCACCGTGTTGTCTCCGCATCCGTCATACCCGTGATAGCGGGAATCCAGACTTTTCCCGTCATGGCTGAAAGTTGTCTGTATCCTGGAATTCGACCCCAGGGCAATCATGCAAGCACCTCTTGCACGCCGTTGAATCAGACCACGCCTACCCGCACCGAGCGGGTTTTGATCTTCCGCCGCAGTGGAGAAACATTTGTGGTCACGTTCAGTCTCGCGTCCAAATCTCCCTTTGACTTGCCCCTGATTTGGAATCCGTTTAGAGCGTCTTCAAAGAAGCGCCGCGAGCGCGCGAATGGACAAGGACTGCCCTGCTCTTGGAGAACTCGGCATTTCGAAACAGATTCGATCATGCATACCTTTCTCAAAAAAAACTGGTTCTTCGTCGGCATCGCCGTGGTTGTTGTTCTGGCCTTGCACTTCCCGGCATTGGGGCTGTTCGTCAAGCAACACAAGATCCTCAATATCGGCATTTTTCTGACTTTTTTGATCACGGGCCTTTCCCTGGATACGCGCACGGTCCTGGAGCAGTTTCGCAACATCCGGGTGCTGGCGGCAGCCCTGTTCTCGGCTCTGCTGCTCATTCCAGTGGTCACGGCTGTCCTGGCCGGGCTGGTCTTCCCAAAAAATCCCGATTTCGTCGTCGGTGCGGTCATCATTGCCGCGGCGCCGGTGACTGTGGCCTCTGGCACGGTCATGACGGCCATGGCCCTGGGCAACGTGCCTTTGAGCCTATTCATCTGCGTGCTGTGCAATTTCGCCTCCTTGCTGAGCATTCCGCTGGTGCTCAAACTGCTGCTCGGCGCGGATCAGGGCATTGCGCTGCCTGTGGGTCAGATCGTTGGCACCCTGGCATTGACCCTGCTCATTCCCACGCTTTTGGGGCAGGCACTGCGGCCCTGGCTCAAGGAGGCCGTGGCCAGATACAAATTTTTTTTTCCGTCTTTTCTCAATGCATCGTGCTGTTGATCATCTTCAACGCGGTATCCAGCTCCACCGGCGTGATCAGCGGTATGGGAGCAGGCCTGGTAGGCCTGTTCGTGTTCATGATTTTTTTGCACGCCTTGATCCTGGCCTTGAACCTGGCCCTTGCCAAAATGATCCGCCTGGACAGGCCCTCCACTTCCGCTTTCACCATCCATACCTCCCAGAAAACCTTGACCATTTCCTATGTGGTCTGGGCCGGATATTTCTCCCAGGCCTTTCCCCTGGCCATGGTGCCCGGGATCGCTTATCACCTTGTGCAGATGTTCATGGACACCTTCGTTGCCGGGTGGTTTAAAAAATCGGCCGTGCAGGCCCAGGAGAAAGATGCCCGCTTGGCCCAAAAATCGTTCAATCTTGAAAAGAGGAACGCATAAACGGTCATGTCCACGGAAGACTGGGGCTCCATTGCGGCATCCATCACCCTGGAAAGGCAGGATTTGATCGTCTTTGAACCCTTGCTAAGGGAAACGATCTCCAAGTTTTTGACCTTTTCCTCCCATGGCCTCTATTTTCCCGCAAGCCCGCCTCCGGAAATGGTCATCTTGGGCAAGGACGGCGGCCGAGAGATCTTCCCCGCGTTTTATCCCTCTGAGCGGAAAGCCTTGCTCCCGTTGCATCGGCACGGCGAACTGCTGGGCATTTTCGTGGCCCGCGGGGTTCCGGGCCGGATCACAAAAACCGTGCTGTCCCTATGGTCCTCGCTGTGCGTCCAGATCATGGACAATTTGCTGTTGCAGAAGATGGCGCGCACGGACACCCGCACGGGGTTGCATACCGCCGCCTGTCTGGAAGAAAGTCTGAGCAAGGATATCCGCCTTGTACAGCGAGGACTGTGGCTGGACACCCCGGCCTGCCTGGAGGAGAGCCTGTCCGAGTTCAGCGCCAGCGTTGGCCTGATCTGCCTGGATGTGGACGGTTTTTCCCGCATCAATGAACGCTTCGGATTCCGTTTCGGGGACCGGATTTTAAGGGACTTGGCCGACCTGCTTTGCCGGGTTGCCCCGGAACAGGCGCTTTGCGCCAGGCTCCAGGAAGACACCCTGGCCATTTGTCTTTCCGGGGCCACGTCAGCAAAGTGTCGGCAATTGGCTGAAGTCGTCGCTGTGGAAGTTGATCGTCTGGAGTGCGAAAACAGCATTACCGGGGAGCGCTTGCACCTTTCCATCAGCCAGGGCTTTGCCACGTACCCACAGGATTTTCACGGTCGGCAGCTGCGTAAGTCTCTGCGCGAACTGACCGGTTTGATGTTGGAAAAGGCCCAGCGGGCATTGCGGGACGCCCGGGAGCGCGGCGAAAGCCAGATCAGCGGTTTTGCAGAAATTGTCCGCTCCAGCGGTCTTGTCCTGGATGTCCTGCCCATGAACCGGGTTCTGGTGAACCTGGGACGGTCCGTGGACGCTCAGGAGGGCCAGCGATTTTTGCTCTGGTCCGGCGTGGGAGAGCGGCAGGCCGCGATGACGGATGCAGGAGAAGAAGATGGTCGTTCCCGGTTTTGCAAGGGGGAACTCCAGCTGATTGAGGTCTACCGGGAAACATCCGTGGCCGAGATAGTTCTGTTGCATGATCCGGGTTTCAGCGTTCTTCCGGGGGACCGCTTGAGCATCATCGGCCATGGGAAGCGCGCGTATCTTTTCGGCGAGCCGCATGCGCACCAAGAGGAACAGTTCGCGGACAACGCTCCGGGGCTGCTCAGCTCCCAGGCCTTTATGAAGCATTGGGCCGAGGCGCGTCGTCACAGTTCCCATTTTTCCATTTTTCTGGCTCATCTGGAAGGGATTGCCAACGAGCCTGAAAAAGGCCGGTACGTCCAAGCCGAACATCGCATCAGGAGTCTGGCTGAGCTGGCCGGAACCGTCTTTGGTTCCGAGGTCATGCTGGGCAGATTCAGTTTCAGCAGCCTGGCCGGCTTTGTCGCGGGGATCGAGCCGAGGGCGTATGCATCCTTGGCCGAAACCTTTGTTCAGCAGGCCCGGGAACAATTGGGAATGGCGGTGTATGCAGGGGTGGCTGGCTATCCTTTTTTGAATTTCGACAAATCAGTCATTATGGGCAACTGCCGCAAGGCCCTGGAGCACGCCCTGATGCTGCCGCGACCTTGCGCCATGGAATTCTGCTCCACGTCTCTGACCATCAGCGCAGACCGGTTTTTCACCCGCGGCGATATTTTTTCCGCCGTGGAGGAATACAAGCTGGCTTTGCTGACCGATGAGCTGAACCATCTGGCCAGAAATTCGCTGGGGGTGTGTTATGCCCGGCTAGGCAAACTCAACGAGGCCCAGGAGCAGTTCGCGAAAATTCTTGCCCTGAATCCCCAGGACATTATGGCCACCTATAATCAGGGTCACACGTTTTTCAAGCAGGGGGAATCGGAACGGGCCGAACAGGCGTTTAAGCGTTGCCTGGATCTTGATCCGCGCCATGTCTTCAGTCTGCTGCGCCTGGGCCAGCTGGCCGAGGAGCGTGGTGACGACAAAGCATCAAAACATTATTTTGAACAGGCCAGTCTTTTGCCCGGAGGCAAGGGGTTGACCCATCGCCATCTGGCCAGACTGGAGCTGCGCCGGGGCAACGCCGAACAGGCCCGGGAGCATCTGCATCAGGCATTGGTCTTCAATCCCAGAGACGCCCTGGCCATGCATCTTTTGGCCAAATTGTACCTGGAGCAAGGAGAGGATCCGGAAATCGCCGAAACCCTGGCCAGGCAAAGCGCAGCTCTGAAACCGGAACAGGGTATGTTCTGGGAAGTCTTGGCCGACGCCCTTGAAGCCCAGGGCAGGCGGGAAGAGGCGGCCCTGGCCAGGGAACGCGCGAACTGAAGGCGCTACTGTTTGTCTGTTTCCTCCATTGGGATGGCTTTCGGCAACGAATGAACCGAAAGCGCGTGGCGGGGCAAAAGAGCAATGGCGGCTTTGATTGTGATGTCCGCCGGGAGCAAAACCAAGCCAGACTTGGCGTCAACGACGTGCTCTACCAGTCCCGCTTCCAGCCGGCGACCCGGATGCAGTCCTTGGGACAAAAGGCGGCGGCCTGAAGCACCTGCTCCCGCCGGCCAGTGGAATCCTTAAGCACGGGCAGCTCCAGGGTGTCGTCCCAGCCAAAGACTTCGGGGCACATCTCCACGCACCCCTGACATCCGGAGCAATGCTCCAAATCCAGCCCAACGTCGACAGTATCGTCCGCCTGATTCGCCATTCTCGATTCTCCAGGGGTTGTTTCGGCTATTGCAGGAATCGGCCGACGCTGTCTTCCAGTTCCCGACCTTGCAGAGCGGAGCCGGCCAGTCGACCGTACAGGCCGTCAGGATTTTTTTGCTGCAGATCCACAAGGATTTTGCGCCATTGATCGTGGTGTTGCATGCGTTGATAGAGCTGGGCCAACCGATACCGGGACATGGCCCAGTCCGGATCATCCTCCTTGATGAGCTGATCAAATTCCAAAGCCCAGGCAAGGGCTTCCTGCATCCTGCCGGTTCGCTCCGTGACTTGGGTCAGCCAGGCGATGGAATCCCTGATTTTTCCCGAATCCTTGCGATCCAGGAGGAGTAGGCTCAAGGCTTCCTGGGCGTACTGGTAGACTTTTTCCAAATTTTCATCCCGCAATGCCCTGCGGGCCAAAAAATACAGCGCATAGCCACGCCGCGTTTCGGAAAGCTGCAGGTCCTCGGCCAGGGTGAGCCAGTACTCCCCGGCTTCATTCGGGCGGTCCAGGTTTTCCAGGGCCAATGCCACAGCATAATTCAACTCCCTGATCCGATCCAAAGAGAGTTCCAGTTCTTCGCGCAACGACTCCAAGGCGACAATCTCTGCCCATTGCTGCTGTTCCAGATAAATACCCAAAAGGAGATCCAGAGCGAAGTTTTGGGCATGCTGGGGCGTAATCTCGCTAAGGTGCGGCCGGGCAAGTTGAATGGCCCGTTGGTGATCGCCGGTTTTCCAAAATCCCATGGCCAAACCCAGGATGGTCTGCGCGCCGAGCTCCGGTTCCAGCGGGTGCAAAAAAGGATGTAGCTGCCATTGGTCAATGATTTCCGAAAAACGTCCATCCCGCAGGTTTCTGTCCACCAACTGACTGAACGCCTCCACGCCGATTTCCAGGGCCTTGGGGGCCAGGGAATGATGCGGTCTGTTGGCCAGGAAGTCGCGAATGGTGACTAGGCTGTCCTCCAGTCGTTTGTTCCAGACTTGCCAAATGGCCAGTTTGACCGTGGCCACGGCGGCCAGGGGGCTTTGGGGATGTTTTTCAATGATGTGTGTATATACCTGGGCGGCTCGCAAGGTCGCGAAGACGTCGTCCAGGGTTGGATCGTCATGAATACCGCCTTCGACCAGACGCATCCGGGCGACTAAGCCCCCCTCTTCTTCCGGATATTCTCGGGCTGTTTTCTCAAACACATGCTCGGCTGCGTCGGGTTTCCCGGTGAGCAGATAGATATCTCCCAGGCGGGCCAAGAGCATGTGCGCTTCCGGATTGTCCGGAACGAGGTTGTAATAGGTAGAAAGTCGTTCTTTGGCAGATTCAAGGCTGTTCACCCGCAAGGCGATAATTCCGGCCAGTTCCAGCAGGGAAGGATCGTCAATGTAGTACCTGGGCCAGCGTTTTTCCAGGAAGTCCATGATCTGGAAAGCTTGATCGTCATAGCCCAGGGCATACAAAGCCCTGGCCAGACTGATGGAACACTGCCGGGCAATGTTGTGCTCGGGATATTTTTCAATCACGGTCTGAAAATGATCCGCGGCCTGGGCGTAATCACCTCGTTCTAAAAAATATTCGCCCAGGTAATACTCCGTTGTCGGCACCAAAGGATCGTGGGGATGCTCTTGACGGAGTACGTTAAAGAAGGCCTTGGCCTCGGGCAGGTTGTTCACGCGCAAGTGCAGAACTCCCAGGTTGCGCAACGCCGTGGCTGCCCGGGGAGACGCGGGATTAACGTTCATGGCCTGTTCGTAAGCTTTGGCAACCTCTGCGAAGTTGCCGGCCAAATCCTCCAGGTGGAGAGAGAACAATGCGTCGGCCAAGTCGTAGAGCACGTCCTCCCGGAGGCTTTCGGGCAGGTCGGCAAGGGAGGCAAGAGTCCGGAGGGCAAGCACCGCATCGGCGAACTCTCCGTTCATCATGGCGGTCCTGGCATTGGACAGGCGTCTTTGATAATTTTCCGCGGGATCAACCGGTTTTGCGTCGATGGTCGCCGGAGGTTTCGAAGGTTGAGGCTCTTCGATTTCATCGTTGGATGCGACTTCTTCAACTGTCGACGTTGTTTCAAGGCGTTCGGGTTCTTCGGGCTCAGCAACCTGCATCGGCATGTCCGAGCGGGTGATCTCGCGACGAATCGGCATCGGCTCAGGCAAGTGGTCATGATGTTCGGGCGGAATATCCGTCGCTGGTTTGTCCGTCAGAGAATCCTGTTTTTCCTGGGGCAGAGATGAAACTTCAGCGACAAGGGCGGGGGGTACTTCCTGATTCGCGGCCACGGATCGGGCATCCTCGGGGCCGACCCGCTCGATTCGGGATCGAAGCACGTTCGAGGTGTGCGTTGGGGCAGGGATTTCCGGCGCAGAACGCGCCAGGGGCGCATGAACCGGACCGCGCACGCCGGCTTCAGGGGATGCCTGGATCAACGGGGCTTCGGGAACAAGCTGCTCTGGCGTTGATGTATCCGGAGAACGTGTTCCCTGGAGCGGTTCCGGCGGGCTGAGGGGCTTGCTTGATAGTGGTGGAGCAGGCTGCGGGTGCGCTGTTTCCAGGGGTCTTGCGGTTTGGGCGGGCGCAACTGGAGTTGAAGTCGCCCTGGCTGGGGCGGCGTCTTCTTGCGTTTGAATCCATGGTGTTGGCGGATCAAACAACCATCGCCCGCCCAAAGGGTCGGGGAAAAAATCTATGGTCAAGCGCCGCGCGGCGTCATCATACTGCGTCACAAAACCAAAGGCTTTGGATTGCAGCTTTACCAGCAGGGCGTTGCCTTCCGGAACAAGGGCCTGCAGAAGGTCGGCGCCGGTAAAGGCCGGCAGAGTCAAATCCCGAGGCGGCCCCCAGGCATCCTTGTGGGCCAGGATACGTACGGTCAGAGGATCAACGCGCCGGACATCCGGCGCGGGAAGATCCCGAGAAAAGACGATTTCCACCTGCTCGTGCTGAGGATGCTGCCACCAGGCGATTTTCGCGCAGAGGGCGTTTTGGGCAAACACGAGCAATGCCAGAAGCAGGACGATTAGGAGAAGAAAACACCATCCCGCACGAGACTTTTTCTTCTCCATGAAAGAAAGGAACGGTCGGCAAGAAAAGAACATGGATGTCACATGTAGCCCTGGAGCATGCCCTGGCAAGCAGCCATGCTCACACTCCTTTGACTTTGCTGGAAGCGAAGGAAGTGTTTGCTGGATAGGCGTGCCTGTTTCGATTCAAAGAAGCCAAGCAAAAATCATGACAAGACCGCAGCAGTGCGAGCGTGTTTAGGGAAAAATTGCCATGCCAATGGGCGCATCCGCCAATCAGAGGGGGATGTTCCGTTTTTTGAGTTTTTCGATCAAGGTCGTCCGTTTGATGCCCAACAGCTCGGCGGCCTGGTTTTTTACGCCGCCGCTGGTTTCCAGAGCTTCATGAAGGAGCCGCTCTTCGATTTCATCCATGAAGTCCTTCAACCCCTGGTTGCGGCCGTGAAGGTCGTTAAGCCTGGGCCAACAAAAACCGCCAGGAGGCGATGTCGTCTGAACCTGCGGCGGTTGCAGGCCCACCACGTGCAGGATTTTTTCCGGCAGATCCTCGGGCAGTACTTCCCGGTTTTCGCAGAGGATGGAAATCCGTTCCATGAAGTTTTCCAGCTCGCGTACGTTGCCTGGCCAGGGATAAGCCAAGAGCAACTCCTTGGAGTCCGGGGACATTCGCAGTATGGGCCGCTGCTTTTGTTCGCAGAAAATGCGTAAAAAGTGGTCCACAAGCAGGAGGATGTCGCCGTTCCGCTCCCTGAGCGGAGGCAGGTGAATGGGGATCACGTTCAGGCGATAAAACAGGTCTTCGCGAAAACGCCCTTGAGCCACCTCATTTTCCAAGTCTCTGTTGGTGGCCGCGATAATGCGCACATCGACCCTGTTCGTCGAAGTGCTTCCCACGCGTTCGAATTCCTTCTCCTGAATGACCCGTAAAATTTTCACTTGCAGGGGCAAATCAAGCTCACCGATTTCATCCAGGAAAATTGTCCCTCCGTCGGCGACTTCGAAACGTCCGGCCCTGGATCGGATGGCGTGGGTGAAGGCCCCTTTTTCGTGGCCGAAAAGTTCGGATTCAATGAGGTCCCTGGGAATGGCTCCGCAATTCACGGGAATGAAGGGCTTATCGCGCCGCCTGCTGTTGAAATGCAGGGCGCGGACAAGGAGTTCCTTTCCTGTTCCGGATTCACCGCTGACCAGGACCGTGCTGTCCGTAGGCGAAACCTTGGCCAGCATGGCAAAAACCCGTTGCAGGCTGGAACTCCGACCAATGATGCCGTTGCAGTCCAAGACCATGATCGAATGCAACTCCTTGGATTCCCGTAAAGAAACAAGAGGAAGGCCGAAATGCTGTGTTGGAAGTTGCTGTGGTGTCAAATAGCTGACACAAAGTCAAGAGGATGCGCAAAGGTTCGTGAAAAGTCCTTGTTCTTCAGGTTCAACAACGCATGCGAAGCAGACCGGCAAAGACGTCGTGCGCAAGGTCACGGGGGTGTGAAAGTCGCACCGGCATGCGCCCATTACTTGTAGTATATTTTCACTTCGTTGGTGGAGATGTCCGTTTGCCCCGGCGTGGCCTGGCCCGAAGTGATAATCACGTTGTCCCCGGGGAGATATTCTTTGGACTGCCGGACAAACTGCTCGGCCCTGGCCGTATGGTTTTCCACGGCGGTGTCCACCAATCGAGGATGTACTCCCCAGACGAAGTTCAGGGCCCGCATTACCGTGGAATGCGGCGTCAGCGCCGCAATGGGCTTGGCCGGCCTGCGCGAGGAAACCAGTCTGGCGGTGCGACCCGAGGTGGTATGGCAAACGAGAGCCTTGCTTTCGGCATTGTCCGCCAGCAGACAGGCCGAGTAGGCCAGATATTTAGCCGGATTTTTTTCCTTTTTCGGGAAATACGGTTCACCAAGACGTTCCAGATAGTAGGCTTCGGCTTCCCGGGCGATGTCGTTCATGTAACGCACCGCTTCAACTGGATGGTTTCCTATGGCTGTCTCCTCGGAAAGCATGATACAATCGGTTCCGTCCAGGATGGCGTTGGCCACGTCCGTGCTCTCCGCCCGAGTGGGCAAGGGATTTTTGACCATGGAGAGAAGCATCTGTGTAGCCACTATGGCCGGCTTCTGGACGTGACGGCAGGCCCGCAGGATGCGCTTCTGAATGATCGGCAGGGCCGCAATGGGACACTCCAGCCCCAGGTCCCCGCGGGCGACCATTACCCCATCGGCCTTGGCCAGGATTGCATCCAGGTTGTCCACGGCGTTCTGGCGCTCCAGCTTGGCGATCACCGGCACCCAAAAGCCAAGGCTTTTGATAAGCTCCTGGAGTTCGACGACGTCGGCGGCTTCCTGCACAAAGGATAAGGCCACCGCATCGATGCCGATTTCCAGCGCTTCGCGCACGTCCTTGCGGTCTTTTTCGGTCAGGGCCTTGATGGGGTGGCTTTTCCCGGGAAACGAAATTCCCTTGTGCGAGGAGAGCAGGCCGGCGTTTTGGGCCTCCAATTCATAGATTTCATCCTGGCGGATCACCCTGGACACCTTGAACTGGAGCATGCCGTCGCTTAAATTGACGGGCATGCCCACATCCAGGCCGCGCAACAAGGCGGGCATTTCCAGGCTGATGAAGGGTTCGACTTTTGGCTGTTTTTGATCGGGCGAGCCCAAATGGAGGTATTCGCCTTTGTTCACCTGCAACGGTGAGCCCTCAACTTCGCCGATGCGCACCTTGGGTCCGCACAGGTCAGCCATGGCCGTCAAGGGGATGTCCAACTCCTGCTCCAGATCACGGATCAGCTCCATGGCAGGTTTGAAGAACACGGCGTCGGCATGGGAAAAATTCAGCCTGAAAATTCTTGTCCCATAGCGCACCATGGCTTTCATGACGTCATAATCCAACGAGGCCGGCCCCAGGGTGACGACGATTTTGCAATGCATGGGAAGGCTCCTTGCTTCGAGCCGGCAGAGCTCGGGTCAGAGTTGATGAAAACAGCGGCGTGCTCTTTCTGCCTAAAAGAGCACTCCGACACGCCACCAGCATCCGGCAAGCAAGGCCAGGGATGCAAGTAAAAGCAGCAATTGAGGACCTTCATCCACTAAGCGGGAGAAGCGAAACGCATACAAAGACCCCAGTATCAAACCGCATAGACAGCCGAACAAATGGGCGCCCACGTCAGTCTGGACGTCGCTGCCGAGCATGGCCAAAAGCCCCAATGCCGCGCCCAGAGGCAGGAGCCAAGCCCTGATGCCGTCTCGTCTGAACAAGGCCTTCTTTGACCGCGCAGCGTTTACACCGTGATGGATCTTGACCCCGCCCAAAAGACCGACAGCTCCGAAAACCGCTGTTGATGCGCCGATGGAGAGGTGCTGGCTCTGATGAAGCAAAGCGTTAAGCATGTTCCCGCCTGCGCCGGCGAGCAGGATCAACAACCAGGCGGCGCCGTATCCGATGCGCTTGCAGAGCAGGGTTCCAAAAACCGCAATGGCCAGCATGTTCCCGGCCAAGTGTTTGGCGTCCCCGTGCAGGGTCAGTGCTGTGACGGTGCGCCAGTATTCCCCTTGGAGAATCTGTTCCGCGCTGGCCCCTCCCTGAAGGATGAACCCTTCATGTACCCCATGGCGAGTGGTGGCCAGGTGAAAGGAAAGCAGCATTAGGGCGGTCACCATCCCGGATATGCTCGACGAAGCCGTTGCCAAGGGTTCATGGATTTCTTGGGCGGGCGGATTTTCGTCCTGGAAGCGCCGTATCTCGGTCCAGGCCCGGTCACCCATTGCTGCGGGAACCTCCAGACTCCATCCCCAGCCTGATCTGCGGAAGCGATACTCGATGCTGACAGCCGCCAAGACCAGGGCATACGCATCGGCCTCTTCCCAGGAAAGGTTTTCGCCGAGAACACGGAATTGCTTTTGGAAGCCGCCCTCTTCCCAAGGATGAGGCCGGCGCTTTCCGTCCGCCTGGTGCTCGTAGTTTGTGAAGTCACTCACACACGCAAATCCAGCAGATGGCCGACCATTTTATCCCAGGTTCGGATCGCGGCGACATTGGCCTGGAACGCTCGCTCATCCTGAATGGAAGAACCCATTTCCCTGACCAAGTCGGTATTGCTGCCTTCGTGGACGCCCCAAACAGTTTCCAGCCGTCCCTGCTTATCCTGGACGCCTTTCATGGCAGGCTCCAGGGGGCCGGGCCGGGTGTCCTGATCAATGCTTCCCGGACGGACTCCAAGCCCTCGTGGACCGGTCTCAAGGGTCATGCCAGAGGCTTTGAATTCCGGCGTGTTCAGGTTGGCGACATTGTTGGCGCCGATCTGACGGGACAAGGAAAACGCCTGCAGGGCCTGGACATTGGGGCTGACGGTCATGACGCCTCCTTTGGAAAAAGCCGTCGTCTGTTCAAGGGCAGAAGGTCAGACAGCCGCGGCTGGGTGTTTTGTCGGCCATAAATCGATGCATACCCTTGGAGCAAAAGCTTGGTTGTCGCGCCAAGGCGGACTCCGCTTCCATGCATGGCGCCGTAAATCCTTCCTGCATTTATGACGTTTCGGCCAACGGAAAAGCGCGGTTTCCCCTTGCCTCTCGATGATCTCACGATCGTCGGGGAAGGTCCTGTCACCCACATACGCAACGTCTTACGATGTTGCGTAAATATTTCACGGCGTCCCCTTTTGCTGCTTGTTCAAGCCTGGATCCCAGGTTTGGCTTGTTGTGTCGGGATCTTGAACAATGGTTCGTTCAATGCATGCGTATGCGCTGTGATTGTGAATGGATTCCTGGCTTTCAACTTCCACGTGGCACCAGAGCACTTGGGGCAGCCTGCCGAGGCCGCTGCTTACGTTGCGGACCACATCCTCCACAAAACAGGGTTTGCCGAAGGCCTGCTCGATTACTTTTTTTTCATCCTCGCGTTTCAACAGCGCATAGACCGGGGATGAGCCCGCATCTTGGGCCAGTTCAATCAGGTCCTCCAGCCAGATCAGGCCTTTGTTCCGGGTGGCGATCCGGACCATGGCCCGCTGGCTGTGGGCTCCCTGTTCGCAGATGGCCAAGGAACATGGACAGACCGTCATCACCGGCACTTCGACAGCCAGGTGGAACAGCAGGTCACGCCCGGCATACTCTCCGGAAACCTGGCATTGATAATCCATCCGGGCCGAACTGCCGGTGGACGGGGAGGCATGCTCCAGAAAAAAAGGGAATTGAAAGCTGATCCAGGCTTTTTGTGCCTCCAGTCGGTTCTTGATGTCAGACAGCAGATGTTTCAGGCTGTAATAATCCAAAATGCCGGACCAATCCCGCAGTGTTTCCACGAACCGGCTCATGTGCGTGCCCTTGAAGCAGGCCGGCAGATCCACGCCCATCTCCACTTTGGCCACGGTATTTTGCCGCCCTTGACCGCGTTCCCGGACAACCAGAGGAAAGCGCAAGTGCCGCACCCCGACCCTGTCGATGTCCACGGGTACGGAGGCCGGCGTTTTTTGAACATCACGCAAGACGCACCAAGGTTTCATTTCAGGTTTTTGCCCGTGGTGGTCAATGTCAGCTTACCGTGCTTCACGCCCTTGGTTGAGGTCAGTTTTTGACCTAAATCGCGCAGCCTTTCGCCAATACCGCGCAACACAAGAATTTCCATGCAATTGTTGTGATCCAGATGCACATGCAAAGAGGCCACGATGATATCCAGGTAGTCGTGCTGTAATTCCGTCAGTTTTTGAGCCAAATCACTCTGATGATGGTCGAAAACCATGCTCAGGGTGCCTGCGGTCTCTCCTTGCACATTTTCCCATTCCTTCTGGATAAGCATGTTTCGGATCAGGTCGCGAATGGCTTCGGAGCGGGTTTGGTAGGACCGTTCATCACATAGGGCGTCAAATTTTTCCAGCAAATCGGAATCCAGGGAAACGCCGAAGCGAATCGTCTTGCCCATGGGTTACTCCTTTTTTTCAGCTTCCCAAATGGTTATGTCCACGTAGTAGCCTTCGGTCTGCACCGCTTGGCGCATGGCTGGACGCAGGGTCCAGCCATGCGCGCGTAACATGTCCCAGGCCAGCGAGGAAACACTGCGCTTCGGTTCGGCCAGCCAGATCCGCCCCCCTGGCGCCAAAGCCCGGTTGAAGAGTGCGATCAGCGGTTTGGCGAACCGGCTTTCATAAAAAATATCCGCTCCCCATATCAGATCAAAGCTTTGTGCTTTGATGGCCGGGAACCGCCAATCCATCTGCACCCAGAGCGGAGAGGCAACCGCGTTGGCCCTGGCGTTTATTCCTGCGAAGCGCAACGCTTCGGCCATGTAATCCAGCCCAATGACCCGTGCCCCTCGCGAGGATGCCACACAGGCGCTTAAACCCAAGCCGCAACCCACATCCAAACAAACCGCCCCCTTGAGTTGGCCCTGGTTCAGTTCCAACCATTCAACCAAAGCATTGCTCGAGGGCCACAGGTCAACCCAATAAGGAATTCTCTCGTCAGGGCCGAAATCGTCCTTTCCCAGTTTTTCCCAAAGCTCTTCCAGGTTGCCCGGCCGATGCACCTTCCACTGCCGCTGATGAACATTCACAACCATCATTTGCATTCCAACCGGGACCTCATCATTCAGCCATGCATGGAGCCAGCGCGCTTGCGTGGAAAAGCATTATAGTTCAACTTTATACACAATGAGAAATTTTAAACATATCTGTTTAAAATCCATAATTCAAGGCCGGCTGAATCCAAAGAATAATATTTTTTCTTATAAAAACAGGCTGTTGGGCTTTTGTGCCGGCAGGGGCAAGAGTTGTCTCGCAGGATAACGGCAGAATTGAACGCCCTATTCGCGGACATCACGGATCACTTTGGCCCCGATCATGTCTGTCCGGCAGGGGTGCATTATTTCCAAAGATCGGTTATGCTTTTCGCCAGCGGATATCCGCTGGTCGGCTGAGAATGTCCGCCGCCTGCAACACATATATCATCCCTATTCTTTTCAAGAAGGAGGAAACCATGCCTTTGACCTCGCCTCAAGCCATGTTTACCAGGGCCTACGCCGAAGGATTCGCTGTGGGTGCGTTCAATGTCAACAACATGGAAATTGTCCAGGGGATAATGTCCGCGGCAAAAGAAGAGCGTTCCCCCCTGATCCTCCAGGTGTCCGCCGGTGCGCGCAAATACGCCGGTCAGACCTACATCCTCAAATTGATGGAGGCCGCTGTATCGGACACGGACCTGCCGGTGGTCCTGCATCTGGATCACGGCCAGGATTTTGAGATCTGCAAGGCGGTCATTGACGGTGGATTTACTTCCGTGATGATCGACGGGTCCCACCTGCCGTATGAGGAAAACATAGCGCTTACCAAACAGGTCGTGGAATACGCCCATGGGCGCGGCGTGTTTGTTGAGGCTGAACTGGGGCGTCTGGCAGGCGTGGAGGACGAAGTCAGCTCTGCGGAAAACGTATACACTGATCCGGACCAGGCCGTGGAATTCGTGCAGCGCACCGGCTGCGACTCCCTGGCCATCGCCATTGGCACCAGCCACGGCGCTTACAAATTCAAGGGAGAACCTCGCCTGGATTTTGAGCGCTTGGAAAAAATCAGCGCCCTGATGCCCAACTATCCCTTGGTGCTGCATGGCGCGTCTTCAGTGCTCCCGGAATTCGTGGCCATGGCCAACCAGTACGGCGGGAAAATAGGCGGCGCCAGGGGCGTGCCCGAGGACATGTTGCGCCGGGCCGCCACGCTAGGGGTCTGCAAGATCAACATCGATACGGACCTGCGGCTGGCCATGACCGCCACGATCCGCAAATGCTTTGCCGAGAATCCGGAAGCATTTGATCCGCGTACCTACCTCAAGCCGGCGCGGGAGGCCATCGCAGGACTGGTCCGGCACAAGATGCGCAACGTCCTGGGCTGCTCCGGCAAGGCGTAACCCTGATAGACCGTTGTAACTATCCCAATTGCTGCATCGTTGCTCCGGTATTTGCTTGTATCTTCATGTTGAAATACGTTCAGCCCATTTCGGGCGCAAGTTGTTGCCGGATTACTCCGCGTTTGGGATTTTTGAGACGGCCTGCTGAAGAAAGGATTTTTAAATAGTCTTCTTAAGAAGCGCCAAGGTTGGTTGGGGCTCAGCCCCCGCAGAATGATGCAGCAGACCGGCTGCATCCTGTAGGCATATTTTATTCTCGGTTAATACGAGATTTTTTATAATTTTCTAAGGAGGATGAACTCATGGCCATTCGCATCGGCATCAACGGCTTCGGCCGCATCGGCAGGTACGCCACCAGACTCCTGGCCGATGCCCAGGACCTGCACCTTGTGGCTGTCAACGCTCGGGCCAAGAACGAGGATTTGGCCCATCTGCTCAAGTACGACTCCGTGCACGGTCGTTTCAGCCGCCCGGTGCAGGCCACGAACAACGGCTTTGCCATGGACAAACAGGAGGTAGCCGTGACCCGTATGGGACCCGGGGAATGGCAGTGGAAAGATTTGAACGTGGATATTGTCCTGGAGACCACGGGGAAATTTACTGACCGGGACAGTTGCGAAAAGCACATGGCCTGCGGTGCAAAAAAGGTCATTGTCAGCGCTCCGGCCAAAGGACCGGACCGGACCATTGTCATGGGCGTCAATGAGGAAGACTACAATCCGGCCACGGACCATATTCTGTCCAACGCTTCCTGCACCACAAACTGCCTGGCCCCGGCGGTCAAGGTCATCGGCGAATCCTTTGGTTTTGAGTACGGGTTGATGACCACGGTGCATTCGTACACCATGAGCCAGCGCATTTTGGACGGTTCACATAAGGATTTGCGTCGCGGACGGGCCGCCTGCATGTCCATGCTGCCCACCACCACCGGTGCGGCCCGGGCTGTAGCCGAGGTCTTGCCAGAGACCAAAGGCCGTCTGGACGGTATGGCCATCCGCGTGCCCACGCCCAACGTGTCTATGGTCGACCTGGTGGCCCATGTTCGCGACAAGGCCACCAAGGACGACGTAAACACCGCGTTTCGCCGGGCGTCCGAAGGCATGCTCGAAAATATCCTGGGGTATACCGAGGAACCTTTGGTCTCTGTGGACTACAACGGAAGCATGTACGGCGGCGTGGTGGACGGCCTGTGCACCAACGTAATGCAGGACAAAATGGTCAAGGTGATTATCTGGTACGATAATGAAGCGGGATTTACCCACCAGCTCCTGCGCCTGACCCACAAGGTGGCCGCCTCTTTGGGATGATGGCCCCAGTGCGCGGGGAACCGCGCACTTCAGAAGTCTTTAAACCCTGAACCACCGGAACTTCCGCATCCTCCATGCCAGACTTCGTCCATTTGCACTGCCATACCGAATACAGCCTGCTGGACGGTGCCATCCGGATCAAAGACCTCTGCGCCAAAGCCAAGGATTTCGGCCTGAGCGCCGTGGCCCTCACGGATCATGGCAATCTCTACGGCGCGATCCATTTCTACAGATCAGCCAAGGACTATGGACTCAAGCCGATCATCGGCTGCGAGGTCTACGTGGCCATGGGCAGCCGACATGACCGGGACGCCCGTTCCCCGTCCCAGGCCGGTTACCATCTGATTCTTTTGGCAAAGGACGCCGTCGGCTACCGCAACCTGATCCGGCTGGTCTCCCTGGGGCATCTGGAGGGATTCCACTACAAGCCGCGCGTGGATAAGGAACTGCTGGCCCGGCATGGCCAGGGGCTGATCGCTCTTTCGGCCTGCCTCAAGGGCGAGGTGCCCCAGCGTCTGATGCACGAAGGTTTTGATGCAGGCCTGGAAACCGCCACACTCTACGCCGATATTTTTCCTGGCCGTTTCTATTTGGAAATGCAGGCCAATGGTTTGCCGGAACAGCTCGCATTGAATGAACGCCTGCTGGAGTTGGCCGAAGCGGCCAAATTGCCGTTGGTGGCCACCAATGATTGCCATTACTTGAATGCCGAGGATGCCGAGGCGCATGACATTTTGTTGTGCATTCAAACAAATGCCCGTGAGTCCGACCAGAAACGGATGCGTTTCAATACTCGGGAACTGTATTACCGGACGCCGGAGGAGATGGAAGCGGCCTTTGCCCATTGCCCCCAGGCATTGGCAGCTACCGCGGAAATCGCCCAAGCCTGCGACGTGGAACTGGATTTCAGCAAGGTTCATTTTCCGGCCTACAGTCTGCCCGAAGGAGTGACCCTGGAGCAGGAACTGCGCGGTCATGCCCGGGAAGGGCTGGCCGATCGACTGGCTAGAATGCCCCTGGAGACGGACCGGGAAACGTATGAGCAGCGCATGGCCTCGGAGCTGGACGTAATTTGCTCCCAGGGCTTTGCCGGGTATTTTTTGATCGTCCAGGATTTCATCAATTGGGCCAAGTCCCAGGGCATCCCCGTGGGGCCGGGTCGGGGATCGGCCGCGGGCAGCCTTGTGGCATTTGCCCTGCGCATCACGGATCTGGACCCTCTGCCCTACAATCTTTTGTTTGAGCGTTTCCTGAACGCCGAACGGGTCAGCCTTCCGGATATCGACGTGGACTTTTGCTTCAACCGCCGCGAGGAGGTGCTGCGTTACGTCTCGGAAAAGTACGGGGCCGACAACGTGGCTCAGATCATTACCTTCGGCCGGATGAAGGCTAGGGCCGTGGTCCGGGACGTGGGCCGGGCCCTGGGGCTTAAACCCGCGGAAACGGACAAGATCGCCAAGCTTGTACCTGGTTCCCTGAACATGACCATTGCCAAGGCCCTGGAGCAGGAGCCGGATTTGAAGATGCTGGCCGAGACTGATCCCACGGTGGGTAAATTGATCAGCATCTCCCTGCGCTTGGAAGGATTGGCACGCCATGCCTCGACCCACGCCGCCGGGGTGGTCCTCTCGGATCGGCCCATGGTTGAGCACCTGCCGCTGTGTTCGGGCAAGAAGGACGAGGTGGTCACCCAATGGGACATGAAATGCGTGGAAAAGGTCGGGCTGATCAAGTTCGACTTTCTGGGGTTGAAAACCCTGACCGTGATCCATGACGCCCTAAGCCTGATCCGCGAGGGCGGCAAGCCCGTCCCGGACATGGACATGCTGCCCCTGGACGACGCCGAGACCTACGGCCTGTTGTGCCAGGGCCGCACGGAGGGCGTATTTCAGCTGGAAAGTTCCGGCATGCGCCGGGTTCTAATGGACCTCAAGCCGTCCTGCTTTGAGGACGTCATCGCCCTTTTGGCCCTGTACCGTCCCGGCCCCCTGGAAAGCGGCATGGTGACCACATTCATCCGCTGCAAGCACGGGCAGAACAGGGTGGAATACCAGCTGCCCCAACTTGAGCCTATCCTCAGGGACACCTACGGCGTGATTCTGTACCAGGAACAGGTGATGAAGATTGCCTCCACATTGGCCACGTATTCCCTGGGGGAGGCGGACATCCTGCGCCGGGCCATGGGCAAGAAGGATCCTCAAGTCATGGCCCAGCAACGCTCCCGGTTCATGCGGGGCGCACTCAAGAACAGTATCCCGGAGGCCAAGGCCGCGCAGATTTTTGATCTCATGGAAAAATTCGCGGGCTATGGATTCAATAAATCCCACAGTGCGGCCTACGCCCTGATCTCCTATCAGACCGCTTTTCTCAAGGCCCACTACCCCGTGGAGTTCATGGCCGCGCTGATCAGTTCGGAAGTGGAGAACGCGGACAAGATTCTCAAGTATCGCAACGACTGCCGGGACATGGGTATCGACGTGCTTCCTCCGGACATCAATAACAGCCAGGACAGCTTCAGCGTGCAGGACGAAAAAATCCGGTTCGGCCTGTCCGGGGTGAAAAACGTCGGCGAGGAAGCCATCCGGGAGATCGTGACCGGACGGGCCCAGGGGCCCTATACGAGTCTTTTGGATCTTTGCCTGCGCGTCAATCTGCGCAAGGTCACCAAACGGGTTTTGGAATATCTGATCAAAAGCGGGGCCATGGACTGCCTGGAGTCCAACCGCGCGGCCATGCTCGTGAGCCTGGATCAGATCCTGGCCGCGGCCCAGAAAAAGGCCAAGGAACGCAAGCGGTCCCAGCTGTCCTTGTTTGCCGCGGCCGAGGGCGGGGCGGATAAACTGGTGGCCGAGCTGATGGTGGAGCCCGAAATGGGCAAGGACGGGCCGTTGCCGGATTGGAGCGACGAGGATAAATCCCGTTTCGAAAAAGAAGCGTTGGGCTTTTTTTTGAGCAGCAATCCGTTGTGGCCCTATCAGCCGGAAGCAGACAGATTGGGATTGAAGTCTGTCCAAGAGTGCTTGGAGTTGCCTGCCAAAAGTGAGGTGGTCCTGGGGGTTCTGATTACCGGCATCAAGCTGCACCAAACACGCAAGGGCGATAGAATGGCCTTTTGCCAGGTGGAGGACCTCACGGGCATGGCCGAAGCCACGGTGTTTCCAGACGTCTATGCCCAGGCCATGGAGCTCTTTGTCGAAGATACGCCTTTGCTGATGCGGGCCAAGGTCAGCGATTACGAAGGCCGGATGGACAACGGAGGAGAGAGCGGGCCGCCGCAACTCAAGCTGGAGGTGCTCAGCGTGGTCGCTCTTTGCGATGCATGCAGTCAGTGTCTCGTGCCGGTGCGGTTGCACGTTGCGGCCGAGTCCGTGTCACCGAACAGGATCAGCGCCTTGCGGGACGTCCTGGAAAAACACCCCGGACAGGCCCCGGTGCATGTGCTGTTGAACCTGCCCGAGGGGCGTTGCACACTGGAACTGGGTCCCAATCACCAAGTCCTGCCTGGGCCGCAATTTTGGAGGGACGTTGAACAATGGCAGGAGGTAGTCCGTGGCTGAGGGCTTCTGGCGACTGACCGTGGCCGATCATTTCAGTTCGGCTCACCAGCTGCGCCATTACCAGGGCAAGTGCGAACGGCTCCACGGCCACAACTTTCGGGTCGAGGCACAGATCCAGGGTCGTCAATTGGACCCCAAACTGGGCGTTGTCATGGATTTCAAGGAGCTGAAAGCTCGTCTCAAGCAGGTTCTGTCCGAACTGGACCACTGCAATGTGAACGAACATCCGGCGTTTCAGGCCGAAAATCCGTCTTCGGAAAATCTGGCTCGCTTCATTTTCAAGGAACTGCAGGCCGGCCTGGATACTCCAAGTGTACGCGTGTACAGTGTTTCCGTGGCCGAAGGACCGACCTCCATGGCCACCTATATTGAGGATGAATGAGTTTTCATCCAGAATCGGTGCCTTTGCTTTTGGCTGCGTCATTTCAGTACAATTATTCGTCAACGTATTGATTACGTCTTTGCCTAATTGCCCTGCGTTTCTTGCCAAAAGAATACATCGTTTGTTTCCGAATGGAAAACTTTTTCTTTCAGTTTGGAAGTAAATAAATTTTCGGATGGAAACGAGTGAGGACAAGTGGCGTGCGTCTGATTTTGCAACGGGTCAAATCGGCCCGGGTCGACGTGGCCGGACAAAGTGTCGCCTCCATTGGCCCGGGGTTGTTGCTTTTTGTCGGTTTCGGCCAAGAGGATGAGCAGTGTCCTGAGGCAGAGCGCCTCCTGGGCCGCATGGCCCGCAAGGTGGTTCAGGCCAGGTTGTTTCCGGACCACGCGGACAAGCTTAACCTCAGCCTGGCCGATACCGGCGGGCAGATCCTGGCTGTATCCCAATTCACCCTGCACGCGGACTGCCGCAAGGGGCGCCGCCCTTCCCTGCATTTCGCGGCCAAACCGGACACGGCCCAGAAACTTTTCTTGATCTTTGTTCACGCGTTGCGGACGTCCCTGTCCGAGGACAGGGTGCAGTCCGGCATTTTCGGGGCGCTTATGGACGTGCATCTGCATAACTGGGGACCATTGACCTTTTTTTGGGACTCGCAAGAGCTGCTGGGGGCAGGATGATTGATCAAGGCATGCAGTCCGGCGATGCGCCCATCAGCGTGCTGATCGTGGACGACTCCAAAACGGTCCGCAGATATCTGGAAAGTTTTTTACGGGGAAGATATCTGCTCATGCTGGCCGCCGACGGTATGGAGGCTGTGCGGTGCTTGAGAGAGCAAGGATCGGAAATATGTCTTTTGGACATGAACATGCCGCGTATGGACGGTTTGGAAGTCATTCGCCATGTTCGAAACACGCTACGGGACAATGATCTTTATATATTGGTGCTTACCGCGGACGATTCCTCGGAGCAGAAAACTACCGCTTTGAATGCAGGGGCCAATGACTATCTGATCAAGCCCGTGGAGGAAGCGGAACTCCTGGCTCGCATCGGCGTTGCCGAACGTCAGGTTCGGTTGACCCGCAGCTTGCGCCGCGCTTATGCCGCCATATATCAGGAAATCGATCAGATCGCCCAACTGCAACGCCGCCTTCTTCCCACCGCCAGCCCCTTGATTCCCGGCATTGCAGTGCAAAGTCTTTACGTGCCGTCGAGCCAGGCCAGCGGGGATTATTTTGACTATTTTACCCTGCCGGACGGCGGCCTGCGGGTGGTGATGGCCGATGTCTCGGGCCATGGGGCCAGGGCCGCATTCATCATGTCCATGGTTCGGACCATGATCAGATTCACGAACGGCCATGGCAGAGACCTTGCCCGGCTGTTCAGCTTGATTAACGACCAGCTAAGATTCTTTGTGAGCGATGAAGGAGACTTTGTGACCCTTTTCGCTGCGGATATCCACCCGGGGCGGGGAATCATGGAATTCATCAACGCCGGTCATACCCCGGTCATGGTCGTCATTGACCATGCTTCACCTCAACGGTTGAAGGCGACCATGCCGGCCCTGGGCGTTTTTCCGATCGCGTTCACAACCCAATCCACTCAACTTGGCGAAACATCCATTGTTTTTTTGTTTACCGACGGCTGCTACGAATGGGAGTCATCTTCAGGCGCCATGCACGATTTGGAAACATTTTGGGATCGTTGCGCCGCTGAGGTGGACAAGGAAGGCTTTGTCTTGAACGAACTGTTTCCTCTTTTGGGCTGGCCCGAAAAGCCCCCCCTGCGAGACGATGCCAGCGCGCTATGGATTCGATTGCAGCGGTCTGGAGAAATGCATACAATCAAAAACGGCATGATCCGTAAACAGGCTTGATTTTCCTTGAAAAAACAGTTGGATGCGGCCCGGGGCACGCAAGGTTCCATGAGGAATATGGAATACGAAATCCGTGAAGGCTGGCTCAAAATCCTCTTGTCCGGGGACGTGACCAGCGAACTGACTCGGCAGATCAAAAACGAAATCGAAACCTTGCTGGACAACAGCTCTCCGCGGCCAATCGTGGTTTGCGACATGGCCCGGGTCCGTTTCCTGGACAGTTCCGGGATCGGCATGCTGGTTTTTTTGCACAACAAACTGCGCCAAAAAGTCGGCAGGCTCTATCTATACCAGCCCAGCGTTGCGGTCAGGAAAACCCTGGATTTGGTGCAGCTCTTATCGTTTTTTGAACTCATTGACGACGAGATGGAATTTTTGGGCCAATTCCCCTGACCATGGTCCCTTCTTATCTGGAAAGCCTGCATGGCCTTTTTTCTCAAGCACCACTTTGATCCGGACTTCAACCACCTGGACATCAAGGCCAAGGTCGGTCAAGGCGACCGCGTGGACCACCTGAACCGCGACTATGTTCACAACGTTGTGGCCGGAGAAGTGCTTGCCGAATGGATCGAGGTGCCCGAGGAAATGGAGGGCGCCTACGATCCAAGATTTCTTTTCGACCATAAAACCTTCCCCATTGGTCCCAACTGCCTGGTGGATCCAACCAATCAGGATCGCTTTCTGGCGGGAGTGAACGGGTATGTATACTATGACCTCGACCGGAAAATCGCCGTCAAGACCTTACTCAACATCCGCTGCGACGTGGATTACGCCACGGGCAATATTTCCTTTGTCGGCGATATTGTCGTGCACGGCGCCATTCGTTCCGGTTTCAGCGTCAAGGGGAGAAACATCCTGGTCAATGGACCGGTAGAGGGGGCTGCGGTAGAAGCTTCCGGGGCCATGCAAATCGATGCCGGCGTCAGGGGGGACAATCGTGCTGAGATCCGGGCCAACGGTAGCATCAAGCTGAAATTTTGCGAAAACGCCCTTGTTTCCGCCGGGAAGAATGTTTTTGTCCAGGGCTCGGCAATGCATTGCAAAATATATGCGGGCAATGCCTTGGCTGTAGGTGAAAAATTGATCGGCGGACAAGTCGTCTGCCGGAGGATGGTCCATGTCGGCGAGCAGCTTGGGGGCGGCTTGAGCACCGTCACGAATATCGTCCTGGGATATGATCCCTTTTTATTGCATAAAATGTCCGAAATCGAGGGCAGAATCGAGGCGCTCCAAAGAGAGCGACCCAGGATGGCGGCTCAGGCCGCCAAAAAACTCCCGAACGCTGATCAACGGTTCAAGGATTTGGAACACGAAGTCGATCTGTTTCAAAAGCAGCTGACAATATTGTCGGGAAAATTGGCGGCAGAGGACGTGTCCACTTGTGCTGTTGTTGCGCCGGGAGAGGTCCGCCCCGGGGTGGAGGTCAGTATCGGGCAGTTGTTCCACTCCATCGCGGATTTTTTGCGCAACGTCCGGATACGCTGCAAAAACAATCAGATCGCCGTGGAAAGTCCGGCGGAACCGGGGAAGTAAGCGATATGGATATTGGAACCCTGCTGGGCCTGATCAGCGGGATTGTCCTGGTGCTGGTTGCCATCTTGCTCGGAGGGGATTTTTGGGGGTTTGTGAACGCCCCCTCCGCACTGATCGTCATCGGAGGAACCGTTGCCGTGACGTTTATCATGTTCCCCATGGGCGTAGTTCTCGGCTCGTTCAAGGTGGCCCTGAAGGCTTTTTTTTCCCGCAGCCCAAACTCCAAACTGGTGATCAATGAAATCGTCACCCTGGCCAACAAGGCGCGCAAGGAAAGTCTGGTCTCCCTGGAAAAGGCGCCCATTGATGATTGGTTTTTAAAAAAAGGCGCTCTTCTCGTGGCGGACGGCTCTGAGGAACGATTGATCCTGACCATCCTGGAAACGGAGATCAATTTCACCAAACAACGACATCAGCGAGGCCAAGGCGTATTTAAGGGCATGGGGGCCATGGCCCCGGCCTTCGGCATGATCGGCACGCTGATCGGCTTGGTGAACATGCTTCAGGTGCTGGATGACCCCACGGCCATTGGTCCGGGTATGGCCTTGGCCCTGCTGACCACGTTATACGGGGCATTGATGGCCAACTTGATTTTTATTCCCATCGCCAAAAAACTGGAAGAACGCTCTCAGGAGGAACTTTCAAAAATGGAATTGACCCTGGAAGGCGTGATCTCCATTTTGCGCGGTGAAAACCCTCGACTGATCCAGGAAAAGCTGGAAGCTTTTCTCCCCCCCAGCCAAAGATAGTCCAACGGAACACGTCACTTCCCGCAAGAGCGATTGCGTATGGCCTTGAAGAAACACGAAACCTTGCAAAGCGAAGAGGGAGCGCCCAGCTGGATGGTCACCTTCGCGGATTTGATGTCCCTGCTGTTGACCTTTTTCATCCTTGTATTGTCCTTTGCCAACCTGGACGTCGTCCGCTTCCGGGAAATGCTCGGTTCGATCCAACAGGCCTTCGGCGTGCAGGTCAAGCGCCGGGAAGCGGATTATGTGGCTTTTTCACCGATGCAGTTTGAACGCAAGGACATGGAACTCAACCAGGACAAGGAGCAGATTTTAAGCATGGTGGCGCAGTTACGGACAATCCTGCAAGTTGATGAAGCCCTGAAAAACAGTTCCAAGGTGGAGGCCGATGATCAGGGCGTGGTCTTGCGGGTGGATAGCCGGGCGCTGTTTGAGCGGGGCTCGGCCGAACTCAAACCCGAGGCCCGGCAGGTTCTGGATACGGTGAGCAGCACTCTCAAGGATTATAATATGAACTTGGTTATTCGCGGCCATACCGACAACGTTTTGTTTCGTTCCGCCCAGTTCCCTTCCAACTGGGAACTCTCCGCAGCCAGAGCCACCGCCGCGTTGCGATACATCCTGGAACGCGGCGGACTTTCCCCGACCCGGATGAGAGCCGTGGGATATGCGGACAGCCGGCCGCTGGTGCCCAACAACACCGAGGAAAATCGGAAGAAAAACAACCGGGTGGAGTTTTATTATCATTCACCCGATTCCTCTTCCTGGTAATATGTCCATGAGTGAGCAGCAATGCATTGTCCAGGTCGAAGCCGTAGGCTCGCCGCAATGTTTGGAGGACCTTCGCCTGGTTCTTGATTCGGGCCGCACATGGCATCTCTGGGGCCGCGATGGTCGCGATAAGGAAGAGCGATTGGCCAGGGAGCTGCCTTCTGGAGGACTGCCAGTGCTGTTGGGCGCGGGGCTTGGCGTGGCCCTGGGGTGTCTTCTTGAAGCCCAAGCCGGCCCTTTGGCCGTGGTGGACAAGGAAACATGCCTGCAGGAGACCACGCAAAGCAAACGTTTCGCCGATCACCCACAGGTGCTCTGGATTGACGACCACGATCCCCAAATGGCTTTGAATCGTTTGACCGAATGGCAGATGGAGCACCAGGGGTTGCCTCTGCGGCCTTTGGTGATGCCTCTGTACGTGCGTCTGGACCCCGATTACTACAAAATCATCCAGTCCCATGCTGAGGCAAGTTCCCGCTTCAACATCTGGACCCGCGCCAACTGCGCCAGATTCCGCTCCTGGCCGCCGCGCGTGCTGCTTCTGACCAGCCAGTATTTTCTTTTGGGCGAGGTGGTCAGCGCTTTTGAACGCATGGGCGTGCCCCACCGGCTCCTGGAATTTGAGGCCCGCGAGACCGGACGGTCCGAGTTTATCCACGGTCTGCTCACGGCCGTCCTGGAATTCAAGCCTGACTGCGTCCTAACCATCAATCATTTGGGAGTGGATCGGGAAGGCGTGCTCATGGGACTCCTGGAAAAGTGTCGTTTGCCTTTGGCCTCCTGGTTTGTGGACAATCCGCATCTCGTGCTCTATGTCTACTCGAAGCTGGCCAGCCCGTGGGCAGTCATTTTCACTTGGGATGCGGACAATGTGGACTCCCTGAAGGCCCTGGGATTTGAAAACGTCCATTATCTTCCCTTGGGCACGGACATCCACCGCTTTCATCCCTCAGTGTCCAGGGGCTGCCAGGACTCGTGGCGCGCCGGTGTGTCTTTTGTGGGCAATTCCATGCTTGCCAAGGTCGCGGCCCGGCTCAAAGCCGGGAGATTTCCCAGGCTTATGCTTTTGGGCTATCGAAACGTCGCACGCTCCTTTTGCGCTTCCGAGGACGACAGCGTGCGCGAGCATCTGCGTCGATGCCATCCGGACATTTTTCAAGAGTTCGCAAAACTGTCCGACATTGAGCAACAACTGGCCTTTGAAACTGCGGTGACCTGGGAGGCTACCCGCAGCTATCGCCACCGTTGCGTTCAGATGATTCTTCCCTTTGATCCTTTGATCGTCGGGGACAAGTATTGGAAAATCGCCCTGCGTCGCGTTCCTGAGACCTGGTGCTGGCACCCGGAACTGAACTACTACCGCGACCTTCCCTGTTTTTATCCCTGTTCGGAGATTAATTTCAACTGCACCAGCATGCAGATGAAGGGCGCGGTCAACCAGCGGGTATTTGACGTCCCGGCCTGCGGGGCCTTTCTGATCACGGATCAGCGTCGCCAGATGGACATGCTCTTTGAACCGGGACGGGAAGTGGCGGCCTATGCTTCGCCGGAGGAAATCCCGGATCTGCTCCGTTTCTATCTGCGGAATCCACGTGAGAGAAAGCGGATCAGTCTGGCTGCCAGAAAACGGGTTCTTCAGGAACATACCTATGATCTGCGTTTAGCCAAGCTGCTTCAGACGATGCTGGCGATTTACGGATGATGGCCTTGAAACCGATTCTCATCTTCCAAATGCACCGCATGGGGGACCTGATTCTTTCCTTTCCCCTTTTTCTTTGGCTGCATCGGGAATATCCCGGCCATCCGCTGTGGGTGGTAGGCGAGCAGCGTTTTTACAACGCGCTCATGCCCATCAGTCCCGAGGCCACCTACATGCCCTGGGACGCAGCGTCGAACCTGCACACCGAACAGTTCATCCTGTGCATCAATTTAAGCCACGACTCCGCAGCGGCGGCCCTGGCCGGTAAAATACGCGCTGAGAAGACCTGGGGCGCGGTGGAGGTGCCGGCAAGGGGCCGGTATGTCCACGGCAATTGGCAGCTTTACCGCACCGGCTTGGTTCACGCCAACCGGCATAACTGTTTTCACTGGGCCGATCTGAACGCTTTGGACTGTATTCCATTGAAACGCATTCGGACCACCACGTGGCCCAGACCCAGGACAGGTGTCGGGGACGGACGAAGGATCGGCCTGTTTTTAGGGGCCAGCGAGCCAGCTAAAAGGCCGGCGCCAACATTTTGGGCAGTCCTGGTCAGGGAGCTGCTGCACCACGATTTGCGGCCCATTCTGCTGGGCGGGCCTGCGGAAATGGAGATGGCCGAAAAGGTCCGGAAGCTTTCAGGGCAGAATGTTCTGAACCTGGCCGGTCGTTTGAACCTGGCCCAGTTGGCGAACCTGGGGCAAAGCCTGGAACTGCTGATAACGCCGGACACCGGCCCCATGCATTTGGCGGCCTGGACCGGGCTGCACGTGCTCAACCTGTCCATGGGCCCGGTCAATCCTTGGGAAACCGGCCCTTACCAGCCGGGGCACTTCGTGCTCCAGGCCAGGATGAGCTGCGCAGGATGCTGGCAGTGCAGCCGTCCCGGATATTTCTGCCATGAACGGTACCTGCCCCGGATCATCGCCAGGATGACATATGAAGCGGTCAGGCGGCCAAGCGAAAGCATGCGGGCGCTGCACCGCAGCGGTCTCGGGCTGTTGACCTCAGGTCGCTCGCCCGAGGGACTTTATTTCCTGCATCATGCCTTGTGCGTTGATGCAACACCGCGTGCAAGGGAGCTGCTGAACCGGTTCTGGAGTCTGTTTTGGGGAGCCTTGTTCGGCCTATGGACCCGAGAGCCCACCCAAACAGCCTGGACCAGCCTGCAGCGGGCCTACCCGGCTCTGTCCGCGGCCTTTGTCCGGTCCCTGGCAGACTTTCGACGCAATCTGCGCCAGGCATGGGACTCCCTGTTCTGGAGCCGAGGAGCCCCGTTATTGAGACCGTTATACAGCTACATGCACCTTGTCTTGCAGAATACCGACTTTTCTCCGGCCGGCAAGCGCCAAGCCATGAAAATCGTGGAGGAATTGCTGTTGATTGTTGTCGAGAAAGAAGAATAAAGATACGCTGCTTCGTCACAACCTCCTCCCCTTCCTGCCATGAACAACAAATTCGCAACCATCCGCCGACTTATTATTCTGGGTTTATTTTTTTTGGCATTGTTTCCACCCTTGATGCCGAAGCAAGGCCGGGCAGAAGACCGGACCGCCGTCGTGCCCATGACCATTGACTTTTCCCTGTTGAATACCCTGGTGGCGCAATCGTTTTTTGCTGGAACGAAGCAGGAAACTGTGCTGCTGCACGAGCAGGATGGGTGTCGTGACGTGGTGGTTTCTTCCCCGCGATTTTACGAGGAGGATCAGAAACTTTTTTTGGAAATCCGGCTGTATGTTCGACACGGGTTGGGCGTGGGCAGTGTGTGCCTGCTTCCCGTGACTTTTGATGGCTTTTTGGTGATGCATAAAACACCCGCGATCAATCCTGCGGACTGGACCCTGGGATTCTCCACAGAGTCCTCCCTGCTGTTGACCGCGGACAGGAAACCCGCCCGATTGGCCAATCTGGCCTGGAGCATGGTTGAAGAACATGTGTTCGGTCATCAGGAAACCATTCGCGTGGACTTGGGTCCACCAATTATGGAGCTGCGCGAGTTTCTTCCCTTGATCATGCCCAAGGACCAGCCGGACCTGATGTTGGCAATGCTTGCCAGCCTACGTCCCGGCGTGGTCACGGTGGAACCCCTTGGGCTGCGGTTGGAAAATGAAATCAGCGTCCCATGGGGATTGTTCCACGAGGATGTTCAGGAAGAGGCTGCGGAGGAGCAACTCACAGATGAGGAACTGGAGCGGTTCATCGCCGGCTGGGAGGTCTGGGACGCCTTCCTGGTGAACATCATCACGACCCTGGCCGGCAAGGAACTGGAGGCCGAGGAACGGTTGCTGCTGCTAGATGTTCTGCTGCGCTTGCGTCACGCTTTCCTGGAGGAGTTGGAGGCCCCGGAGCCCGGCAGGGATCTGGTGCGAGCTCAATTCGTCGAGGCGTGGGGGGTCTTGGGGCCGCTTTTCCGCAGCCATTTGGCAAGCCCCGGATCAGGCTCCATGCTGGGATATTTTGCCTTTTTCTCGGCATCCGACGCCCTGGTGGCCCTGGACAAGCTTGGACCGGCCCTGGGTTTGGACATCAGCAGGGAAGGGCTGTTGCGCCTGGCCCATTTGTTGGCGGAGGGCAAAGAAACGCTTTTGGACTATGGTCCCGAGGTGCTTCCGGATTTGCTGCGTACGTTGGGTCTGGAGGACCACTCCACCCTGGACGAGGCTCCTTTGCCGTCGCACGCGCTGCCTTGGTTTTTTAGCCTGCTGGGCAGACTTTTTGCGGCACCGGCCAGGGCCGAGTCCTTCGGCTTCGGCCGAGATGATCCTTGGATTTTTCGTCGCAGCGACCTGCACGGCTACCTGGACAGGGTGCAGACCCTGCTCAGGGAGCAGGCCACGATTACGGTGTCAGAGAGCAGCATGGTCAAGGAACATGCGCTCATGTTTGAAGACTTGGTTCTGGCCACGGCCTGGCAGGAAAGCTGTTTTCGACAGTTCGTCGCCACCGGGGAACAGGTCACGTTTTTGCGCTCCTACAACAATACCTCCGTGGGCCTGATGCAAATCAACGAACGGGTCTGGCGGGGCATTTACGATCAGTACAAGTTGCGCTGGGATATCGCTTACAACGCCCGCGCCGGAACCAAAATTTTGGAACTTTACCTGACCAAATACGCCGAACCCAAAATGCGCCGCGAACCTGACCGGACGTGGGACGCGGATACTGTCGCGGGCCTGCTCTATGCCATGTACAACGGCGGTCCGGGCCAACGAGACCGTTTCATGCAGCGCTTGAGCGACGACAAATTGTACCGCAACGACAGTCTGTTTCGGGAAAAATGGGATTGGGTCAGACAAGAGGCCCTGGACAAGGCCAGCATCTGCCTGGTCGGACACTGACAATGCATGATCGACAAGAGTTCAGCTATTCAGACCCTGCTTGAGCGGCTGGAAAAGCTGCCGTCGGGGCACTGCCTGGAAATCCGGACCTACAAACGCAATCGGCGGATCATGTTCCGCCGTGACGCCCAAGCAACCTGGAGCATCCTGCAGGAGGGGTTTGAACACAGGCTGCATCAAGGCGTGCCCCGGGACAAGTTGCGCAAGCTTCTGCAATCCCTGTTGCGCAAGGAGTTTCCGCGCAGCAGCAAGATCCGCGTGTACGTTCTTGGTCCGGTTTTTTTGGAGCAGGACGCGAAATTGGAGCGCAAGATTTTATAGCCAGGATTCTTTTGTTTTCAAGAAAATGTTGGTAAACGTCGTCTTGTCTTGACATTCGGCAACACTTTCAGCCGGCATCAGGATAACGGCGCCGGTTGAAAGAGCCGCTTGTATTTTTTGCTGGGGGAGCCGCAAGGCTGAGAGGGGGCACGCGCCCCGACCCTTGGAACCTGACACGGATCATGCCGTCGTAGGGAAGCGCCGCGCACATCGCCTCATCGGATTTGCACCGCTTCAGGCCGAACCTTCCTGGCCGCGCCCTTTTGATCAAATTCCGTAAAAGGCGTTCCTTGCCCTCCCCTTGTTCTTCGCGGATGTGATTTTGCCAAGCCGGCCGCCCGGCCATAGCGTCCGGACATTGCTGACAAAGGGAGGGACTTTCGTGGACAATCCGTTGCGTGACGTGGATCTCTATGCCTTGACCAGCGAGGAGCATTCCCTGGGCAGATCCAATCTGGACGTGGTTCAAGCGATGCTGGACGCGGGTGTGAAGCTTGTCCAGTACCGGGAAAAGAAAAAAACTCCGGTTCAAAAACTACAGGAATGTGAGATTATCCGGGCATTGACCAGCCGGTACGGCGCGCTCTTCGTGGTCAATGACGATGTTGCTTTGGCGCAGGTCGTGGACGCGGACGGCGTGCACGTCGGGCAGGACGATTTGCCGGTACCTGCCATCCGCAAGCTGCTCGGGTCCGGAAAAATCATCGGTCTGTCCACGCAAACCCGGCAGGAAGCTGTTGACGCGTTGAGTCTGGGCGTCGACTACATCGGCGTGGGCCCGATCTACGCCACCAGGACCAAGGAAGACGCCTGCGCGCCGGTGGGTCTGGATCTTCTCACCTGGGTTCTGCAAAATGTTGCCCTGCCTGTCGTGGCTATTGGCGGCATCAAAGAAAGTAATATCGCGGAAGTGGTCCGGCATGGGGCGCGCTGCATGGCCATGGTTTCGGAAATCGTTTCCAAGCCGGACATCGGCCATCAGGTGAGGATGCTGCGCCGGATCATGCACACGGCTCTGCAGGAGGCGCAACAATGACGTATACCACCCAGATGGACGCGGCCCGGCGGGGCATTGTCACGAAGCAGATGCGCATCGTGGCGGCCAAGGAGAACCTGCCTCTGGAAACCTTGATAGAACGCATGGCCATCGGTGAGGTGATCATCCCGGCGAACAAAAATCATGCCCGCCTGGACCCAGAGGGCGTGGGCCGGGGGCTGCGTACCAAGATCAACGTGAACCTGGGCATTTCCAAGGACGCTCACGACATGGACCTGGAAATGGAAAAGGTCCGCCACGCCCTGCGCCTGGGAGCCGAGGCGATCATGGACCTGAGCTGCTACGGCAAGACCCGGGAGTTTCGCCAAGCCCTGATCGCCGAATCCACGGCCATGATCGGCACGGTGCCCATTTACGACGCGGTTGGGTTCTACGACAAGAATCTTTCCGATATCAGCGCGGACGAATTCTATGACGTGGTCCAAGCTCATGTGGATGACGGCGTGGACTTTCTGACCATCCACTGCGGACTGAACCGGCTGACCGCGGAGCGGATCGAGAAAACCGACCGCTTGATCTCCCTGGTCTCCCGCGGCGGCTCCCTGCTCTATGCCTGGATGAAGGAGAACGACGCCGAGAACCCGTTCTACGAGCACTTTGACCGGCTTTTGGACATCTGCGTGAAGCACGACGTGACCTTGAGTCTCGGCGACGGCTGCCGCCCGGGGTCGCTGCACGACGCCACGGACGCGGTCCAGGTCCAGGAGATGATCGTCCTGGGCGAGCTGACCAAACGGGCCTGGGAGCGCAACGTCCAGGTGATGATCGAAGGCCCCGGGCACATGGCCCTGAACGAGATCGCCGCGAACATGGTCCTGGAAAAACGGCTCTGCCACGGCGCGCCCTTCTACGTACTCGGCCCCCTGGTCACGGACGTGGCCCCGGGCTACGACCACATCACCAGCGCCATCGGCGGGGCTGTGGCCGCGGCCGCGGGCGCGGATTTTTTGTGCTACGTCACCCCGGCGGAGCACCTGCGCCTGCCCACCCTGGAGGACATGAAGGAAGGCATCATGGCCGCCCGCATCGCGGCCCACGCCGCGGACATTGCCAAGGGTATTTCTGGCGCACGCGACTGGGATGACGCGATGTCCAAGGCCCGGGCCGATCTGGACTGGGAAGCCATGTTCAGCCTGGCCCTGGACCCGGAAAAAGCCCGGGCCTTTCGCGCCTCCTCCCGCCCGGCCCACGAGGACTCCTGCACCATGTGCGGCAAGGTGTGCGCGGTTAGGACCATGAAGCGGATCAAGGAGGGGAAGGATATTAGGCTGGAGGATTGAGGGAGAGCGAACAAAGAAGCCGGCAGCCTTGGACACACATCCTCTGACGCGCATGGAGTCATTGAGAAGCCTTGTCCACCGGAGATGCATCCTGCTCGCTTGCCCGCGACCTCGATTCTCGAATCGCAGCGAGAATATCCCGAGTGGCAGCCCGGGTTGTCACTCCAGGTACGTCAAAAGGTGATTTGGGGGCGGGCCTGAGCGTGACCTCAAAAGTTTCTCCGCTGCGACGGGTGATCAAAACCCGCTCGGAGCGAGCGGTGTTCAGGACCGTTGCCAATGCCTGGCGGGCCTGGGAATAGGTAAATACTTGCATGATCAAAACTCCAGTATTTGTACATTCAGCTGTTGCGCGCACCGTCTCATGCCACGATCAAGGGTCAGGAGAGGAAAACGGCCGTTTAACGCGCAATCAAGAAAATACGCATCATAGGCATATATCTGGAACCTTACGGTCAAGCGCAATGCCTCGCGCATGTCAGCCGCCCTGAGTTCCACGGGAATTTGCCGAACAGCGTCCCAGGTGAGTGCAACTTCTGGAGGAGTAAGGACGCCTTTTTTCAACATCGCAGTCAGAGCATTGCCGATTTCGTATGGCAGAACCTCGGGAGCAATGAGCTGGTGCCCAGATGTCGTCCGGATCAGAGCATCTTTCTCCGGTTCGTTCAAAGCAACGGCAAGAAACGTATTGGTATCGGCAACAACTTTCATGGGTACAATTGTACCCATTTGTCTTTTGATGCCAATTCAAAAGTTGGCACTGCTCCTGACGCCTCAGTTTGATCCTACTGAAAAGACTGTTTTTGTCTGTTCTTTAAAATCGTGCTGTCGCAACCAATTGTTTTTTCGTTCTCGGTCTTTTGTCATCCGTTTTTGGCTTAGTGCAACGTCCTTGCTCCAAGCCTTCTCCATGGCGTTATCGAATTCGTCCCGATACCGCGACCCCGTCTTTAGGAAGGGACTCCATGTTTCTCCAAAGAGCGGCGCTCCATCTGCCAAGACCATGTCGGGGCACCCTTTCTATTCCATCCTGATCATCCCGGCACTCACTTTGCTGCTCATTATCGTAATGACGTCTGCTGCCTGCCAGCTTCACCATGACATCATTGTCCCTTTAAAAGTCGCAAAGTGAGTGCCGGCCCATTGACAGCAGCCATGATCGTCTCCTGCTCCACGTAGAGATTCCTTTCCGCTCCCCAGCGGGCCAGTTCCCTGGCCTGCTCCGAGACGTAGCGCTCCGGCTCCCAGGTCCGCTTGGCCGGGTATCCCGGCAGGTCGGTTTCTCCGAGGAACGAAACCGTCGGGAAAAAGCGCCCGTCTCGTCCCGTGGTCTGCTGCATCCTCTCGAAAATGAACAAACCGTCCGGATCAAGGTCGCCGAAGTGCACCCAGCGGCAGGAATCCGGAAGGCCGCGCAGCAGATTGTTCACGGCGCCGCCGGCATAGCCTGAGGTGGAGACGAGCAGGCCTCGCGGCAGGTCAAGCTGGAGGAACGGGGAGAGGTTTTCGCAGGTGACCACAAGGTCCAGCCTGGAAAAATCCCAGTGTTGCAGACCCGAGGCATGGACGGCGTCCAGGACCGCCTGGCCGCAGCATACGGTGACCTGAAGCAGGTCCAGCCCCTGTTCGTGCTGGACCGTCTCAAAGGCCTTGATCCGCAGTTCCCCGCTGCCTCCGGCATTGGCCCGCCATTGAGAATAGATACGCAGGAGCAGGTGGTGCTTCTGGAGGAATTTCGAGTCGCCGAAAAGCTCGGCGGAAAGCTGCTGGTGCCAGGCTCGTTCAGGGATGGCCGGTGCTGATCGCAAGGCTCTGGCCAGCAGGAGCGCTTCCCGGGGCAGAGCAGTGATCGCGATGTCCAGCCCAAGCTCCTGGAGAAGACGCTCCGCCTCGGCCTTGTCCCGCAAAAGTCCGGCGCATTGCACATCAAGGATGTCCCTCAGGGCGTCTTGATCCTTGATCTTGACCAGATTGCCGGTCCTCTCCAGGATGCCGGCCCACACGTATTCGTCAAGCAGGCTGGTATGGCGGATTGTTTGCTGCTCCTGAAGGTCACGCAGCCGCAGGCAGGTTTTCAGAAGGCATCTTGCCCCCATGATCAGCCCTCGTGGTAGACGGAGATGTGGGTCACGCCCTGGGAGAGCGGGGTGAGCAGGTGACAGAGGGACGAGGGGACCTGGAGCGTTCTGGGCAGGGCCACGAGAAGTTGGCAGTTGACCCGGTCCAGCAGGGATCTGACCGTGAGCACGGCCTTCTCGTCCAGCCGTTCAGCTTCGTCCAGGGCCATGAGCAGCATTCCTTGCACCTTGCTCCGGTCGGAACCGCCGGAAAGATAGAACAGCAGGCTCAGACAGATGGCCAGATTGATGCCCAGCCCCTCGCCGCTGGAGAAGCCGGCGTCCCGGGTCGAGCCTTCCGCGTCGGTGATGGTCCAACGAATCCGGACGTAGGTCCGATAGTCCGCGATCTGCTCCTCGCTGATCTCCTCGGTTCTCGCATACCGCGCGACCATGCCCCGGACCTGCTGGATGAACTGCTGCAGGGTCAGGGACTCGCCATGGGAAAAGAGCGTGAGCTGCTGGCCCTTGAGTTTTTTGAGCCCTTCGTAGGCCGGCAGGAACTCCCGGTCCAGCTGGACCCGTCTGATCCGGCCGAAACTTAGATCCGAGAGGATGCGGTTGACCTGGTGCACCCGCCGTCCGAGTTCGTTCAAGTCCACGTCGACGTTTCGCTTGATCTCCTCCACATAGGACCTGATCCGGTCCTCGATTCCTTTCAACTCGGCCCGGAGCTGATCAAGCTGCTCTTGCTCCCTGTCCAGATCAATGCCCTGGGGCATCATGGCTTCCAGCAGCAGCGCGGCTGACTCGTCCGGCTCACGCTCCGTGTTCACGGCAATGCCGTGCCCGGAACCCACCTGGGCGATTCGCTGGCCAAGGGTTTGGCGCAGGGACTCCCGCTGCACCCTGGCCCGCTCCACGAGTCCCTGGCTGGGGCTTTCGCCCGGCCTGGGCGGGGCCTCGTCAGGAAAAAAGACCCGCCACTCGCGCAGGGCGTTTTCCTGCTCCGCAGCCTCTTCCATTTCTTTCCTGACAAACCGCTCCAGGTCCTCCGTCACCTTCAGCAGCTGAGACTGGATCCCGCCAAGTTCCTGATTGAGTACATCACGCGCTTTTCCCTGCCGGTCCCTGTTTTCCTTCAGCTCGCGAACAGCCGTTTCCAGGGTCTCGGCCTCCTGGAAATCCACGCGGCCCAGCAGGACGTCGAGGGGTTCCTCCTTCTCCAGCACCGCCTTGCAAACTTCGGCGGACCGAAGCTGCTCCAGCAGTGTCTCGCGCCGAGCCTCCTTGTCCCGCTTGTCCTGCTCCAGTCGGCCCATTGTCGCGGCAAGCCGCTCCAGCTCCCGGCCGATTTCCCGAAGCTCATGGCGGATCGCCAGCAGGGCCTTTTCCAGTTCCTCGACCTGCTCCGGAGCGGCGCGCCAGTCCAGCAGGAAAACGTCCCTGTCCAGCTCGGCCAGCAGCTGCTCCCTGCGCAGGATCTCCGGCCTCCTGACCTCCAGATCCTGGACGCACCTGGCCAGGTCCGAGGACCGCTTTGGCGCGTTGCGATCAGCATAGGCTTCCAGCAGGGGAATGAAGGAGAGCACAGCATCAATCTTCCGCTGCGCCTCATCCAGGTTTTCCTGGGCGGCCTGCCTGCGCCGGGCGTCTGATTCCAGGGCCTGCTCCAGCTCGGGTCGTGGTCCCTTTTAAATGACAAGGTTTTCAGGACGTGTTTTGAGCAATTCGTTCATATTCCAGACGTGGTCGGTAAGCCCAGCTGACATGAAGGGAGTAGTAGGGCGTCCATGACGTTTC
>DSBL01000131.1 GCA_011049455.1 Desulfonatronum sp. | reverse complement strand
CGCTTTCGCAAAATTCTGGTTCGCTACGAGAAGCTCAGCGATACCTATATGGCTTTGTTGCACATGGCCGCTGCGATAATCACCTATAGAAAGGTCGGCATTATTTACGGATAAGCTCTAAGAATCCCCCCTTTCCGGCAACCCTTGCGCAGGGAGTTGCCGTTTTTGTCATGAACGTTTCTTTTTCCAGGAGATGATCGCAAGAAAAAGGCCTTGCGATCATCTTTTTCTTCCGACCATGCTTGATCCTTTTGCCCCGCGAGGATCCCAAGGCAATCCCCGACCATGAGACTTTTGCGTTTTGATTGTCTTATCGCAAACCAAGACGATGATGTATTCACCGCATTTTTGTCTGAACAGGTCTCCTGGGGCTGGGAGGTGGAATCGGCAAAGGCCGATACAACCAGGTACATCGTCTACTTGGACACTGAACAGGCAGCCAAGGAATTGAGTGGAGCCATTAAAAAACAGTGGCCGCGGGCGCAGTGCACGGTGGTCCCTTTTGAAGGCCGGGATTGGAGCGAGTCCTGGAAGGAATTCTTCGTTCCGGTGCGCATCAGGGAGACCTTTGTGATTTTGCCTCCATGGCGGGGCGGCCACGATGATGTCCGCGGTTTGATTCCCATTGTCATTCAGCCCAAAATGGCTTTTGGCACGGGGCATCATGCCAGCACGGCCTTGTGTTTGGAGGCTGTGGCTCGGTTGTGGGAAAAATCCATGATCACTCCACAAACGCGTTTTCTGGACCTGGGAACGGGGACGGGAATCCTGTCTTTGGCTTGCGCGAAACTGGGTTTGTCCGGATTGGGACTGGACATCGACCCTGTAGCTGTGGACAACGCCTTGGAAAATCAACGTCTGAATGATGTCGAGGGGCTTTTGGAAATTCGTCGAGGCGGTCTGGAAGTGCTGGAGAGCGGACAACGTTTCGGCTTGATCCTGGCCAACATCCTGGCGGGGCCGTTGGCGCGAATGGCTGCCGACCTTGTTTCACGGTTGGAGCCGGCCGGATGCTTGGTATTGTCGGGCATCCTTGTTGATCAAGTGGCCAGGATCGAGAAAACCTACCAGGATCAAGCCCTGCCCGCTCCTTTTCGGTTGACCCGGGAAGAATGGGCGGCCCTTGTTTGGACTGCGTCTTCCTTGTAATATTATATGCGGTAAAAAATCTTTCAATTGTGATCTGGCTGGATTACAAAAGCCACGCTGACATTATTTTGACGTAGATGGGAAATCCAGCAATGGTGATGACGATTAACCTTGGGAAAGGGCTTTTTTTTTGGAAAAAGATCGTCTATTGGTCTTCCCCATCTCCATGTATCATGGATAACATTATTTGAGGAGGCGAGCGTATGAAGAAGTCACTGGTTGGGTTGATGTCGTTGACCGTGGTTTTTCTTTTGGCCATGGTCTTGTCCGGTTGCGGCGAAAAAGAGCAGGCGGATGCGCCTAAAAAAGCCGTGGAAAATGTCATCAAAATCGGATTTCCCATCCCCCTGACCGGGGACATTCCGGATGTGGGCGAATCCAGCAAGAACGCCGCGGAAATGATTCTCAAACAGGTCAATGAGGCTGGCGGTCTGGAAGTCGGAGGAGTGAAGTACAAACTCCAATTTATTTATGACGATAACGAATCCAAGGCCGAGTCCGCGGTTGCGGCGACCACCAAGCTGATCACCGTGGATGAAGTCCTTGCCATCATCGGCCCCCAGGCCTCCAAGCAGGCCGTTCCTGCCGGCGGAGTGGCCGACAACTACAAAACTCCTATGATCAGCCCCTGGTCGACAAACCCCAATGCGACCCTCAATCGTCCCTATGTCTTCCGGGGCTGCTTTTTGGATCCCTTCCAGGGGCCGGTGGCCGCAAATTTTGTGACCGATGAGTTCGGCGCGACAAAGGCCGCTGTGCTCTACGACATTGCCTCGGACTATCCCAAGGGCTTGGCGGAGTACTTCAAAAAGGCCTTTGAAGAACTTCACGGTCCAGGCTCCGTGGTGGCCTTTGAGACCTTTACCACCAAGGACGTGGATTTCAGCGCGCAGCTGACCAATATCATCCGCGCCAACCCGGATGTCCTTTTTGTTCCCCAATACTATAACGAGGTGCCGTTGATCGTGAAGCAGGCCGGCGCTCTTGGTTGGGACAAGCCGATCATGGGCAGTGACTCCTGGGGGTCGGGCGACCTGATGGGACTCTGCGGCGACGACTGCAAGGGACATTTCTTCTCCACCCACTACGCCGCAGCCGGCGCCACCGGTGCAACCAAGGACTTCATTGAAGGCTACCAGGCTGTTTACGGCAAAACCCCTGATGACGTGGCCGCCTTGACTTGGGACTCCGTGAACATCATGCTCCAAGCTATCAAGGACACCGGAGGTCTGACCGGGAATTTGGCCAACGATCGCGAAGCGGTGAAGAACGCCTTGGGAGCCGTCACGAATTTTGACGGCATTACCGGTGAGATGACCTTTACCCCGGACGGCGACCCGATCAAGTGCGCGGTGGTGGTGAAGATCGACGATGAGGGACAATTCAGCTTTTACGAATCTGTTTGTCCATAAGTCCGTTCATTTGGATTTGGTCCGGCGGGGAGTTCAGACTCCCCGCCTTTCTTTTGCACGGGCAGATGTTACCGGCGGATGACAGGGTCCGTCGACGGATAAGGCACGGGGAGAATTTTCCCTAGGTCTGGTCCGCGGGTATGGGAGACAGCCGCATGAACCTTACCTTTTTCTTCCAAAACGTGGTCAACGCCCTGCAGTGGGGCAGTTTCTACGCACTTATCGCCCTGGGCTACTCAATGGTCTACTCTATCTTGATGCTTTTCAACTTTGCCCACGGCGACATCTTCATGGTCGGCACATATATCGGATTTGTCCTTACCACAGGTCTTGTCGCCTTAAGTGCGGCCGGCATCGTGGTTTTGCCCAACTGGCTGATTCTGGTCCTGACCATTGTTTTGGCGATGCTTTTCACTTCATGTCTGGGCATGCTTGTGGAGCGCATCGGCTATCGACCCCTGCGCGGCGCGCCACGGGCCTCCGCGGCCATAACCGGGTTGATGATCGGCATCATTTTGCAGACCACGGTCCTTTCCATCATGGGCGCCCAGCGGGTGCTTTACCCCAGTCTGATCCCGACCACCGCCTACACCGTGGGCGGCGTGTCCGTGACCAACATCAAAATCATGATCGTTTTCGTGTCCATCGCCCTGATGATCGCGCTGCATCAGTTCGTGCAGCATTCCAAATGGGGCATGGCCATGCGGGCAATGGCGTACGATTACGCCGTGGTTCCATTGATGGGCATTTCCATCAACGCCATCGCGGCGCTGACCTTCGCCATTGGTTCGGCCCTGGCCGCCGTTGCGGGCATCATGTACGGCATGGCCTACCCTATTCTTGATCCGAGCATGGGCATCCTGTTCGGTTGGAAGTCCTTTGTCGCGGCAATCCTCGGCGGACGAGGCTCGATCATGGGCGCCTGTATTGCGGGATTTCTGATCGGCTTCATAGAGATTTTCGTGGCCACGATTTTTCCTTCCACCTTGCGGGACTTGATCGCTTACAGCATCATTCTCTTCATTCTCGTCTTCAGGCCCCATGGACTTTTCGGGGAACCCTACAGCGCTCGGCTCAGGCTGTAGTTTTTCAGGCATCGGCTCAAACGCATTCGCAAGGACGCAAACATGCACCAAACCACATCAACGGCAAGCCATCCGCGCGGAAGTCTGGAACTGGTCAGACGGTTCTTCGCCAACGTACCACTGCTGGCATGGTTCTGCGGCGCGTTGGTCGCTGTCATCCTGGAGCGAGCGGTGGGCCTGTCAATGGCTCAATCACTTGGAATGCCAAGGATCCCCGTCTTGTTCGGCTTTTTGGTTTTTCTCAAGCAGCCTGCGCTTATCCCCGGTGCTCTGGGGTATGTACTGCTGATGAACATTCTGCCGATTTGCATCACGGCCAAGATCGGCGCACCGGTATTCAACCTCGTTTCCCGAATTCTTTACAAGATGCCGCTTGTCGTGACCGCGCTGGTCCATCTGGCGGTGTTGTATGCCGTGTTTCACTTTTGGGCGGACGTCAACGCTTACCGCATGATCATGCTGAAGATGATGCTCATCTCCATTCTGCTGACCTTGAGCCTGAACGTCATCAACGGCTACATGGGGGAGTTCTCCTGTTCCCACCCCGGGTTCATGGCTCTTGGCGCCTACGCGGCATCCCTGTTTACCGTGGGGCTGTTTGTCAACGACCAGCTTTTCGGGCCGGCCATGATGACCTCGGACTATGCTGTCGTATTTTTCCCGTTGGGGCTTTTTTTCACGGGACTCGTGTCCGCCTTGGGAGCACTGGTCATTGCCATCCCCTCGTTCAAGACGCGCGGCGACTATCTGGCGATCATCTCCTTGGCCTTTACGTTCATCATCAAAAGCGTCCTGGAGAATCTTGAGTTTCTGGGCGGTCCCAGGGGGCTTTCAGGTCAACCGGACTGGTCCAGCCTGCCCATGGTCTTCATTATCGTGGTGTTTGGCGTGTGGGTGATCAACAATTTCGTGACCTCGACCATGGGCAAGGCTTTGAATGCGGTGCGGGACGACGAAATCGCCGCTGAAGCCATGACCGTGGATACTCGCAAGACAAAGATCATCGCCTTCATGTTTGCCGCATTCTGGGCGGGCGTGGCCGGTGGCCTTTTCGCCCACGTGCTGCGCTTTGTGAACCCTTCCACTTTCGGCATCCAGAAACTGGCCGAAGTGCTGGCCATGGTTTATTTTGGAGGACTGAATTCGGTCTACGGCTCCATCGTCGGCGCGGTGTCCATCAGCCTGCTTGGCGAAGCATTGCGGCCGCTGGAGATTCTCAAATGGATCATCATCCCCCTGCTGCTCATTTTGGTGATGATCTTCCGGCCCCGGGGGCTGATCTCCTTCAAGGAATTCAATATCCACAACCTGCTCAAGCCACGCGGCTGAACACCGGGAGAACGCTTTCATGCCATTGCTTGAAGTCTCCAATATGAGCCACAATTTCGGCGGGCTCCGGGCCGTGAATGAATACAACCTGGCCATCGAGCCCGGCCAGATCGTAGGTCTTATCGGGCCGAACGGGGCCGGAAAAACCACGGTATTCAATCTGATCACCGGCATCTATCGCCCCACCGAGGGACGAATCGTTTTCAACGGCCAGGACGTCACAGGCCATGCGCCCAACCGTATCGCGTCCCTTGGCTTGGCCAGAACGTTTCAGGAAATGCGGTTGTGGAGGCATATGACCGTGCTCGAACACGTTAAAATGGCTTGCTATTCAAAATTTACCTATGGACTTGCGGGCGCTTTTCTGCAGACTCCCAAGCGTATCCGCGAGGAAGCCGAAGTCGAGGAGTTAGCCTTCGCCTCCTTGAAGATGTTCGGCGTAGAGCAATTCGCCTCGCATTGGCCCACGGACTTGCCCTACGGCGCGGCCCGGAGGGTGGAAATGGCGCGGGCCGCAGTGACGAAGCCCAAGCTGCTCTTTCTGGATGAGCCCACAGTGGGGATGACTCCGGAGGAGATGCTGGCCATGATCGAGGTTGTCCGGAAAATGCACGAGACGCTGAAGCCGGCTGTTTTTTTGATCGAACATCGGCTGAAGGTTGTTTCCGAATTGTGTCACCGAGTCCAGACCTTGGTCTTCGGTCAGGTCATCGCAGAGGGGACGCCTGAAGAAATTCAAAATAATCCCAAGGTGATCGAGGCGTATTTGGGAGAGGAGAAGGTGGTTGCATAATGTTGCTCACCGTTAAAAATCTGAGAGTGTCCTACGGCAAGATCAAGGCCCTGCAGGGTCTTGACTTCACCATTGAAGAAGGTGAGATCGTAACCATCATCGGGGCCAACGGGGCCGGCAAGAGCACGACCCTGCGGTCAATCTCCCGCCTCGAGGAGGTGGAGCCGGGCACGGTCATGACCTTCATGGGCAAGGACATGCTGACATATCCTCCTGAAAAGGTGGTCAGCGAGCTCGGCATTTCTCACGTTCCCGAAGGCCGTCGTCTTTTCGGAAATCTTACCGTTCTTGAGAATCTCAGGTTGGCCGCCTTTGCGCGCAAGGATAAAGGAATGGTGGGACGTGACCTCGAGCGTGTTTTTGCCATTTTTTCCCGGCTGAACGAACGCAAGGACCAAAAGGCCGGAACTTTGTCCGGCGGCGAGCAGCAGATGCTGGCCGTGGGACGTGCGTTTATCAGCGGTCGGCAATTGATGCTTCTGGATGAGCCGTCCATGGGTCTAGCCCCGTTGCTCATGAAGCGCGTGTTTGAATCCCTGGAGGAAATCAACAAAGAAGGGACGACCATTCTTTTGGTGGAGCAGAACGCCCGCATGGCGTTGAAATTTGCCCGGCGAGCCTATCTTCTGGAAGCCGGACGATTGCGTTTGCAAGGCTTCTGCAGTGAACTCATGGACCACCCGGAGATTAAAAAAGCTTATCTCGGGGGATGACCCCTCATCAGCTCGTGCCCGCCTTTCCTCCTCATACTCAACGTACACATATCGGGGACACTCCGCGAACCATTCCCTGCATCAGTCTGATCGGCATGGCTGGAGCCGGAAAATCAACGGTTGGCCGAGCATTGGCCGAACGTTTGCAATGGGCTCATCTGGACACGGACAGGCTGCTGGAAGCTCACTGGGGATGTGCTTTGCAGGATCTGGTGGACGGTCTTGGCCTGGAAGAATTTTTACGGGCTGAAGAGAAATTGGTTTCAGAGTTGTGGCTGCGGCGTACGGTGATTTCCACAGGCGGCAGCGTGATCTATGGGCCTGCGGCCATCAACAGACTGAAAGTCCTTGGACCGGTGATTTACCTGCAAGTCAGCGCGGATACCGTAAGCGCCAGGGTCGAGGACGGGCAGGGACGGGGGCTGGCCCGGCGACCGGGACAAAGCCTGGAACAGCTCTACGCTGAACGGGAGCCGCTGTATCGTGCTGCCGCGGAGTTGATCCTGGACATGGAAGGTTGCTCCCTGCAAGAGACCCTGGAACGGCTTTGCCCCTGGCTTGCTCAACGCGTGCCCGGAGTGGGGGCTGTGCTTTCTGATTCGTCCGGTTCTTTCGCAGGACTTGAAAAAGCATGAACCTTGGTGAATACATGAAGAAGCATTTTGCATCTTGGCTGCCGGTTTTTTTGAGCGTGACCGCCGCCCTGGCCCTCAGCCTGGAATACTGGTTGCAGCAAACCGGCAGAGGAGGTTTGTGCCCCACGACCGGTTGCGCAGTGGTCGGTACTTTCGTCAGATACGGCGAGATAGTGTTTATCGGCCTTGGCGCAGTTTTTTTCTGGATCCTGGCCGGACTGCTTTTTTTTGACAAGCGGCTGGAAAAGTCGTGGCTGTGGATGTCCGTGGGGATTTTGTTGGCGGCCGGCTTGGCTTTTGATGGCGGGATACTCGGTTTTCAGCGTTTCGGAATTCAGGAAAGCTGTATCCTCTGTTATGCGGTTGGAGCGACACTGTTTTTGATTCTTTTGTCCTATAGCTGGGCACGTCGCTCCCTGGCTGGAGTGATCCTGGGCGTGGCCGTCTGGACAGCGGGTTTTGTCTCTCAGGCATTGTTTCTGTTTCCTGAAAAAACTCCGGATTTGCAGGAAACCGTGTTGTTCACCCTGCACGATGCACCTTCATCCGGTCCGCAATTGTACTATTTTTTCAGTTTGCACTGCCCCTTCTGCACCCACGTGCTTGCCAGTCTGGCGGTCCATCCACCGCAAGCAGGGCAGTGGAATTTTGTGCCACTGGACACCCGTCCGGACGACCAGCGCAAGCTTTCGGCGTTGCTTGACCAGTCCCGGACTTCAGGGAATGTGTTTCAGGCTGTTTTGGATATTGAGCAAGCGTCAGTTCCGGACGTGAAGATTTCCGCCAACGTTGTCGATTCCACACGCAAAGGCGGCATATTCCTGCGCAACAGCGGTTATCGCGGCGTGCCTCTGCTGTTGGTGCAGGAAACTCCGTCCAGGCGGGTTGTTCTGCAAGGTCGCGAACCGATCTTGAACTATCTTCTGGAAAAACGCTTGATTCGATTCAGGTTGTTTTTCTAGCCCTTGTCCGGCACCAGTTTTTTTGAATTGTCAACAACCGTTCGTTTTTCCCGGGTGCTTATTGTCAAGATCAGGTACGGCTGTCGTGGCAACCCGGTCAGAATAGCAGTCGGATTGTTCGTCAAGGGGAAAACGCTTTGGATTCGTTTTCCAATGAAAAAATTGCCGCGGTTTTTTTCGTCAATTCCTGAATTCGGTCTTGTTCGGCCATGCGTTTTTTCTTTTCCGTTTGCGCCTGGCTCCAAGCAATCTTGCTCCAAAATTCCTTGGCCCGGGTACGTGCATCCGGGTCACATTCGATAATCCACTGACGACTGGACAGCGTGACCCGGACGCGAGCGGCCGTTTCAGCGGCATGGTGCTTTTCGCTGAACCCGGCCACAAAGGAGGCGGCCATATGGATGACCGCCTCATCCCAGACGTTGTCTGGTCTTTGGCGTCCAAGACCAAGGGGGCCTTGAACATCAGCGGCCTTGAAAAGCAGGTCGTTCTTGCCGGCCATCTCTTTTAAGCATTCATTGTCGCAGTGATTTCGGCCCACCACCAGCCAATGCGCCCCGTTCCAGTATTGACGTCCGACGTTGCACAGCCTGAAGTCCCGCGCGTTTGGTTCAGAAAGTCGTGCCATCACCGGCCAGAAACGCTTGGCAGACTCTTTTTCCGCCAGCAGGCATCCTCCGGCAGGCGTAGGGATTTCTTGGAGGCCGAATGCTTCGGCCAGGAGCAATTGATCCTTTCGCCCGCGTCCGGAAATACCGTGCAGTTGCAAGCGGTCCACCAAGCCTTCTTCCTCCATGGAAGTGGGTTTCAAACGCAGGGCGGAAAGCGGGCGGAGCAGGATATCCTGAACCTGTGCCTGCTTGCTGATCAGATTCATGACGTCCCGGCGTTGAGACATGGGGCGCTGGGCCAGAACTTCGCCGGAAACAATGAACCGCGCGCCAAACTCGGGCAGAAGAGTCTTGGCCTTGGTCAGCATCAAGATTTTGCAGTCAACGCAAGGATTGAGCACCTTGCCGTAGCCGAAACGAGGGCCGGTGCGCAGCAGGGAGACGAATTCCTCGTGAATGTCCACGGATTCGATTTCCAGGCCGTATTCGATCCGCCAGTGGTTGATTTTCCGGGGATGGCCGAAAAAGGGCGAGCAGAAGTGCAGGCCGAGCACGCGAAGACCCTGGGAGGCAACGGTCTTCATGGCCAAAATGCTGTCCAGACCTCCGGAAAAGAGCGCCAGGGCGGTGTATTTGCGGTTCATACGTCATGTTATCCAAGGACATGCCTGGTGGCAATGCAGTCAGTCAGGCAATTTTAAAACGCCGGTTCAGGCTGTGCTTGCGAGCGACAATCAGGTCCTGTGCGATTTTTACAGAAAGATACTGTTGCTCATGAATATGTCTTTTGGTATATTTTTAGACTTTCGTTCATGCATTGACCCTGCATCCAAGGAGATGATCATGGCCCGCAAACCCGCTGTCGAACCCCAGGATGCCCGCCGCGAGGCGTTGCAAACAGCTTTGACCACCATTGAGCGCAAATACGGTCAGGGCTCGGTGATGCGTCTGTCCGATGATGCTCATCAGGCTATTGAGGCTATCCCCACCGGATCCATTGGTTTGGACTTGGCTTTGGGCATCGGCGGCATTCCCCGGGGCCGGGTCACTGAGATTTATGGACCGGAATCTTCGGGCAAGACGACCTTGGCCTTGCACATTATTGCCGAGACCCAAAAGAAAGGCGGGGTGGCCGCGTTTATTGACGCGGAGCACGCATTGGATGTGACCTATGCCCGCCGTTTGGGCGTGAAAACGGATGAATTGCTTATCTCCCAACCGGATTATGGCGAGCAGGCGTTGGATATCGCGGACATGCTGGTGCGTTCAGGCGGGGTGGACCTGATCGTTATTGACTCCGTGGCGGCCTTGATCCCCCAGGCCGAATTGGAGGGCAACATGGGCGAAACCCAGGTGGGCTCCCAGGCTCGGTTGATGTCTCATGCCCTGCGCAAGCTTACGGCCACCATTCATAAATCCAAAACCTCGGTACTGTTCATCAACCAGATCCGGATGAAAATCGGCGTGGTGGGCTACGGCAGCCCTGAAACGACTCCGGGCGGCAACGCCTTGAAGTTCTATGCCTCGGTTCGTTTGGATATACGCCGGATTCAGACCATCAAGGACAGGGACGAGTCCATCGGGATCAAGGCTCGGGTCAAGGTGGTCAAGAACAAGGTCGCGCCGCCTTTTCGGGAGGCGATTTTCGACATCATGTACGGCACGGGCATTTCCCGGGAGGGTGAGATTCTGGAGCTGGCCGTGGAGCACAAGATCGTGGATAAAAGCGGGTCCTGGTTTTCTTTCGGTTCAGAGCGACTGGGTCAAGGATACGAGAATGTGCGGGAATTTTTGCGCGAGAATCCGGATCTGCGGCAAAGCATGGAGAGCCAGTTGTTGCAACATCTGGGCGTGATCGAGCCACCCGCCGCTGGCGCGACCAGGCAGGATGAAACAGCGCAGTGATGCAGCCTCGATGTTGATGATGATTTTGATCTTGATGGCGACTTGGAACGTGGCGAGAAGTGTTCATGAGGTCGAGATAATGCATTGTTTCACCCATACCCACCCGGTTGAGGAGCCTTTTTCGTGATCACAGCAGAAACCATTCGGCAGCGTTTTTTGGAATTTTTTGCCAACAACGGACATGAAATCGTGCCCAGTTCCTCCCTCGTGCCCCGGGAGGACCCCACCTTGCTGTTCACCAACGCGGGGATGGTCCAATTCAAACGGGTTTTTCTGGGGCTGGAAACGCGTGCCTTTCAACGGGCCGTAAGCTCCCAGAAATGCCTGCGCGTGGGCGGCAAGCACAATGATTTGGAAAACGTCGGACGCACCGCCAGGCACCATACGTTTTTCGAGATGCTGGGCAATTTTTCTTTTGGCGACTATTTCAAGGCCGAGGCCATTGATTTTGCCTGGCGTTTCCTGACCGAGGAAATGGGATTGCCCAAGGAACGTCTCTATGCCACGGTGTTCCAGGACGACGACGAGGCCGTCGGGCTTTGGGAGCAAATTGCCGGTCTGTCCCCAGAACGGATTTATCGCCTGGGCGAAAAGGACAATTTCTGGTCCATGGGCGATACCGGTCCGTGCGGACCGTGCTCGGAAATCCTGATCGACCAGGGCGAGGCTATGTCCTGCGGTCCAAGCTGCGGCATTGGCCGATGCGATTGCGACCGGTTCCTGGAAATCTGGAACCTGGTGTTCATGCAATATGAACGGGACTCCGCCGGAACGCTGCATCCCTTGCCCCGGCCGAGTATAGACACGGGCATGGGGCTGGAGCGGATCAGCGCGGTGTGCCAGGGCGTATATTCCAACTTCGAGTCCGATCTGTTCACCCCGCTTATCGCCCACATCGGCAAGCTTTCCAACAAAAACTACGGTGGACATCCCGATACGGACACGGCGATGCGCGTGGTCGCCGACCACAGCAGGTCCGTGGCCTTTCTCGTGGCCGACGGCATCGTGCCCTCCAACGAAGGCCGAGGGTACGTGTTGCGCCGCTTGATCCGCAGGGCCTATCGCTTTGGTCGGCTTTTGGGTTTAACCAAGCCGTTTTTGCACCTGATCTGTGAGGATGTGTGTCGGCGCATGGGCAGTACCTATCCCGAACTGCTGGAAAACTTGTCCTTCATGGTCAAGGTGGTGGGCCAGGAAGAGCAGCGATTCGGCCAGACCCTGGACAAGGGTCTGAAACTGCTGGCCGATGAACTGGACCGGCTGGCGGCGAACAAGGAGAGCGACGTTTCCGGTGAGACCGCCTTCAAACTCTACGATACCTTCGGCTTCCCCCTGGACATCGTCCATGACGTGGCCGGAAAGCACGGGTTCGGCGTAAACGAGGCCGGCTTCAAGCAGTGCATGGCCCAGCAGAAGGCCAGGGCCAAAAAGGCCTGGAAGGGCAGCGGTGAAGTTGATCCGGCCGTGCTTTTCGGGTCGTTCCTGGAAGCTGGCCTGACATCCCGCTTCGTGGGCTACGACGATTTTCAGATCATAAGTCGAATCACGGCCTTGACCGACGATCAAGGCGAAAGTCATGAGGTTCTCCAGGCCGGGGACCAGGGCTGGATGATCACGGCCAAGACGCCGTTCTACGCTGCCTCTGGGGGGCAGACCGCGGATCGCGGCCAGGCGACAACGCCTTCGGGCAAGGCGGAAGTCACCGATGTGCTCAAGGTCAGCGCCGATTTGGTGGCCCATCGCATACAGATCAAAGAGGGTGAAATTTTTCTGGATCAGGAAACAGACCTGCGTGTGGCCGAAAACCAGCGACTGGACACGGCCCGTCACCATACCTGCACCCATTTGTTGCAGGCGGCCCTGCGCAAGGTCCTGGGCGATCATGTGCGCCAGGCAGGGTCTTTGGTTTCTCCCGATATGCTGCGTTTCGACTTTACCCATACCGCGGCCATGAACGGCACGGAGCTGCGTTTTGTGGAAGACGAGGTGAATCGGACCATTCTGGCGAACATCGCGCTGGATGTGGCTGTGACCACCCCGGAATTGGCTCGAAAGAGGGGGGCATTGGCTTTTTTCGGTGAGAAATATGGCCAAGAGGTGCGTGTGGTGGAAGTGCCGGGAGTATCCACGGAACTTTGCGGCGGCACCCATCTGCGGACCACGGGCCAGGCCGGTTCCTTTGTGATTCTCTCCGAATCCGGCATTGCCGCCGGGGTCCGCAGGATCGAGGCTCTGGCAGGAGAAAAGGCTTTGGAGCATTATCGAAAGCAGTCAGCCTTGCTGCGAAAGGCGTCCCAGATGCTCAAGATTCCTGTTCAGGATCTTACCATCAAGATCAATTCCCTGCTCAATCAGGTTCGGGAACTGCAAAAACAAAATGAAACATTGGAATGTCGGCTGATGTCCGGCCGAGGCCAGAATCTTGCGACACAGGTCCGGAATGTGAACGGCACCCGCCTGCTGGCTGCTCGGGCGGATGTGGCCGACGTCAAGGCCTTGCGGGAACTGATGGACGATTTGCGTTCCAGGATGGACACCGGGGTGATTGTCCTGGCTGCGGAAAACGAGGGCAAGGTCATGCTCATTGTTTCGGTGAGCAGGGATCTGCACCACCGTTTTACAGCCTCGGAGCTGGTGAAAAAATTGGCGCCCCTGGTGGGAGGCAACGGCGGGGGCAGGCCGGACATGGCTCAAGCCGGGGGCGGTGATCCCTCAGGGATCCCCAAAGTGCTGGAACAGGCCGCGAATCTGCTTGCAAGTTGATGGATCCATCATGAGCCATATTCTTGCCGTGCGAATTCCCGTTGGAAACAGGCTGTATTTTTATCACTCCGGGGCCTATGTCATGGCCGTGGGTGATCATGCCCTGGTCCATGTGGAAGGTGATTTGCACATGGGCAGGGTGGAGCGGATTTCCCCCATGCCTGAGCCCTTATCCGATCAGGACAAGCCCGTCCTGGAGCTTCCTGATATTTTTCGAGCAGCCACGGCGGAAGATTTGGACAGAGACCGGGAAAACCGGGATTTGTCACGCAAGGCCTATGTGCTTTGTCGTCGATGCATCCAGGAACGTGCACTGGACATGAAGCTGGTGGACGTGGTCGTGCTGTTCGACGGAAGCAAAATCCTCTTTTTTTTTACGGCCCCGAACAGGATCGATTTCCGGGAACTGGTCAAGGATCTGGTCCGTGCGTTCCGGACGAGGATCGAGCTGCGTCAGATCGGGGCCCGGCATGAAACCCAGATGGTCGGTGGCATCGGCAACTGCGGCCAACTGGTCTGTTGTCAGCGGTTCCTGCGGCACTTTGCTCCCTCAACCATCAAGATGGCCAAGGAGCAGAATCTTTTTTTAAATCCGGCAAAAATTTCAGGAGTTTGTAATCGTTTATTATGCTGCCTGAGCTATGAACAAGCCAATTACGAGGAGTTTCTTGCCCAATGCCCCAAGATCGGCAAGAAATTTTCCACGGCCCTTGGTTCCGCCAAGGTTATCAGGGCCAATTATTTCCGTCGTACCTTGAATGTCTGGCTGGAGTCCGAGGGTGAACGAGAAATCGATCTTGAGGAATGGTTTACACTTGTTGGCCCAGGACGGACCGCTTCCACGGTCACGCCTGACCCCCAGGTCAAGGCCAGGGTTGTGGAACCGGCGATAACCCGATCAGGCCAGCTGGCAGATGGTTTTCTTGGAAAAACGTCCGCATTCCCTCAGGAGCCTTTTTCCGAGGAACCGAAGGTAGACTCTCGAGCAGTCAGGGACGAATCGTTGAAATCCGAATCGAGTCAAGCAAAAGATTCCGGACGAGGCTTTCGGGGCAAAACCAAGAAAGAGGGCAAGACCGGCTCACGCAAAACCAAGCGGCGACCGCACGCTTCCCGCAACAGATCTCAGCACAAGGCCAAGTCATCCACGCGGGAGCAGAACCGAGCCTCTGGGAAAACCCAGAAAAAGACTGATAAATCCTGAACAATCCCATCGTGGAGGTGTATTGGTTTGAAACCCTTTTTTTTGTCTACGCCCATATATTATGTCAATGCCGATCCCCATCTCGGCCACGCCTACACCACCACGGTGGCGGATGCCATGATCCGTTTTCAAAAGCTGATGGGCAAGAGAACCTTTTTTCTGACCGGCACCGATGAACACGGCGACAAGATTGTTCGAGCGGCCCAGCACCGGCATACTGCTCCCCAGGACTATGTGGACGTCATCAGTGCCCGGTTTCAAACCCTATGGAAGGAGCTGGGCGTTGACTTCGACGATTTCATCCGCACCACGGAAGCCCGCCACGTTTCCAGGGTTCAGCAGTTTTTGCAGCTCGTCTTTGACCGTGGGGACATCTACCATGGCGAATACGGCGGTTATTACTGCTTTGGCTGCGAACGGTTCTATACGGAAAAAGAACTCAAGGAAGGCCTGTGTCCTGACCATCTTCAGGCTCCGGAATTCATCAAGGAGAAGAACTATTTTTTCAGGATGTCCAAATACCTGGAACCCTTGCGCAAGCACATCGAAGCGAATCCGGAGTTCATCCGGCCGGAAAGGTATCGCAACGAGGTGCTCGGCCTGTTGCGGGAGGATTTGGGCGACTTGTGTATTTCCAGGCCCAAGAGCCGTTTGTCCTGGGGAATTGAGCTGCCGTTTGACCGGAATTATGTGACCTATGTCTGGTTCGACGCCCTGCTCAACTACGTCACTGCCCTGGAGTGGCCGGACGGTGAGCGCTTCCGGACATTCTGGCCCGAGGCTCAACACCTCGTGGCCAAGGACATTCTCAAGCCTCACGCCATTTTTTGGCCGTGCATGCTGCTTTCCGCGGGTCTGCCCCTGTATCGGCATCTGAATGTGCACGGTTACTGGCTGGTCCAGGACACCAAGATGAGCAAGAGCCTGGGCAATGTGGTGGACCCGTTGGATTTTGCCCGGACCTACGGCCGGGGTGCGTTTCGTTATTTCTTGCTTCGAGAAATGCAGTTCGGCCACGACGCCAGTGTATCCGAGGACGCCTTGGTGAATCGATTCAACGCGGATTTGGCCAATGATTTGGGTAATCTGTTCAGCCGCGTTTTAAGTATGACCCGGAAATATTTTGACGGTCGGGTGCCCGAACCAGGGCCGATTCGCGTGGAGGATGAGGAAGTCCATGTATTGGCCGCGGAATGCCTGGAGAATTATCAAGAATTGTTTGGGCGCTTCCAGTTTTCCATGGCCCTGGAAGCCTTGTGGACTTTGGTGCGAATCTTGAACAAATATGTGGACGCGTCTCAACCTTGGGCGTTGTTCAAGCAAAAACGGCAAGAAGAGCTGGGCACGGTGATGTACACCCTCCTGGAGGGCATGCGCAAGGTGGCCGTGCATCTTTGGCCGGTGATGCCCGAAGAAAGCGAGGCCATGCTGGCCCAGTTGGGAGAGGAAAGGCCAGCCCAACAGTGGCGCCATCTGGCCGATGAACTTTTGCATTGGGGACTGTTGGAGCCGCAGACCAAAGTGGCAGCGGCGTCCAATCTTTTTCCGCGGGTGGAACTCAAAACCCCGGAAGCTGCGGGTGTTCCAGCCGCAGCGGCAAGACAGGGCAAGGCTGAAGCGTTTCCCGTCACGTCTTTCCACACGGCGGAATTACTGGATTTCGAGGATTTCCAGAGACTGGATCTGCGCGTCGGGACGGTGATTTCGGCCCAGCCGGTCCAGGGCGCGGACAAATTGCTGCATCTGGGGATTGATTTGGGCGAGGATCAGGCGCGCAGCATTGTGGCCGGGATTGCCCAGCATTGGAGCGTAGACGCGCTGATCGGCAGGCAGGTGGTGGTTGTGGCCAATCTCAAGCCCCGTAAATTGCGCGGGGTTACGTCCCAGGGCATGGTCCTGGCCGTGCATGCCCCGGAGGGATTGCAACTGCTGGGGCCTTCAAAGCAGGTGCCGCCCGGGAGCAGGGTTTCGTAGCAGGCCTTTGTAAAAATTTGCGTTGATTATTTTATTGGTGCTTATTCAGCAGCCATCTTCGGCAGAAATCGAATTCCGAAGCGTTTGCGGATGCGTTTGATCACGCTGGAATGGGCTTGATGCGGGTTGTCGGCCTTGGCTGCTCGCAACCTGGGCAAGTGGGTGAAAGGCGTTTGCTCCAATTTGGCCGCATAGGCATGCTCAAGGAGTATGGGCATGGAGAGGACGTCCGCTGCGTTATAGGCCAGTAGTGTTTCCAGGGCCTGCTCGTCGCCCCTGGCTTCATATTCCTGCCAGAGCAGCACCGCGAAATAACCGTCCAGACCGTCCAGTTCCTCACGGTCCATGCCCAACCGACGTTCACAGGCCTTGAGGCCGCCTTTGACACCCACGGATTTGAGCAAAAAGCGCAAATCAACGTGGGCGGGCAGGGAAATTTTCAGTTCCCGCTCGATGATCGGAGCGTCAAAGCAGCGTCCGTTAAATGTAATCATGAGAGGATAGTCCAGAATGTCGTCGCAGAATGCTTCCAGATTGCGCCCCTGGACATAGGTTCGCACGGTCTTGCCGTCAAAAAGCGCAATGGTGGTGATGTTCACCGGCCCTGGGCCACTGGTGGTTTCGATGTCCACGAAAGCGGCGCGGTAGGCGAAGTGTGAACAGAGCCTCCAGGTTTCCTCTTGAGGCAATTTTTGGACAAACCAGGATGTGTCGCCTTTGGACAAGCGATCCGGGGACTCGGTCAGAACAGCGCGTGCGGCGTGGGACAGCCGGCAGGGGCAGAATGCGTTAGAGCGCAGGGCGTTGTCCCAGCGATGGATTCCCGCGTTCCACATTTTTTGCTCTCTGATGCGTCCGATGCCCGGGACGTGGCAAAATGAATGGGTGAGCATGAGCGAGTCCGGTTTGGTTCATGCGGAAGTTGTCGGCCGCTGTTGGGGAATGCCGCCGAAAATAAAGGTCCGTCCCGTGGATGCGGGACGGACCCGAGATCAATTGCCTAAGGATGAGATTGGCCCTTCAAGGCGGCGATGCGGTCTTCCAAGGGCGGATGGCTCATGAACAGCAGTTTTAGACCGTGTCCATCGGGTTTGCCGTTGATGCCGAAGGCGGACATTTGGTCCGGTAGTGGTTCCTGAAGGCCTTTTTTCAGTTTTTCCAGGGCAGAGATCATTTTTTCCCGTCCAGCCAGCTTGGATCCTCCCGCATCAGCCCGGTATTCCCGTTGGCGACTGAACCAAAGTACGACCACGCTGGCCAAAATGCCGAAAACAATCTGCGCCGCGATGGTGGCCACGAAAAAGCCGATGCCGTGACCTTCCTCGTTTTTAAGAATGACCCGGTCCACGAAATGGCCCACGATTCGAGAAATGAAGATCACAAAAGTGTTCACCACCCCTTGGATCAGAGTCAGGGTGACCATGTCGCCATTGGCCACGTGGCTTATTTCATGAGCCAGGACAGCCTCCACCTCATCCTGGTTCATGCTCCGCAAGAGCCCCGTACTCACGGCCACCAGGGCGTTGTTCCGGCTCATCCCCGTGGCAAAGGCGTTGGGAGCCGCGGAGTCGAAAATGGCCACCTCGGGCATGCCGATCCCGACCCGGGTGGCTTGGTTTTTGACGGTTTCCACGAGCCATGTTTCCGTTTGGCTGCGGGGGGAAGTGATGACCTGGGCCCCGGTCATGCGTTTGGCCATCCATTTTGACATGACCAGGGAGATAAAGGACCCGCCGAATCCGAAAACCGCCGCAAAGACGAGCAGATTGGCATAGTTCAGGCCCACACCGCTTTCATCGAGGATCCTGTCCACACCCAAAATACGCAGGACAATGCTGAGCACCAGAATGATGGCGATATTTGTCATTAAAAACAAAGCAATGCGTTTCATGATTGGTTATACCTCCTGATAATTCACGGTATTGTTCACAAGCGCCAAATTCGATGATGAATACATATAATCAATCCGTCTGTCAGAGGCAAGATTGACAGAGCGGACAGTGGGGGGGAGTCATGACTTACCACCCCACCGGGTCGAGTTTTGCACGCAAAATTGACCGCATAAGCAGGCCTGGTGGGTAAACCTTTCCGTCCTTGCTTCATTCCGATGAATTGTCGTATCAAGGGCTTTAGCAGATGATGATTTGATTTTTGTTTTTTGCCAGGATTGATTGAGCCTTTGGTAATATTTTTTAAACAGTCGTCCCGGTCTGTTGCTGGATTCAGCCCAGGTAAACCAATATTTTTCACGATATAGCTTGGTTTCGGCCTGTCGGACAAGGTTTGAGCATATGCGGATTGATGTTCGTATTTCAGACATGAAGGTTTCCAATCAGCACGGCGTGATCCTGACGACTCATTCCCTGGGGTCTTGCCTGGGGCTGACCGCATATGATCCGCGCACCCGGGTGGCCGGATTGATTCATTGTCTCCTGCCCCAGCCCACGGATAAGAACAAGGCTGAGGCAAATCCCTTCATGTTCGTGACCACCGGCATTCCGGCCATGATCAGAAGCATGTTCGCCCTGGGGGCGCTCCGGGAGCGCCTTGTGCTCAAGGCGGTGGGGTGCGGATATACGCTGAACGTGCCTCACCCGTTCAACACGGGAGAGCGCAACCAGAAGGCCTTGCTGCGACTTTTGGAGTTCAACGGGATGAGCTTGGCCGCCAGCGATCTCGGCGGCGCCATCCCCAGAACCGTTCGGTTGTATGTGGATTCCGGCGAAGTCGTCATCCGCTCCCGGGGCAAGGAACATTTTCTATGAAGAAACGCGAGATCATCCTGACCCGGATCGGGCAGCTTCCGGTCCTGCCGGCATCGGTTCAAAAGGCCATGGAATTGTTGCGCGATTCCGAGGTGGACCTGGGCAGGCTGGCCCAGGTCATGCAACATGATCCGGGTATCACGGCGAACATCTTGCGCCTGGTTAATTCCGCATATTTCGGAGCAGTGCATCCCATCTCCACCCTGCGCGACGCAGTGGTTCGCTTGGGCGCCAAGCGGGTGACCCAGGTGCTGCTCACGGTCGCGGTTTTACCGCGTATCAGCGGGGAACAACCAGGCTATGATCTGCCACAAGACGCGCTTTTGGATCATTCCCTGGCCATTGCCGTTGCCTCGGAACTGGTGGCCGTGGAATGCGGCATAAAGGCGCCGGCATATACGTTTACCGCCGGGTTGTTGGCCAATATCGGCAAGATCGTTTTGGACCAGTTTCTGGGCGAGCACGGCGAAGAAGTCGTCCAGCTAGCCGAGCAGGAAGGGGTTTCTTTTGAGTCGGCGGAATGCCGCGTCCTGGGCACGGATCATGTGGAAGTTGGGGCTGAATTGCTGCGGTTCTGGAACCTGCCTGGCGAGATCGTTGACGTGGTCCGCTATCGACTGCAACCGGAAGACTGTCCGCGTCCGAACCCGGCATTGGACCTGGTGCACGCCGGCGACGCCATTGCCAGGCTTACCGGAATGGGACAGGGCCTGGACGGGATGCAATACCGGATTTCAGAGGCGGTCATGGGCCGGCTCCAACTGGACCACGACAAGGTGGAACAGATCATGATCGCCCTTCTGGAGCATGTGCAGGCGATCAAGGCCTTGTTTGCCCAAGGTTGAGCATGAAGGAGAGGACCGCCGCGGCTTTTGTCAGCGGTTTCAAGCGATTGATAACCTGGTTTGCATATACCCCGGGGCAAAACTCATCTTTGCACCTCGTTTGTGAGCACACCATCTGCCTGTCATAAGGAGCATACGTCATGTCTGATGAAAGCATGGAACAGAGTTTTGCCGAACTTTTCGCGGCCTCGGAGATGGAGCCCAAGCCCGAGCTTCGCGTGGGAGACCGAATCACGGGCCGGGTCATCACTGTGGGCGAGGAATTGGTCTACGTGGATACCGGCGCCAAGATCGATGCGGTGGTGGACAAGAATGAACTGGCGGACAAAGACGGCGGCTTTTCCCTGCGAGAAGGCGACGAAGTGGAGCTTTTCGTGGTTTCCCGACAGGCCGGTGAAGTTCGACTGGCCCGCACCATGAGTGGCGAAGGCGGTGCGGAGCAATTGCAAGATGCCATGGAAGGCGGCATTCCCGTGGAAGGCCGGATCAAGGAAACCTGCAAGGGCGGTTTTCGGGTGAGCGTTCAGGGCAAGACTGCCTTTTGTCCATTGAGCCAAGTGAATTCCCGGCCCGTGGTCGATCCGGAAGCTTTGGTCGGGGAAACCCTCCTTTTTTTGGTCACCCGCATTGAGGAGCGAGGCCGCAATATCGTTGTTTCCAGAAGGGCGTTGTTGGACCGGGATCAGGCTGAATCCCTGGCCGCGTTCATGAAACAAGCCAAACCCGGCGACATTGTCCAGGGCACGGTCACTCGTTTGGCCCCGTTTGGGGCGTTCGTGGAGATCGCGCCCGGGCTGGAAGGGTTGGTGCACATTTCCGAGCTGAGCTGGTCCAGGGCTCTTGCCCCCGAGGACGTTGCGGCGCCGGGGGATACGGTCACGGTCAAGTTTTTGAAAATGGAGGACCAGGGTAAGGGTCGGGTGCGAATTGAGCTGTCCATGAAGCAGGCTCTGCGCGATCCCTGGGATGAGGTGTCCGGAAAGTACCAGGTCGGCGACATTGTCCAGGGCACGGTCACTCGCTTGGCCCCGTTTGGGGCGTTCGTGGAGATCGCTCCGGGCATTGAAGGTCTCGTGCACGTCAGCGAGATGAGCTACCTGAAGCGGGTGCACAGACCTGAAGAAGTTATGACATCCGGGGACAACGTGCCGGTGATGATCAAGACCATTGATTTGGACGCACGGCGCATCGGATTGTCCATGCGCGACGCCGAGGGCGATCCTTGGGAAGGGCTGGCCGAGCGGTACACCAAAGGCCAGGTGGTGCAAGGCGTCCTGGAAAAGCGGGAAAGTTTCGGTCTGTTCATCAGGCTGGAGCCGGGAGTGGTCGGGTTGCTTCCCGGTTCACGCCTGGAGAGCGGCGAGAATGAAGCCGTGTTCAAAGCCAGGTCCGGCGACACGATTGCCGTAACCATTGACGTGATTGACATGGACAAACGAAGAATATCCCTGGCGTTGGCGGAAGCGAACCACAGCGAGGATTGGAGGGGCCACTCACCCCAGGAGAAGGAGCTGGGCGTCCTGGGCGCGGAGTTGCAGCGGGCCATGCGGAAAAAGCAATGACCCTGAATTGTTGGAACGCGAAGAGAATTCGGAGCGGATGGATGTCAGGTCATAAAGGACCGGTTGGATTAGCAAGGTCCCGATGCTTGGACCACGACAGAGGTACCCAAGGTGTTTTTTGTCTGTCTTCTGGACAGGAATCATGTTGCTTTGCAGGATGAATAGGGTCGCGATTTTTTTGACAATCGTTGTTGGAATAAAAAAAGGAGTTACGTGTTGATACCTAACTCCTTGATTTTTTGGTGCGCCCGGAGAGATTCGAACTCCCGGCCTGCGGATTCGAAGTCCGACGCTCTATCCGGCTGAGCTACGGGCGCATCTTTTTTTTCTAGACTCTCTTTTCAGTATCGTCAATGCACAGGCTTTCGGACAAGATTGCAGCGCCCGGGGGCGTGAATTTTTTATGATAATGGCTTGGGCACATCAAATTCAGCATGTATTCTCCACCACGGATGAACATTCCGGGGGCGTTTGATTCAGCCTCGGTTGTTGACACGTTTTGTCTGGCCAATCGAGGCATTTTGCGCTAGTCAGTGCGCAACAGATGGAGCCGCATGCCATGGTGCCAGTCAGGGTCGTTGCCGGAATTATTTGGGATGGCGGTCGGTATTTGGCCGTGCAACGTCCCAGGGGAAAACACATGGCCGGATGGTGGGAGTTCCCCGGCGGCAAGGCAGAGCTTGACGAAACCTTGGAGCAGGCCTTGGTGCGAGAGCTGCAAGAGGAACTATCCATCACCGCCACGTCTTTTTTCCTGTGGCAAGAAAAAACACACCGTTACCCGAATTTGGACGTCCAGCTTTTCTTTTTTTGGGTATCCGCGTTTCAGGGCTGGCCGACTCCGCTGGAGGGCCAAGCCATGGCCTGGATCATCCCGGGCCGCAATGGTCTTGACTTTCTCGAGGCGGACCAGGATGTCGTGGCTCGACTGGCGGCTGTTCCTCTCCCTGGTTGATTGATCAGGAACACTTTATGTCCATATTTGTCTATAAAGGTCGAAATCGACTCGGACGCAGGGTCAAGGGCGATTTTGACGCCCCCACCCTGGAAATGGCCGATGCGGCTTTGCGCCGCAGAGGGTTCACGCAGCTGAAGGTCAAGCCCAAACCCAAGGACATCTTGGAAGGGACCTTTTTGGAAGGCAAGGTCACGGACCGGGACATGGTCATTTTCAGCCGCCAGTTTTCGACCATGATTAATGCCGGGGTGCCCATTCTCCAGTCTCTGCAGATCATGTGCGAACAGACCGAGAACAAGATGTTGCGGCGCATTTTGTACAGCGTGCGCAACGACATCGAAGGCGGCAGCTCTCTGTTCGAGGCCTTGCGCAAGCATCCCAAGGTCTTTACTGACCTGTACGCAAACATGGTCAATGCCGGCGAAACCGGGGGCATCCTGGACATCATTTTATTGCGCCTGGCCGAGTATCTGGAAAAAGCCGCCAAACTGAAGGCCCGTGTGAAGTCGGCCATGGTCTATCCGGCCGTGGTGGTCACCGTGGCCGTGGCCGTTATTGCCATTATCCTCATTTTCGTCATCCCCACCTTTGAGACCATGTTTGCGGATTTCGGCGCGGCCTTGCCCCTGCCCACCCAGATCGTGATCAATCTGAGCCGTTTTACCCAGGACAATTTCCTTTGGATGATCGGGGGCGTGGTTGTTTTCGCAGTGGTCGCCAAACGTTTGTATCGGATTGAGCGGGTCAAGATCATGGCGGACTTCTGGCTTTTGACCCTGCCAGTTTTCGGCCCCTTGTTGCGCAAGGTGGCCGTGGCCAGGTTCAGCCGGACCCTTTCGACCATGGTTTCCAGCGGCGTGCCGATCTTGAACGCTCTGGACATCGTGGCCAGGACCTCGGGCAACAAGACCGTTGAACTGGGCGTTCTGGAGGCCAAGAAGAGCATTGCCGAGGGGCAGACCTTGGCCGATCCCTTGGAGGCCACGGGCGTTTTTCCGCCCATGGTCATTCAGATGATCGCCATCGGAGAGTCCACCGGCTCCCTGGATCACATGCTGTCCAAGGTCGCGGACTTCTACGACAACGAAGTCGATGTGGCGGTGGAAACATTGACCTCGTTGCTGGAGCCGATGATGATCGTTTTTTTGGGAGTGGTTGTCGGTGGGTTGGTGGTGAGCATGTATTTGCCTATCTTTCAGATTGGCGAAACCATTATGTAGTTTCCATCCGGAAACCCTTTAGGCGTATATACATTGGAACCACAAAACACACCCGAAACGCACTAAAAATATTGACGAAACATGATTACTGGAGTTGTTTGTGAAAATCAGCGATTTATTGCGAAAAGCGGAACGGTCCAGGCTTTCCCTGGAATTTTTTCCACCCAAGGACAAGGCATTGTGGCCGAGGTTCTTCGACACCGTACAGGAATTGCGTTCTCTGGATCCTTTATTCGTTTCCGTGACCTACGGCGCCGGAGGGAGCACCCAGTCCTCGACTCTGGAAATCGTTACCAGACTCAAGCGGGATTATGCCCTGGAACCAATGGCTCATCTGACTTGCGTGGGAGCTTCAGCGGCGGGGCTCAAGGCTTTTCTGGACGACCTGACCCAGGCCGACGTCCAGAACGTTATGGCTCTGCGAGGTGATCCACCCAAGGGCGAAACCACGTTCACACCCTCGGATGAGGGGTTTCGCCATGCCTGTAATCTGGTGGAGTTCATCCGGAAAGGCTATCCGGACATGGGCATCGGCGTGGCCGGGTACCCTGAAGGGCATCCGGAGGCGGTCAGCCTGGAGCAGGATTTGTTGTTTTTGAAACACAAGCTGGACCTGGGCGGCGAATTTGCCGTGACCCAGTTGTTTTTCGATAATCAGCGGTATTGGGATTTCGTGGCCAGGGCCAGGGAAATCGGCATCACCAAGCCCATTTTGCCGGGGATTATGCCCATCTTCAGTTTGAAGGTCATTCAGCGGATCACTTCACTGTGCGGGGCACGTCTGCCCGGTCCATTCCTGGCCCGGCTGGAACAGGCCGATGTTCAGGGCGGTGACGAGGCGGTTCAGAAGGTGGGCATGGCCCAAGCGGCAGCGCAGATTCGCGATTTGTTGGACAAGGGCGTGCCTGGGGTACACCTGTATACCATGAACCGGGCGGACGGATGTTTGCGAATCATGGAACTGGCGGAGGAGTTGGCAGACAAGTCCGACAGATAAAGAGTGAACTGCGAAGGACGCGAAAAACACGAATAGAGACCCATCCGAAAGCGATAGAATACACATCATGATTAAGGAGAAAATAGAATGAAATCAGGACAATTGCGGGTCGGCGTGGTCGGGGCCACCGGCGCCGTGGGCCGGGAAATGCTTAAGACCCTGGAACAGCGGGACTTTCCGGCCACCCAGGTGCGGGCATTGGCCTCGTCCCGTTCCGCGGGACAGGAAGTACCCTTTCGGGACGGCCAACTGGTGGTGGAGGAGCTGAACGAAAACTCATTTCAGGACATGGATTTGGCCCTGTTTTCCGCGGGCGGGAGCACGTCCGAGAAGTTCGCGCCCATTGCGGCCAGGGCCGGTTGCGTGGTGGTGGATAATTCCAGCGCCTGGCGCATGGCCCCTGAGGTTCCATTGGTGGTCCCGGAGGTGAACCCGGACGATTTGTCCTGGCACAAAGGCATTATCGCCAATCCCAACTGTTCCACCATCCAGATGGTGGTGGTGCTCAAGCCGCTGCATGACGCGGGCAGGATCAAACGGGTCGTGGTCTCCACCTACCAGGCCGTGTCCGGTACGGGGCAAAAGGCCGTCCAGGAGTTGGAGACCCAGATCCGTCAGATGTTCAACATGCAGGAGCCGGAAGCGGCGGTTTATCCATATCAGATCGCCTTCAACTGCCTGCCGCATATCGATGTCTTCCTGGACAACGACTATACGAAGGAAGAGATGAAGATGGTACTGGAGACCCAAAAAATCATGGGCGACGAGACCATTCGTTTGACGGCCACCGCTGTGCGTGTGCCGGTGTTTTACGGCCATAGCGAGTCGGTCAACGTGGAGACGGAAAGGAAGATCTCCCCTGCCGAGGCCAGGGTGATTTTCAGCCAGGCACCGGGGATCAAGGTCCTGGACAACCCCAGGGAGAAAATTTACCCCATGCCCATTCATGCGGCAGGAGAAGACTTGACGTTCGTGGGCCGGATTCGTGAGGATGAAACCATTGCCAACGGCCTGAACCTGTGGATCGTCGCGGACAACCTGCGCAAGGGCGCGGCCCTGAACGCGGTGCAGATCGCCGAGGTGTTGGTGCAGCGGGGTTTGATCCCAGGCGCGGACCGTTGAGGAGCTCTTCCAGGCTGGGTTGCCGTAAAACAACACAAGCCTTGGCAAATCCAAAGAACATTGCGGGTTTGTATTTTGTTGTGTTTGGTCAGCGAGGTTTTTTTAACGCCCCAAGCAAGACGTTTTTGCCGGCCATTGTTTGTTGTATGGACGGTGGCCTGAAACAATGAAAACTCGAAGAGGATTGGAGAAGGACATTGCTTCCTATTGCTGAAGACGCGAATGCGTATCTGAATATGCTCCTGAAGGCGCCCAGATCCGGCGCGGCAGAGATTTACGCCTACTACGACCATCGGGTGGGCGTGATCGGCACGGATCCGGCATTGATGCTCCTGCCCCTGGACGATCACTTGGTGCATCGCGGCGACGGTGTTTTCGAAACCATGAAGTTCGTCAGCGGCAAACTCTACCAGTTGGACGCCCATTTTGATCGCTTGATTTTTTCGGCCCAGTCCATTTTTTTGGAACCGCCATGTCCCTGGAAGGAATTGAAGGAGATGGTTCTGGACGTGGCCCGCGCCGCAAACCAGGAGCAGGGCATGGTGCGGGTGCTTTTGGGCCGGGGGCCGGGCGGATTCGGTATTGACCCCGAGGAGTGCCCTGCGTCCAGTGTGTATATCGTGGCCTATAAACTGCATCCCAGGCCGGAATCAGTTTACCAAAAGGGAGCCACGGCGTCGCGTTGCTCCCTTCCCGCCAAAAAAGGATTGTTGGCCAAGATCAAGAGCGTCAACTACCTGCCCAATGTGCTTATGAAACGCGAGGCTAAACAGGGTGGCTGGGATTATTCCCTGTGTTTTGACGATCAAGGTTTTGTGGCCGAGGGCATTGTGGAGAATATCTGCTTGGTGGACGGCCAGGGCCGGCTGGTTGTGCCGGAGTTGAACAACGCTTTGACCGGTACGACCCTGATGCGTGCCCTGGACGCGGTCAAAGGCGAGGTTCCGGTGATTTTTCGCCAGGTCCGGGAAGACGACTTGTACCTGGCACGTGAAGTTATCCTGCTGGGCACGACCATTGATGCTTTAAGCGTGGTGCGTTATAATAAAAAACCTATCCATGACGCCCGGCCAGGCCCGATAAGCAAGCGGATGCGTCAATTTCTGCTTCAAGATTTGCTGGAAAACGGGACGCCGTTGTGATGCTTGGCGCATGATTCTTTTGTATCGACTGCTTTTCATCCCGGCCTTACTTTTGACACTGCCTTTTTACGTGCCTCGAATGCTGCGCCGGGGCGGGTATGCCGGACATTTTGCTCAACGATTAGGCTTTTGGAACGGGCTTCCCCCTAAAACAGCGCATGGGCGCCGGGTCTGGGTCCATGCGGTCAGCGTGGGCGAGATTTTGGCCCTCAGGCCATTGATCCGTCGGCTGCGAGAACATGACCACCGGATCGAAATCGTCCTGACCACGACCACCAGCACGGCTTACGCTCTGGCCCGGCGGGAGTTTTTCCACGACCTCGTCTTTCTGGCCTATTTTCCCCTGGACTTTTGGCTTTTCAGCCGAACCGCCTGGAAAAGAGTCAGGCCGGACGCATGTCTTCTCATGGAAGCGGAGGTCTGGCCGGAACACCTGCATCAGGCCAAGGTTCGCAACGTGCCTGTTTTTCTGATCAACGCCCGGATGTCCGAGCGCTCCCACTGGCGCTGGCGCAAAACACCGCGTTGCCTGCGCATGGTCTTCAGCATGATGTCCAGGATTGTCGCCGCATCCGAAGCGGATCGGGACAGGTTCTTGGACCTTGGCGCACCCGAGGACAAGGTGTCGGTCAGCGGAAACCTGAAGCTGGATTTTGTTCCGGAACCGATTTTCACCGAGGATCAATTGGCAAGACTCCGACGTGAACTGGGTTTTTTTCTTCCCGACAAAACCGAGGCAGCCCCTCTGGTCCTGGCCGGGGCGTCCACCTGGCCCGGCGAGGAGGAGATGCTGCTTCGGGTTCGAAAAAAGCTGTTGCTCTTGGGTTTGTCATGCAAGTTGCTTCTCGTGCCCAGGCACGCTGAGCGTGGCAGGGTGTTGCGCCAGATTTTGGCTTCATCCGGCGTTTCCGTGCATTTCCGTACGGACGGCGCTGCGGCTGGAGCCGTGGACGTGACGGTGGCGGATACCACGGGAGAGTTGGTGAGCCTGCTCCAGGTCGCTGACGTGGTGTTCGTGGGCAAGAGCATGAGACCGCATCAAGGAGGCCAAAACCCCATTGAGGCTGCGGCGCTGGGTAAATCCGTGCTCTTTGGGCCGAACATGCAGAATTTTCAAGCCGTGGTGCAATCGATGCTGGAGAACAAGGCCGCGATCCAGGTGCGCAACGAGGGGGAGTTGTCGACTTGGACAGCGGCGTTGCTGCGCGATATTCACGTCCGGCAGGAACAGGGTCTCAGGGCAAAGAAATGGCATGAGTCGGGCAGAGGAGCGACTGAACGAACCTTTGCAATATTGCAGAATGTCCTGGACAAAGACACGCATTGACTTCCACTGTGCCAGCCTCCCCGGCTGTCATGCCCGGGGTTGGGTTCGTAATCGACATTTTCCAGGTTGAAAGCAATGGGGACCCGAGATGGGTGCTGCAGGGGCATTGTGATCAGCGTGGAAAGTGAGCAGTTTTGTCAAAAGCAATTTTTGGGCAGAAGTTTTAGGATCTGGTTCAGAACCGCCGTGGCGGAGAGGTTTTCAAACCCTCCCTTCGGTGCTTGCAGAACATGATTTTGACGGTCGTCTCCAGGATAGGGCCGGTATTGACTGGGGTCCGTTGGACCGAAGAGCGCCAGGGTCGGGATGCCCAAGGCCGCGGCCAAATGCAGGGGGCCGCTGTCGTTGCCCACCACCAATCGGGCCTGGGCAAGCAGGGCGAGAAGTTCCGGCAGGGTGGTTGCGGCGGTAAGGTTGGTGAAATTTTGCAGGCCATGGGCATGGGGGCAGGGCATGGTTTCGGCGCCGGCCCAGATCATTTGGTTGTCCGGCATGTTGCGGCATAAGGCGATGGTCAGATCCGGATAAAAAGGCCAGTTTTTATCCGGTCGCCGGCTTGCCGGAAAGATCAGGATCGGGTTGAAATACGGACCGTGTGCTGTATAGCCTTGGGGAATGCGCATGGGCAGATGGGGAGCGACGTAGCGCGGCAGACCCAGTGCGGGCAGGAATTCGGCGAGAATGTCCACGGCGTGAGATTTGCGGCCCGTATGCGGCAGGGAGATGCGTTGACCGTAACAATAGCGCGAGCCTTCGCGGGCGTCGCGGCGGCCGATTTTTTTGTCGGCCCTGGCGCATAGCGTGAGGAGGCCGGTGCGGACCAGTCCTTGGAAATCCAGGACGTAGTCATAGTGATGCTGCCGGATTTCCCGGATCAGACGCATAAACTCCCGGGCGCCGGCATTGCGCTGAAAGATCAGCACCTCGTCCACCACGGGGCAGGCCCGGACAATTGGGGCAAAAACGTTTCCACTGACCCAGTGAATGGCGGCTTTGGGCCATCCCTCTCTGATCATGTTGGCCACAAGCAGGCCGTGGACAATGTCACCAAGGGAGGAGGGCTTGATGATCAAAATGGTTGGTTGGGGCATACGCGACTTGACCGGAAAAGCTGAAGAAGCAGGAAAATATTGATGAAAAAAAGAGCGAACAGCGGGTTGATCAAGCGCTTTTTGCCTTATTTCGCCTTGCTCAAGACAGTGCGCATGCAGTTTGCCGCAGCCTTGGCATCAGGGATCATATTCGGCGTGGCCAGCGGTTTTGGTCTGCCTTTCATGGCTGACCGGGTCTTTCCGATTATCTTCGGTGATCAGCCTCCGTCCATGTCCGTGCTGCTGGCAGTTACAGCGTTTATCCCGGCGGTTTTTCTCCTGCGGAGCATCAGCGGCTTTTTGAATGTCTACCTGATTCACTACTGCGGGGGCAAGGTCCTGGAGGCGATTCGAGTGCGGGTTTTTTCCAAACTGCAAAGTCTGCCTTTGGATTTTTATCAGAAGAACAACAGCGGCGACCTTTTGGCTAGGGTGATCAACGATACCGGGCAGTTGCAGGGCGTGGTGACCAGCGTGGCCAATGACTTGATCAAGCAACCCCTGACGCTTGTCGGGGCCATGGGCGCGGTGGCCTATCTGTCCTTGAAGCAGCAGGAGCTATGGTTTGTTCTGGGCATGTTGCTGTTGATTCCGGTGTGCATCCTTCCGGTGCGGATCGTCGGCAAAAAACTGTTGCACAGGGCCCATTTGTTTTTGGCGCAGACCGCGGATTTAACCTCCATTCTCAACGAGAACCTGACGGCGTCCAAGGAGGTTCGCGCCTTTAATCTGGAAAAAAGGGAAATCACCAAGTTTGAGGAGGCGGTGCGCAAGCTTTTTTCCTGGAGCATGAAGGTGGTCAAGTATTCGCACATCCTTTCTCCGACCATTGAAATCATCGCCTCCTTCGGTGTTGCCGCCACGGTGTTTTACGCCGCGTCCAAAGGCATCAGCCTGGAGCAGATCCTGCCTTTGCTGTTCGCCCTGTACATGTCCTACGAACCGGTTAAAAAGCTGGGTCGAATCCATAATGAAATCCGCAAAGGAGAAGCTTCCCTGGATCGCCTGGAATATATCCTGGCCGCGGAGGACAGCGTTCCGGACCCAGCGGATCCGGAATCATTGCCCCTGGAAAAGGTGCGTGGCGAGGTTGCCTTTGAACGGGTTTTTTTCGCCTATGAGCCGGGCATTCCGGTATTGCGGGACATCACCGTGACCATTGCACCGGGCGAGGTGGTGGCCTTGGTGGGACCAAGCGGCGCCGGGAAGACCACCTTCGCCAATCTGATACCGAGATTCTATGATGTTTCGGCCGGCAGGATCATGGTGGACGGCCTGGACGTGCGGCGTTTGCGCAAGGAGCAGCTGAGGCGGGCCATATCCATTGTGCCCCAGGACCCGGTTTTATTCAACGACACGGTCCGCAGCAACATCCTGGTGGGCAACCAGGAGGCCACGATGGAGCAGGTGGAACGCGCCGCGCAGCGGGCTTTTGCCCATGAGTTCATTTCGGATTTACCAAGAGGCTACGACACCCTTGTCGGAGAGAAGGGAATGCGCCTTTCCGGCGGGCAGAAGCAGCGCCTGGCTTTGGCCCGGGCGTTTTTGCGCAATGCGCCGATTTTGATTTTAGACGAAGCCACATCATCCCTGGACGCCACCAGCGAGGAAATGATCCAGCACGCCTTGGGCGGATTGATCAAAGACAAGACGGTGTTGATCATCGCCCATCGTTTCAGCACCATTCGCCTGGCCTCGAGCATTTTGCTGTTCGAGGCCGGTCAGATCACCGCGGCCGGGAACCACGACCGGCTGTATTTGACTTCCGGGGTCTACAGAAAACTTTACGATCAGCAGCAGATGAACTGACCTTCTACATCCCGGCCTGTAATCCCAGGTACCACGTGGCGATGCCGAAGTAGATCAGGATTCCGGCAATATCGGCCAACGATGCAATCAATGGAGCGCTGGCCGTGGCTGGGTCCAGTTGCAACCGGGTCAGGAGAAAGGGCAGAGACATCCCCATCAAGCTGCCCATCAGCACGATGGTGACCATGCTTATGGCCACAACCACGGTCACGTCCGGACCAACCCGGAAAATGCCGATCATGGACACGGCCAAGCCCATGCACAGGCCAATGGCCAGGGCGATAATGACTTCCCGGCCCAAGAGCTTGAACCAATCCCTGAGATGGACCTCGCCGGTGGCCAGGGCGCGGACCATCAATGTGGCGGCCTGGGATCCGGCGTTGCCGCCGCTGCCGATGAGCAGGGGCAGGAATATGACCAGGGACACCGCGGACTGGATGGTGTCCTCAAAAAAGGCGATGCCCGCGCCGGAAAAGATGTTCACGAAAACCAGGGCCAGCAGCCACGGGACCCTCTTCAAAAAAAGATAGTACAGGTCCGCGATCTTGAAACCACTGAGTTCCGAGGCCGAAGGGCCAAAGCCCTCGGCAATGGAACCCATGCGGTGAAAGTCTTCGGACGCTTCCTCCTCAATGACGTCATGCACGTCGTCAAAGGTAATGATGCCCACCAAAGAGTCGTTGCCGTTGGTTACGGGCAGGGCCAGGACGTCGTACTTGGCCATGGTCCGGGCCACGTTTTCCTGATCGTCGGCGACATTGGCCCGGATCGGATCGCGGCGCATGATCGCCTCCACCCTCTTTTCCGGGTTGGCCAGAATCAGATCCCGTAATGAAACCGAACCCAGCAGCCGCCGTTGTTGATCCACAACATAGGTGTAGTAGATGGTTTCCTTGTCCGGAGCTTCCAGGCGCAGCTTATCCAAAGCATGCCGGGCCGTGAGTTCTGGCTTGAGCACGGCGTAGTCCGAGGTCATGATAGCCCCGGCCGTGCCCTCCTCGTAGGACCCGAGCTTGATGATGTCCTCGCGTTCCGCCTTGGCCAGCAGCCGCAACACGGATTGCTGACGTTCTTCGGGCAGCCTTTGGAGCAGGTCCACCCGGTCATCGGAGAACATGTTGGTGATGTTTTCCGCCAGTCGCACGTCCGAAAGGCGAAGCACCACCGGCACCTGCAGATCCGGGTCTAAAAGCCCCAGAACCTCGGCGCAGAATTGCGGGGACAGGGATTCAAAAACGCGGGAGGCGTCGTCCGGGGAGAAGTCTTCCAGGGAATCGGCCAAGTCCGCAGGGTGGACGGACTCGGCATAATCCCGCAAGGCATTGGGATCGCCAGCGTCAAGATAATCGCGCAATTTGGCGAGAATGTCGGGATCTTTCATGGTGTACCTCCAGGCCCATGATCAACAACGAACGCGCCGGGAGATACCCTACTGGATCAGGGCGGGCTTAAAGCACGCAAGGCCCGCCTTCTGACCGCGGCGTTTGCTGCAAACCACCGGGCATGGTTGAGGGAGGTTGTGACTGTCGGGTACTGCCGCCTTCTTCCATTGAGCAAGCTCCATGCAATGATGATCTAAGAAATACAAAAAGCCGAAGAAAAGATCATTAGTCTTTTTTTGCCGGGGATTCAAGCAGGGGCGGTTTGTGGGCCCGGGACTCCGTCAAAGGTCGGGCCGGCATGGTGTTTGACAAAATCCCGGTTTGTAAACCGCCCTTGCAATTTGTCATAAAATTCTGTCGGGTTCCGTAAAGTCAAGGTTGAAGGCATCGGCCACGCCCTTGCACGTCACCTTTCCAGCGACAATGTTCAAGCCGGGTTTGATTTCCCTGTTTTCTCGCGCCGCGCGCTGCCAGCCTTTGTTGGCTATTTCCACGGCATAGGGGAGGGTGGCGTTGGTCAGGGCCAAGGTCGAGGTCTTGGCCACGGCTCCTGGCATGTTGGCCACGCAGTAGATCACAACGTCGTCTTGATGGAATACAGGGTTGGAATGGGTCGTGGGGCGCGAGCATTCGAAGCAGCCGCCTTGGTCAATGGCTACATCCACCATGACCGATCCTTTTTTCATTTCCCTGATCATCCCGGTGGTCACCAGTTTCGGGGCCTTGGCCCCGGCCACGAGCACGGCTCCGACAACCAGGTCGGCCTGGCGCAACAGTTCCCGGATGGTGGCCGGAGTGGACATGCGCAAAAAACAGTTGGCCGGCATCACGTCGCTGAGATACCGCAGGCGGTCCAGGTTCATGTCCAGCACATAGACCTTGGCGCCCAGGCCGCAGGCCATCTTCGCCGCATTGGTCCCCACCACGCCGCCGCCGATGATGACCACGGTGCCTGGATCCACTCCGGGTACGCCGCCCAGGAGCACGCCCTGGCCGCCATAGGGGATTTCCAGGAATTTCGCGCCTTCTTGGATGGCCATGCGCCCGGCCACTTCGCTCATGGGCGTGAGCAGGGGCAGGGAGCGGTCCGTTTTCTGAATGGTTTCATAGGCAATGCCGATGCAGTTGCTGTCGAGCATGGCCTTGGTCAGTTTTTCCTCCGCGGCCAGATGCAGATAGGTGAAGATGATCTGTTCGGAACGGATCAATCCGTATTCGGATTCCAGGGGTTCCTTCACGTGCATGATCATTTCGGCCCGGGCGTAGATCTGTTCGGGCGAGGCGATCAATTCCGCGCCGGCCTTGGCATAGGCCTCGTCCGGGAAGCCGCTGCCCACTCCGGCGCCCTGTTCCAAGAGCACGGTATGGCCGTTCATGCGCATAACTTCAACGCCGGCCGGGGTCATGCAGACGCGACTTTCCTCCGGCTTGATTTCCTTGAGTACGCCGACAATCATGATCTCCTCCAGTGCTGTGCCGGTGCGAGGATCCCTCCTGGCACGCGGCAGGTTTCGGGTTATGCCAGGTGCTGGGCGATCAGCTCTCCGAATTGACGGCAGCCCACGGCGCAAGCTCCTGGAATTTGCGTGGCCAGATCCTGGGTGACGCTTCTGGCGGCAATGGTCTTGTGCATGGCCGTGTGGATCATATCGGCTGCCTCGTGCCAGCCGATATGATCCAAGAGCATGGCCCCGCACAGAATCAGGCTGCCGGGGTTGGCCAGATCCTTGCCGGCGATGCCCGGAGCCGTGCCGTGGGTTGCTTCGAAAAAGGCCAGGGTGTCGCTCATGTTCACGCCAGGCGCCAGTCCCAGGCCGCCGACCTGGGCGGCCAGGGCGTCGGAAAGATAGTCGCCGTTGAGGTTGCTCGTGGCGATGACGTCGTATTGTTCCGGCCGCAAAAGAACCTCCTGGAACATGGCGTCGGCGATCCGGTCCTTGATGACCAGCTTGCCGGGGGCAGCGTCTTGTTCAGTCTCGGTCACGGTTTGCTCGGCGAACTCCTGGGCCGCTACCGCATAGCCCCAGGAACGGAATCCGCCTTCGGTGAACTTCATGATGTTGCCCTTATGCACCAGGGTCACGCTGGACCGACCCTGGTCCAGGGCAAAGGTGATCGACCGGCGGACAAGGCGCTTGCTTCCTTTGGCGGTCATGGGTTTGATGCCGATGGCCGCGCTCGGATCGACCACAGCGTGCATTTCGTCGCGCAGAAAAGCGATCAGACGGGCCGCCTCCGGGCTGCCCGCGGCCCATTCAATGCCGGCGTAGACATCCTCGGTGTTTTCCCGGAACACAACCATGTTTACCAGTTCCGGACGCTTGACCGGGGATGCGACGCCCTGAAAATAGCGGATCGGCCGGATACAGGCGTACAGATCCAGGGTCTGACGCAGGGTCACGTTCAGACTGCGAAACCCTTTGCCAACAGGCGTGGCCAGGGGCCCCTTAAGGGCCAATTCGGCCTGTTGCAAGGTGTTCAGGGTGGCCTGGGGAAGATATTCGCCTGTGGCGGCGTGGGCTTTTTCCCCGGCCAGAAGTTCAATCCATTTCAGTTTACGGCTGTCGGCGTAGGCCTTGGCAACGGCCGCGTCGATGACCGGGCGGGCCGCGGCGAACACTTCCGGCCCGATGCCGTCGCCTTCGATAAAATATACATGCTCCTGCATTCCTGCTCCGCCTGGGGTTGATAATTCATGGATCAGGCCGGAAAAACCCGGCTGCCTGCGTTGCTTTCAACGTTGTTTCTTGAGTCTGCTCCCTGGGTTGCAGTTTCACGTTTTTACAACAGCTTGCGGTCACCGACTGCTCAAAGATCGTCATTTGGAAAGGTTTTCAGCCTTTCGCCGGAGACGCACGCGCCTTCGGACAATTACTCGTTGCTTTGTTGTGTTGTCCAGTGGCATGAGTGCGAAAGCCGGGACGGTTTGGCATTTTCTGGTCAAAACAAGGGAAAAGGGGACTATTAGGAGTTTGTCTCCTTCGATCCAGTCCATTGTTCAACGGCTGCGCTTTGCTTTTCAGCGCTGTCGCAAACTCCCTCGCCGGCTTCGGATGTCCAAACGATTGCGTGATTCCACCAAACATTGCGGTGGATGCGCAAGGCAATCGTTTGGACTGACAAAGTCCGGCTCGGTCAGACAGTGCGCCAACACTGAAAAGCAAAGTGCAGCTTGTTTGGGACAAATTCCTCATGTACCCAGGGAAAGGGACTTTGACGGCGCCCTGAGGGATTCTGATCCGATTATTGACTCCGTTAACTCTCTCAGATAGTTAGATACGTTTTGGATTTATCAATTTTGCCTTTGGATGGTTGCCCCATGTTCGACAGCCTTGCTGACAGGCTTCAGGCCGTTTTCAAGAAGATCCGCGGCCATGGCCGCCTGGATGAGAAGAACATCCAGGAAGGCCTGCGCGAGGTGCGCCTGGCGCTTTTGGAAGCGGACGTCAATTTCAAGGTGGTCAAGGATTTTGTGGAGCGGGTCAAGGACAGGGCCATGGGCCAGGACGTCCTGGCCAGCCTGACTCCAGGCCAGCAGGTGGTCAAGATCGTGCATGAGGAGATGGTCCAGCTCCTGGGAGGGACGCATCTCGGTCTGCAGTTGCAGGGCAAACCGCCGGTTTTGATCATGCTGGTGGGTTTGCAGGGTTCTGGAAAAACTACCACCGCGGCCAAACTGTCTTTGCATTTGCGGCGTATGAAACGCAGTCCCTATTTGGTTCCGGCGGATGTATACCGGCCAGCGGCCATTGACCAGCTGCACAAACTGGCCGCCCAACTGGATGTTCCGGCGTTCGCCTCCTCAGCCGGAATGAACCCCGTGGATATTTGCCTGCAGGCCAGGACCGAAGCTGAGAAATGTGGACATGACGTGCTCCTGCTGGACACCGCTGGGCGGCTGGCCATTGACACGGTGCTCATGGACGAACTGGCGGCCATCAAGGCTGCCTGTACGCCCGGGGAAATCCTGTTCGTGGCCGATGCCATGACCGGCCAGGACGCGGTCAATGTCGCGGTGGCTTTTGACAACGTACTGGATTTGACCGGCATTGTTCTGACCAAGATGGAGGGCGATGCCAGGGGCGGAGCCGCCTTGTCCATCAAGTCCGTGACCGGCAAGCCCATCAAGTTCGTGGGCATGGGCGAGAAGGTCGGCGACCTGGAGGCCTTTCATCCGGATCGGGTGGCTTCCCGGATTCTGGGCATGGGCGATATCCTCTCCTTGATTGAAAAGGCCCAGGGATCCATTGATCAGAAAGAAGCAGCAGCTCTGGAGAAGAAGCTTAAAAAGGCGGAGTTCAACCTGGAGGATTTCCGTATCCAGATGCGCCGGTTGCGCAAACTCGGTTCTCTGGAAGGAATGCTTAAACTGATTCCGGGCATGGGCGACTTGCGCAAACAGTTGGGGGAAATGAAGGTTCCGGAAAAGGAAATGGGCCGGATGGAGGCGATCATCAATTCCATGACCCCGGCGGAGCGTCAGACTCCAAAACTGATGAACGCCGGTCGGAAATTGCGCGTGGCCAAGGGCAGCGGGGTGCAGGTCCAGGATGTGAATCTGTTGTTGAAGAATTTTGAGCAGATGCAGAAAATGATGAAAAAAGTGATGACTGCGGGACCTGGCGCGCTCAAGGCGCCCGGGGGGCCCGGCCTGCCTGCGGCGATGCCCCGCCGGAAAAAGAAGGAGCGCCGCAAAAAAAAGCGACGATGATCGATTTTCAGGTGCCTGGTGCCTGCCGCGGACCATGCCAAGGGACATATTGCCGCAGGCAGGAAGCAGACAATCGCAAACAATCAACAGACAACGAAAAACAAGAGAGGACAGAATCAATGGCGATGAAAATTCGACTGACCCGGATGGGTTCGAAGAAAAAACCCTTTTACCGGGTGGTGGCTATGAACAGCGAATCGCGACGGGACGGCCGGGCTTTGGACTATTTGGGGTACTACAATCCCATGAAAAAGCCCGCTGAAATAAAGATCGACATGGACAAGGTTCAAGAATGGATGGCCAAGGGTGCCAAGCCCACGGATATGGTAAAATCCTTATTGATCAAGGCGGAAGCAAGCAGTCAGGCTGTCTAGCGGCTCCTCGACGATTCCCTGGCTGCTTTGGCTGCAGGCCTGAATTCAAAAGGCGACAGATGCTCACCCTTGCAAGGAGTTAGGGCGTATTTTCCGGCGTACCGCGGCATGCCCTGCGGAAAGAGTCGAGCAGTGGAGGCGCGCAAGATGAAGGAACTCATCGAATACATCGCCACCTCAGTGGTGGATCATCCGGAAGAGGTGCACGTCACGGTGGTGGAAGGCGAGCAAGCCACGGTCCTGGAATTGAAGGTGGCCAAGGAAGATCTGGGCAAGGTCATCGGCAAGCAGGGTCGAACCGCCAAGGCCTTGCGCACGATTCTCGGGGCTGCTTCCAGCAAGGCCCAGAAGCGGATCATCCTGGAAATCATCGAGTAACGCCATGAGATCAGTCGGCAATCAGACGTGGTTTTTGGGGTGTGGTCCGCCGGGCAGACCCTGTGAGCGCTTGCGCGACGAGCGTTGTTATTCATGTCCAGACAGCCGCTGATAGTTGTCGGCAAGGTGATCAAGCCCCATGGGTTGGCCGGGGAGTTCAGCATTGTATCGTACGTGGACTCCCCTGATTTTTTTGACCACGTTGCCAGGCTATATCTGCGTATCAATTCACAAGCCCGGCCGCGACGGGTGCGTGTCCAGTCCTGGCGCGTGCACAACTCCAAAGTGCTGATCACCCTTGAGCAAGTCACGGGGCGGCACGAGGCCGAGCTGTTGCGGGGCGGGGAGCTCCTGGCGCGGGAAGCGGACATGCCGACCAGGCAAGAGGGTGAGATTTACCAGCGTGAACTGATTGACGCCAAGGTTTTTCTGCCGTCCGGGGTGTTGCTCGGTCGCATCCAGGCGGTGAGCGAGGCCGGAGGGCAGGAGTTGTGGTCCATACAAACCGAGCAAGGGCGCGAAGTGCTTTTTCCGGCCCATGAACGACTGGTTTTGGAGATTGACCTGGAAAACAATGCAGTCCGGATCGATCCGCCGCCCGGCTTGCTTGAATTGTATCTCACTTGAGTGTTGAAGAAGTTTTTGAGTCATGATTTTCAACATTGTGACCATCTTCCCGGAATTTTTCGATTCCGCGCTTTGTTGTGGTTTGCTGGGCAAGGCCGTTGACCAGGGTATGGTCAAGGTGCGCTTGATCAATCCCAGGGATTTTACGCTGGATCGTCATCGCAGTGTCGACGATCGACCATATGGTGGCGGTCCAGGCATGGTCATGACCCTGCCGCCCTTGGCCGCGGCCCTGCGCAGTCTTGAATCGACAGGAAAAATTCTGCTGCTCTCTCCAAAGGGCCGGCCATTGGATCATGCTATGGCCGTCCGGTTCTCCCGGGAACAGTCGTTGACCCTGATCTGTGGTCGCTATGAAGGGATTGACGCCAGGCTGGAGGATCTGTTTCACCTTGAAACCGTGAGCGTGGGCAATGTGGTGCTTAATGGCGGGGAAACGGCGGCCTTGCATTTGCTGGAGGCCGCAGCGCGATTATTGCCCGGTTTTTTGGGTCACGACGAATCCGTGGCGGATGAGAGCTTTGCCCGGGGAGTTCTGGAACACCCCCATTACTCCAGGCCGGAAGAGTTCGAAGGCTGCGGGGTCCCGGAGGTGTTGCTGTCCGGGGATCATGCGAAAATCGCAGCTTGGCGGCGAGAGGGCTCCCTGGCCGACACCTTGGATTGTCGGCCCGAACTGCTTCACGAAGCGCCCTTGTCCGCTTCGGACCTGGTCGTTTTGCGGCGTTTGAATTTGACCCGTTGTCGTATTTCCAAAAATTGTCATCTGGCTCTTGTTCACGCCCCGGTGTTGAACAAGCATGGCCAAATTGGCACTGTCTCTTTGACAAACCTGGATATTCACGATATTGCACGCGTTTCTCGGACCTACGACATGGGCGGCTACTATGTCTGTACGCCGTTGCAGGACCAACGCCGTCTCGGCGAGCGGCTGGTGCGTCACTGGACCAATGGTCCGGGCAGGGAAGGCAATGTTGATCGAGCGGACGCCCTCGCCCTGGTGCGCTTGGTGGAAAGCCTGGACCACGCCGTTGCAGGCGTGCGGGAGCAAACGGGACAAGAACCCCTGCTTGTGGGCACCAGCGCGGCTTCGTATGCGACCGCAACCATGACGGTCGCCCAGGTTCGCGAAGCATTGCATGCCAAGCCCGTGCTTTTGGTCCTGGGCACCGGCCACGGTCTTGCATCGGAGGTTTTGGAGCGTTGCGCCGGAGTATTGCGCCCGATTCGGTTTTACAGCGCCTATAATCATCTTTCCGTACGCTCCGCTGCGGCCATTATCGTGGACAGGCTGCTGGGGGATTCCGGATGATCCTTCGTTGGGGCGGTCTTTAGGGACGGATGACAATATTTTTCACTGATTTTGGATACATGAAGGAGACGATAAGCCATGGATCTCATCAAGAAAATTGAATATCCGCAGATGCGCATGGATATCCCCGAATTCAAGGCCGGGGACACGGTAAAGGTTTTCGTGCGCATCCTGGAAGGGGACAAGGAACGCATTCAAACCTTTGAGGGCGTAGTCCTGTGTCGGCATCGCGGCACGACCAATGCCTCCTTCACGGTGCGCAAGATTTCCGACGGAATTGGAGTGGAACGGATTTTTCCCCTGCACTCTCCTTTTATCGAACGCATTGAGTTGGTCAGCGAGGGCAAGGTTCGCCGGGGAAGGATTTTTTATCTGCGCAAACTCAAAGGCAAGGCCAGCCGCATCAAGTCCAAGACGTCCTGGGTGCAATAGAGGGGCTGATGGCTGGCTGGGGAGCGTCCCAGGGCCATTGGCTGGTTGCCGGACTGGATGAGGCCGGACGAGGGTGTCTGGCCGGTCCGGTGGTTGCGGCTGCGGTCATTCTGCCTTCCAGCTATGAATTGACCGGACTGACGGATTCCAAGAAGATCGGGGCAAGGCAAAGAAGCCGCTTGGCCGTAAGGATCCGCAAACAGGCCGCGGCTTGGTCTCTGGGCCTGTCCTGGCCCAGGGAGATCGAGGCCGTGAATATCCTTCAGGCTTCTCTTCTGGCCATGTGCCGAGCCGTACGCGGCTTGAAGACGGCCCCGGAGGCCCTGATCGTCGATGGCGTGCATCCCTTGCCTCTGGATTTGCCGCAACAGGCCTTGGCCCGGGCCGATGCTCTGGTTCCGGCGGTTTCTGCGGCCTCAATCCTGGCCAAGTGTTTTCGCGATCGGCTGATGTTTTTTTTGGATAGGCGTTATCCCGGATATGATCTTGCCGGTCATAAGGGATATCCCACGGCAACGCACCGTGAGGCGTTGCAGCGGTTGGGTCCCTGCGCGATTCACCGGCGAACGTTTCGCGGCGTCATTGCCCAAGGGCAAAAGCGTATGTCCCAGGAGCGTCTGTGTCTGCCGGGCATCTGAACAGGGGCCGTGCAGGCGAGGATGCTGCGGTTCGTTTTCTGGAGAAGTCCGGCTACGTCGTTCTGGAACGCAATTGGCGCTGCAAGGCCGGCGAAGTGGATATCATCTGCCTGCACCGCGAAACCGTGGTTTTTGTCGAGGTCCGCACCAGGGCCGAGCCGGCCATGGTTTCTCCGGCCCAAAGCGTAAATCGGGCGAAAGTCATCCGGCTGTTCAAGGCTGCCAGCCGGTTTCTCAGCCTCCGCCAATGGTGGGAAAAGCCCTGCCGCTTTGACCTGATCGCGGTGGTGGATACAGGCCAAGGCGCCAGACTGGAGCATATCACAGATGCCTTTGAGTTCCCCCAGGCTGTGGGTCGTTGCCACGCCCCTTGGCAACCCTGGTGATTTAAGTCCCAGGGCAGGGGAGATGCTGAACCAGGCGGAATTGATCCTGGCCGAGGATACCCGCAGGGCGGGATTGTTTTTTCAGCGGCACGGAATTCATCCCCAGGGGCGCCTTTGCAGTTTTTTTGAACATAACGAACAGGAACGCATTCCCGCAGTGCTTCGTGCTCTGGAAACAGGGAGCAATGTTGCCTTGATTTCCGACGCCGGGACGCCGGTGATTGGCGATCCGGGGTATAGACTGGTTCGAACCTGCCGTGAAGCGGGATTTCCTGTTTCCCCCATTCCAGGCCCTTGCGCTCCGGTTGCGGCCTTATGCGCTTCCGGCCTGCCTCCGTGTCCCTTTTCTTTTTTTGGTTTTCTTCCCAGGCAGGCGGGCGAGAAAAAGCGTCTTTTTTCCACCTGGACTGGAATTCCCACCACCCTGGTTTTTTTTGAACGCAATTCCCGGCTGGCCTCTACCCTGGCCATCGCTTCGGAGACTCTCGGTCCCAGGGAGCTTTGTCTGGCCCGCGAATTGACCAAGAAGCACGAGCAGCTTCTTGTTGATAAACTGGAGAACCATGCTGATCTTGTTTGGGATCCTCGCGGCGAGATGACCGTGATTATCGGTCCTCCAGAGCATGAACCGAAAACACCGGAAGAGAGCGTGGAACAAATTCTTCTTGAGGAATGCCAAGCGGGCTTGCCCCGGGAAATCGCTGTTCGTGCCGCGGCCCGGGTCTCGGGATGGTCCTCCAAGGAACTCTATGCCCGCATTGTCGCCAGTCCGGACCGTTTTTCCCCGGGAAAGCGAATATGACCGCTCCCGTGCGAAGCACTTCAGCCCTGGGTTTTCGTGTAGCGGCTCGGTGCTTTTTGCGTTCCTACCTGGTGGGCGCCAATTTCAACACCAGGGGCATGCAGAATGTCGGCCTGGCTCTAGCTTTGGAACCCGGACTGCGGGCTTTGCACCAACGGGACAAGGCCCGTCAACAGGCCCGGCGACGCGCCCTGCAGCATTACAACACCCATCCGTATTGGACGCCCCTGCTGGTGGGAATTTTTTTGTCCGTGGAGCGCGATATTGCTCGCGGCGTTCTGCCCGCGAACATGTTGCACCGGGTGAAGACCACGACAACATATACGCTGTCCGCGGTGGGCGATTCTTTTTTCGGGGGCGGGGCTTTGGTCCTTTTTTCCCTGGTTCTGGTCTTGCTGGTGATCAATGGATGGACCCCGGCGGCTTGGTTGTGGCTGACTGCCTGTTTCGTGACCTTGCAGATATTCAAACTGGCGACTTTTGTCGGAGGCCTGCGCGAGGGCATTGCTTTTTTGAATCGCTTGAAAAAATGGAACCTGATCAATTGGGGGCAGCGGATCAAGATGGTCAATGCCGGACTGCTGGCCCTGGTCTGGCTCCATCTTTGGCCGATGCTGGGTTCCGGGTGGGAATGGGCGCACTGGAGCGTTGCCGTGATCGTCGGAGCGTTTTGCTCCATGCGCCTGCGAATGTCCCGGACATGGCTGGCGCTTGCTTTTTTTGGGTATTGGGCTGCCTGGAGCCTTCTGGCGTCATGAAGGTCAAGGTGGTGCGCGATTGATCGGGAGCGAGTCTATGATTGCCAAGGTGAACATCCCCGCAAATCATGTGCGGATGAATGTGGGAGGAGCATGTGATTGCGGGTTCAGGTCCCCGCAAATTTATTGTCTGAGGTGTACCGTTCATGGAATCACTTGATGTCGTTACTCGGCGGGTGTGCGTGGCCAACGAGCTGGGCCTGCACGCCCGCCCGGCCGCCCGCTTGGCTCGGGAAGCACAAAGGTTTACTTCCAAAATCACCTTGTGCAGTCAGGAACAGGAAGTGGATGCCAAAAGCATACTGGACATCTTGACCCTGGCTTTAGGCCCCGGATGCAACGTGGAAATCAGGGCTCAGGGCGAGGACGCCCAGGTTGCGCTGGAGCAGCTGGAGCAGCTGTTCTTGAATCGTTTTGAAGAGGTGCAGTAGTGGCTGAAACCATTCTTCAAGGGATTCCCGTTTCCACGGGGATTTCCGTGGGGCGCGCTTTTTTTCTGAACCGGGGGCACATCCACAATATGCCCAGACAAACCATCCCGGTCGAAGAGCTGGACAAGGAAGTGTCGCGTCTGGAGCAGGCTTTTCAAAGGGCTTTGGAGGAACTGGAACGTATTCAAACCCGCGTGCCGTCGGAACTCATGGAGCATGCTCGAATAATCGATTCGCACATTATGATGCTTCAGGACCCGAAACTGCTGGAGTCGACCAAGGATTACATACGCCGAATGCAGCTCAATGCGGAGTGGGCTTTGGAAAAATCCGTGGAAGATATTGAAAGTGTTTTCCGGACCCTTGAGGACGCTTATATCCGCGAACGGATTCAGGACGTGCGCGTGGTGGCCGGACGAGTGCAGCAACATTTGTGGGGCGGGACAAACTCAGGGATAAAATCCATCCACTCGAGAGTCATTCTGCTGGCCCATGACTTGAGTCCCGCGGACATCGTGGAGCTGGAAGTGGGCAAGATCATGGCGTTTGCCACGGTGACCGGCGGCAAGACGTCCCACTCGGGAATCCTTGCCAGGGCCTTGCAGATTCCGGCCATCGTGGGCGTCGCCGAACTGGAAGATTTCATCCAGGACGGACAGTTGATCATCATCGATGGCTTGCAGGGAAGAATCTATGTTGAACCGGATGAGGAGGAACTGTCCGAATTTACGGATTTAAAATACCAATTCGAGGATTACCAAGCCAGGATTATCCGATCCAGCCATCTGCCCGCTGAGACCATCGACGGGTATCAGGTCAAGGTGTTCGCGAACATCGAGCTGTTGGAGGAAATTTCCTCGGTGCTGGGCAACGGGGGGGAAGGCATCGGCCTTTATCGCACCGAGTATTCCTACCTGAACAGAATCAATATGCCTGACGAGGAACAGTTGCTGGATGAGTATCGCGACCTGGCCTCCATGATTCATCCGGGGAAAATGGTAATCCGTACTCTGGACGTGGGCGCGGACAAATTCATTTCTCATTTTGGGCCGCTGGACGAGGCCAACCCGGCTTTGGGCCTGCGGGCCATTCGTTTCTGTCTGCACCATCAGGATCTGTTCCGGGTCCAGTTGCGGGCCATCCTGCGAGCCAGCGTGCATGAAAATATCTCCTTGATGTTCCCCATGATCTCGGGGTTGGGTGAATTGCTGAGGGTCAAGGCCTTCATGGGCTCTGTTCAGGCGGAATTGAAAAAGCAGGGGCTGAAGTACAATCCGAAAATGCCCGTGGGCATCATGATCGAACTGCCTTCAGCCATGCTAACGGCGGATATCCTGGCCGGGGAGGTGGATTTTTTCAGCATCGGCACCAATGACCTGATCCAGTACAGCCTGGGCATTGATCGGACCAACTCCCATGTCTCCTATTTGTATCAGCCTCTGCACCCGGCACTGGTGCGGATGATCAAGTACGTGGTGGATGCCGGTCACAGGGCCGGGATCGAGGTCAGCCTTTGCGGGGAGATGGCTGCTGATCCGTATTGCATCCCCGTGCTCATGGGCATGCAGGTGGACTGCCTGAGCATGAATCCCCAAGCGATTCCAGTGACCAAGCATATCATTCGTCAGGCGTCCATGGAGGACTGCAAGGATCTACTCAAGCAGGTCCTGGCCAGCCGGACCGTGAGCCGAAACAATAAGCTGGTCAAGGACAGCATATTTCGCCAACATCCCCATGAATTGATGTTCTATTCCTCCCTGCTGGACGAGGGCTATTGATGGGGCAAAAGATCGCAGGCTCACGGCTGATTGCCCAGAACAAAAAGGCCAGACATGAGTATGAGATTCTGGAAACTCTGGAGGCGGGCATGGCCCTGATGGGCTCCGAGGTGAAATCCCTGCGCGAGGGCAAGGTCAGCTTCAAGGACAGTTATGTCCGGTTTGCCGGCGACGGGGCCGTGCTTGTGGGACTGTACATTTCGCCCTACGTCCATGCCGTGCACACGGGTCATGAGCCGGAACGGGAACGCAGACTGTTGCTTCACAAACACCAGATCAACGCCTGGACCGGGAAGACCGCGCAAAAGGGGCTGACCGTGGTGCCGCTGCGCTTGTACTGGAAGGGCGGACGGGCCAAGGTGGAATTGGCCCTGGCCAAGGGCAAGAAGACCCACGACCAGCGCGAGGACCTCAAGCGTCGCGCTGTGGAGCGGGACCTGGCCCGCGGAGAGTAGAATCAGTTTGTTGGAAACGCTGGCTGCGTTGCGTCGGGTGCATGACAGTCTCTCGCATGCAAGATACGCTTCGGTCCATCACTTTCACATCTTGCCTTGCCGCGCGGCTTTTGAAAGGCCCGTGTCCAAAACAGCGCGGAAGACCGCATGCTCATGGCATTGAGCTCCGACCATGTTTTTGTCAATCCGCAACCCTTGATCTTGCGCCTTACGATTTATGCCTGACTCCAACGGCTTGACCGGCCGGCAGCAATTTTTTTTGCAATCGCTTTTTCCGGGGGAGGACTATCTGGACGCGCCGGAGAGGGCGTGCGTTTACGGAACGGATGCCAGCCGCCTTTTTGCTTTGCCCTGGGCCGTGGTCCGTCCCCGCGAACCTGGCCAGGTTCGGGAACTGCTGCGCTGGGCGCAACAGGAACGGATACCCGTGTTCCCTCGAGCCCGAGGGACAAATGTGGTGGGCGGATGCGTGCCTCAAGGCGGCGGGGTGGTGGTGTCCTGTCTGGGGCTGGATCGCATCCTGGAAATCAACGAAGAGGATTTCACGGCCCAAGTGGAGCCGGGCGTGGTCACGGGCGATTTTCAGGCCATGTTGAGAAATCGGGCCCTGTACTATCCGCCGGATCCGGCCAGCGCGCGTTTTTCCACCCTGGGCGGGAACGCGGCCACCTGCGCCGGCGGAATGCGCGCGGTAAAATACGGCGTAACCAGGGACTACGTCCTGGGGATCGAGGCCGTGCTCCCCGGCGGGGAATTTATCCATACGGGAGCGAGGACCCACAAAAACGTGGCCGGCCTGGATCTGACCCGGCTGCTGGTGGGTTCGGCCGGGACCCTGGCCTTTTTCACCAAGTTGACCTTGAAGCTGCTGCCCTTGCCCCCGGCCCAGTCCACGCTGATGGTCGGGTTCGGCTCCCTGGAGCAGGCCCTGGCCGCTTCGGCCGCAGTGTTCCAGGCCGGGATACTGCCCGTGGCCATGGAGTTGATGCCCAGGGAGACGCTGGACTGCGTGGCCCGGGTTGTTGCCGCGCCGTGGCCGCAAAACACAAACGCGCTGCTGCTGCTCAAACACGACGGCCGTCCCGAAGGGCTGCGCGAAGAGCTGGTTCTGACACGCCGGGCACTGGAGGGCGTCGGCCCCTGCTTTCTGGTCGAGGCTCGGGATCCCGCCGAAGAGGACCGGCTTTGGGAATATCGGCGGCTGATCAACCCGGCCTCGTTTCGCCTGGGCACGGACAAGATCAGCGAGGACGTGACCCTGCCCCGAAGCAAGGTGGCCGAGGGCATTGCCGGGATCCGAGAAGTCGGCCGCGGCCACGAGGTGTCCGTGTTGACCTTCGGACATCTGGGCGACGGCAACATTCATACGAACATCATGTTCGACCGTGATGACCAGCGTCAGAGCCGGGCCGCGGCCGCGGCCCACGACCAGATTCTGGACCTGGTGCTGCGTCTGGGCGGCGTGCTGTCCGGGGAGCACGGACTGGGACTGACCAAACGAAAATATCTGGAACGCCAAGTGGGACCGGTGGAGCGGGGTTTGTTCGTCTTGATCAAGAAGGCCTTTGATCCCTGCGGCATCATGAATCCCGGGAAGGCATACTGAAGCCGGATGGCGACCCACGATAATCAAAAATCACGGCGCGCGGGAACGGTCGCCGACAAGGAGCGCGAGTGCATTCTGTGCGGCCGCTGCCTCGAAGTATGTCCGCTGTTTATTGCCACGCATCAGGAGGAGCTCAGCCCCCGGGGCAAGGCTTTTTTGCTCGACAAAGCCCTGGAGCAGGGCGAGTTGGGGGATCCGGCAACGGCACGCCAGCTGCTGGGTCTGTGCCTGGGGTGCGAACAATGCGCCCAGGTCTGCCCGCAAGGGCGCAATCTGCCCAGGACGCTGCGCCGGCTCAAGGCCGAACAGCCTGGTTGGCAATCCTGGGTTTGGCGGGTCTGGATATCACAGGCGCGATGGATCTGGCCGCATCTCGGCCTGGGGACCTGTTTGCTGCCCCAACGGCTTGCGCCGGGTTCCGCCTTTGCCGGGCTGAAATCCCTGGCCGACAGGCCGCGGATGTCGGCCGTAATCCGCGGCCTGCCGCGCGCGGCGCGTCTTCAAGGGCCAACAGTGCTTTTTCCGGGGTGCGTGGCCCGCTGGGCCAAACCCTGGTGGACGCAAACCGCCCAGACGCTTTTAGGGTCGGCGGACGAGGTTGTTTTGGACTGGAGTTGTTGCGGTTTCACCCTGGGTCAGGCAGGATTGACCGGCCCACGGCTTGATGCCTGCCGCACGAACATTGCCTTATGGCGTTTACTGGGTCGGCCAGCCGTGGCGACCATATGCGCCACATGCGACGCGGCATTGCGCGGCTATGCAGACGAGCCCGGACTGTTCGTGGACGAGGCGGAATCGCGGTTATGGAGTCAGGCTGTGCGCCCGCTAAGCGCCTTGCTTGATCCCGGCGATTTCGTGCGCATCGACGAGTCCCGGGTGCTGTATCACCGCCCTTGCCACGCTCAACGCTTTGACCGTGGACATGATCCAGACGAAATGCTGCTGCGGGGAATTCTCGGCTCTGGTTTTTGTACGAGTGCAAAGGGCGCGTGTTGCGGCCTGGGCGGAGTGTTGCGCCTCTCGGCCCCGGAATTGTCCGCCAGGGTGGGCAAATGGTACTGGGAAAACGTGCCTGATCCGGAAATTCGGCGTGTGGTGACGGGATGCAGCGGTTGCGTGCTGCAACTTGCGGCTTCGGCCCCGGATAACGTGGTCGTGACCCACTGGCTGGATTTGCTGGGGCCGGCAGAAGGATGCGTATGGTTCGGTGAGCGTGTTTGGGACTCCCCTGGTCTCTGTGCCGGGGTGTCGTCTCGCGCCAAAAAATAACGGACAACAAGGATTTCAAAGGATTGCATGGGAGTGACGGATGTTTGATTTCATTGTGCGCAAAGTCATCGGATCCAAGAACGAGCGCTACCTGAAGCGCCTCAAACCCCAGGTGGAGCGGATCAACAGCCTGGAGGAACAGATGCGCGGTCTGCGCGATGAGGATTTTCCGGTCAAAATCAAAGAGTGGAAGGACCAAGCGGCCGGAGGCAGGCCCCTGGACGACCTGCTGCCCGAAACTTTCGCCCTGGTGCGTGAAGCCTCCTGGCGGGCCCTGAAGATGCGCCATTTCGACGTCCAGCTGATCGGCGGGATGGTCCTGCACCATGGCAAGATTGCGGAAATGAAGACCGGCGAAGGCAAGACCCTGGCAGCGACCCTGCCGGTGGCGCTCAACGCCCTGGCGGGCAAGGGCGTGCACGTGGTCACGGTCAACGACTACCTGGCCAGGCGTGATTCGGAATGGATGGGTCGAATCTACCGCTTTCTGGGGCTGGAGGTGGGCGTGATCTTACACGGCCTGACCGACGCCGAAAGGCAGACTTCGTACAATGCGGATGTGACCTATGGTACGAACAACGAATTCGGCTTCGACTATTTGCGCGACAACATGAAGTTCCACCTGCACCATCTGGTGCAAAGAGACCTGTTTTACGGCATCGTGGACGAGGTGGACTCCATCCTCATCGACGAGGCGCGTACGCCGTTGATCATTTCCGGACCGGCCGAGGATTCCACGGGCCTGTATATACACATCAACGCCCTGATCCCCAAGCTGAAGAAGGAGCGGGACTTCACCGTGGACGAGAAGATGCGCAGCGTGCTGCTTACCGAGGAGGGGGTGGGCCGTTGCGAGGAACTGCTGGAGCTGGACAATCTTTATGACCCCAAGAACATCCGTTTCCAGCACCATATCCTGCAGGCCCTGAAGGCGCATCAGCTTTTCAAGCGGGACGTGGACTACATCGTGAACGACGGCCAGGTGGTCATCGTGGACGAGTTCACCGGCCGGACCATGCCCGGCAGGCGCTACAGCGACGGCCTGCACCAGGCCCTGGAGGCCAAGGAGCACGTCAAGATCCAGGCCGAGAACCAGACCCTGGCCTCTATCACCTTTCAGAACTATTTCCGGATGTACGACAAACTGGCGGGCATGACCGGCACCGCGGACACCGAGGCGGTGGAATTCAAGGAGATCTACAACCTGGACGTGGCCGCCATCCCCACGCACAAGGACATGATCCGGGCCGACCATCCGGACATGATCTATAAATGCCAGGATGACAAGTACAAGGCCATTGCCCAGGAAATCAACGATCTGTATCGTAAGGGTCAGCCCGTGCTGGTGGGCACGGTGTCCATCGAGAAGTCCGAGGTGGTTTCCAAGCTGCTCAAGCGCCACGGGGTGCCGCATTCCGTGCTCAACGCCAAGAACCACGAGAAGGAGGCCGAGATTGTGGCCCTCGCCGGAGAACGCGGTCAGGTGACCATTGCCACGAACATGGCCGGCCGCGGCACGGATATTGTCCTGGGCGAGGACGTGGTGGATCTGGGAGGGCTGCACATCATCGGCACGGAGCGCCACGAGAGCCGGCGCATCGACAACCAGCTGCGCGGCCGCAGCGGCCGCCAGGGCGATCCGGGAAGCTCCCGGTTTTACCTGGCCCTGGACGATGATTTGCTGCGCCTGTTCGGTTCGGACCGCATCGCCGGATTGATGGAGAAATTGGGGTTGCGGGAAGGGGAGGCCATTGAGAACCGCATGGTTTCCAAGGCCATCGAGAACGCCCAGCGCCGGGTGGAGGCTCACAACTTCGAGATCCGTAAGCAGCTGCTGGATTTTGACAACGTGATGAACCAGCAGCGCGAGGTGATCTATACCCAGCGCCGGGAGATCATGGCCAGCAAGAACCTGGAGGAGATGACCGAAGCCTTCGTGGATGACCTGGTGGAGGACATCTACACGCCCATGCACGTCAAGGACCCGGACGAAGAGGCTCAACAGGAGGTGCGCACCCGGCTGGAGGAGGTTTTCGGCCTGGGCCGGGTCCATGCTTTACCCGGAGACGCCCTGCCGGATCAGGAAAAGGCCGGGGAATTGATCCGCGGCGCGCTTGGAAAGTTGAAGGCGGACGCCGGTCAGCACTACCCGGAAATTTTGCGTTATTTTCTGCTGGACAGCCTGGACCGGGACTGGAAGGAACACCTGCTGAACATGGACGGCTTGCGCGAGGGCATCGGCCTGCGCGGCTACGGTCAGAAAGACCCCAAGCAGGAATACAAACGTGAGGGGTTTGAGCTCTTCCAAACCATGCTCCATCTGATCAAGGAGCATACCCTGCGCAACCTCTGCCATCTGCGGCTGAACGTGGTCCGTGAGGAGCAATTTCAGCACGAGGAAAAGACTCAGCAACTGCAGTATTCCGGCGCCGGGCAGGCGGCCCAGGCCAAGCAGCCGGTGCGCCGGGACCAGCCCAAGGTGGGTCGCAACGACCCCTGTCCCTGCGGCAGCGGAAGGAAGTACAAGAAGTGCTGCGGCCGGTGACGGGCGAGGGTGCGGCCCGCCAGGGACAGGGGTGTGTGCACAATGGTGCCGGTGGCTGAAATGAACAAAACAGTAACGGAGTAGGAACAAATGTCCTCTTTTGACATCGTGAGCAAGGTGGATTTTCAGGAAGTGGACAACGCCGTGAACAACGTGCGCAAGGAACTGGATACGCGCTTCGACTTCCGCAACGTGAAGACCGAGCTGGTACTGAACAAGAAGGACAAGGTCCTGCGCGTGGTCACCGGCGACGAGATGAAGCTCAGGGCCGTGACGGACCTGCTCAAGACGCACTGCGTCCGGCGCAAGGTGGATCCCAAGAGTCTGGAGTTCAAGGAGCACGAGGCCACGAGCCAGGGCCGGGTCAAGGCCGACGTGCTCATCCGGGAGGGCATTTCCAAGGACACGGCCCAGAAGATCGTCAAGCTGATCAAGGCGGCCAAGCTCAAGGTCCAGGCCGCGATCCAGGATGAACAGGTGCGGGTCACGGGCAAGCAGATCGACGACCTGCAGGCCGTGATCAAGCTGATGGACGAGCAGGATTTTGACGTGCCGCTGCAGTATGTGAACATGAAGCGCTGAGTTCGGGCGCGTTTCAGCGTACGCCCACGCAAAAAACGACCAGCTTTTGAAACGTTGCGCGTTGATAGACGAAACCAAAACCTTTCCCCACATGCGATATTGATTTGAAAAAAAATGTGCGAATGACGCTTGACGCCGATCCACTAGTGTCATGTCACGCTTGAAATGTTAGAAAAAATCAGGTATGGTCAGAAAAAACGGAGGAGACCATGCCTAAGATCAAGTATCGATTTTCACTGAGCCAAGAGGAACGTGATGAATT
>DSBL01000008.1 GCA_011049455.1 Desulfonatronum sp. | reverse complement strand
TGGGTTTAATACCTTGAATGCGCAGGGCGGTTTCCAGGATGGTCTGCGTGGATTCTCTCGCTGCCGGGGCTATAAATCCGCAGGTATTGATCAGCACGATTTCGGCCTTGCCGATATCATCCACCGGACACAGCACCCCCAGGGAGGCGAGCATGTTTTCCGTGTCCACCCGGTTTTTGGGGCATCCCAGGCTGATGCAGTACACGGCCGGATTTGCATCGGGGCGGGTGCATGCGGGCGTCGAGGGGTTGAATGCGCTTGAATTCGCGGGACACATATGCTTAAGTGGGCAAGGGATTAGAGCTTACGATGCACGGTTTTTTGGACATTTGGCAGCACGGTTAATCGGCATGCAACAACTCCCATGTTGATGCAAAAGATGTTTTCAATAAAAAGAGAAAAATTGCACTGCAAGAAGGTTTCATTTTTTCAACGACAACCGGGACCATAAACGTTGTTTTTTGCCGTTGGCTTTCCCGGCCATGACTTGTTGGGCGACATTTTCTTCACGGGAAATTATTGAAAGTTGCAGCCGGTTTGTTCGCCTTCGTCATTTTCGCTCGAATTTCGTGCCGCAACCGTGGATCTAAAAGTGTGAACCTTGACCCCTAACCCTTAGAATGCGTGCAAGGACAAGGGATTTCGTGAACAGCGTATACCCGGAACATGACACGGTCTGCATTTTGGAGCAGGCGGCAAGGGATTTTTACATCGGGGTTGTCGGCATTGGCCCTGGTTTTGAGTCCATTTTGGAACTCATGGCTCGTCCTGGGTTGGAAGACTTTTTCCCCCGACTGCATCTGGTTGCTTGCGTAGCCTCGAACATCTGCCCGGAAGCCCTGAACAAGCTTAATGCCCTGGGAGTCGTCCGGCATGAAACCTATCAAGAAATGCTCCAGGCCCATCCTGGGATCAATCTGCTCATTGAATTGACCAACCAGCCTGATTTGTTGCGCGAATTGCGTCGAGTTGTTTCACCGGACATCGCCATTCTTGATCATACCTCGGCGGTTTTTCTCTGCGGCCTGTTGATCATGTTTGAGATGTCGAGCAAATGCAAGGTGGATCTGCTGGGACAGCAATCCCTCCTGAACGCGGTGATGGATGAAATGAACGACGACGTCTTTTTGCTGGACGCCAAAGGCCGGGTGCTGGATGTGAACAAACATGTTTGCAGGCGCCTTGGCAAGGAAAAGAAGGAAATTTTACGCAAGTTTTGCTGGGAGATTTCCTCAGGCACGCATCACAACCATTGCAGGACCGATGATCCCGACTGCCCTCTGCGCACCACACTGCTTCAGGGACGGAGGGCGGAATCTTTGCAAACCTGGGTGGATCCAGAGGGGCAGGCGCATTATCATCAAATCCGCACCTATCCCATTTTCAACAAGCAGGGTGAGGTGCAAAAGGTGATCGAGGTCCGCAGGGACGCCACCTTGCGAACGGAGATGGAGAAGCGCCTGCAGCAGGCTGAAAAATTGGCGGCCATCGGAGAATTGTCCACCTATATCGCTCATGAAATCCGCAACCCCTTGTTCGCCATCGGAGGATTTGCCAATGCGCTGCTGCGCGCCCCTGAATTGACTGTGGGAGCCAGGGAAAAGGTGCGGATCATCCTGGAAGAATCCAAGCGATTGGACAATATTTTGAAGAGCATTATCAATTTTGCGCGCCCGACCGCGGCTGCCAGCGCGGAAGTGGATGTGAACACAATCATTTTGGAGACTGTTCAGCTTCTGGGAATCGGCTGCAAGGAGCGCGGAGTCGCCATAGACATCCAACTGGCCGAGGATGTCGCCAAGGTCCGGGGAGATGCGGAACTGCTCAAACAGTGCTTGATCAACCTGGTGAAAAATGCGCTTGAAGCGATGCCCGCGGGAGGATCATTGACAGTCAGTTCTGGCATGGAGTCCCACCATGTCCGAGTGACGGTGAAGGATACGGGCGTGGGGATTCCCAGCGAAGTACAAGATATGATTTTCAACCCCTTTTTCACCACAAAAAAAACAGGTGGGGGATCAGGCCTTGGACTGGCCATGACCAAGAAGATCATCGGGGATCTGGGCGGTTTTTTGCGGCTGGAAAGTCAGGTCGGACTGGGCACTACAGTGACCATGCTCCTGCCCCCGTATGTTTTACTCCAGCCGGCGGGATGAGCAGGGCAGAGCAAGGATGCCGGACTTGGCGCAATGAATTATGGGAAAACGTCATGAAAAGGCTTCAACTTTCGCTGGGCATTAAGATTCTTGGACTGGTTTCCATGCTGACGGCGATGGCCTTTTTGTGCCTTTTTGTGGCCAATTCCTACTGGATGCGACAGATCACCATTCACCAGATCGATCGCCTTGGTCTGAGGGTCTCCGATCTTTTGAGCATGCTTATCGACGGCCCCATGCGCCGAGGCGACAACCAAGGCACTCACGAACAGTTTCGTATTGCAGGTGAGTTGTATGGGGACATCCTGACGCATATGACTGATTTTCGTGGCAACATAACGTATTCCACGGAATCCGGAGTGCTGCGCGAGGATCTTCTCGATTTGTATGATCATGAAAAAATCGAGGGCATGCTGGAGCAAAGCCTGAAGCTCGGAATGGATGCCGGTGTGCTTCTGGAGCTGGAAGGGCGACCATATTATTTACGGGTGCGCAGCATTGCCAACAATTCTGAATGCCACCATTGTCATGGGACCAGCCAGCCCATTTTGGGCGCGCTTTTTGAGTTTCAGGACATGCATCCGGATTTCGAAAAGCTGCGGACCATGCAGATGTATGGAGGGGGGCTGGCCTTGGGCTGCCTGGTTATCCTTTTGACGACCATGCTGTTTTATCTGCGCCACAGGCTTTTGAACCGGATTGGAGAATTGTCCAAAATCAGTCGGGAAATCCGTCAGGGCAATTACACCGCGGACTTCACCATTCGCGGCGACGACGAGCTCAGCCAACTGGGCAGAAATCTTTCATCCATGGTTCACAGACTACAGACGGCGGAAAAATACGCAGCCATCGGAGAGTTCTCAACCTATATCGCCCATGAAATCCGCAATCCATTGTTTGCCATCGGCGGGTTTGCCAATACCCTGCTGCGTACGCCGAATCTGGATTCCACCAGCATGCAGAAGATTCAGATAATTCTGAAGGAATCAACCAGGCTGGACAATATTTTGCGAACTTTTATCAATTTTTCTCGCCAACTGGATGCGGCCAAGGTTTCCGTGGAGATCAACAGCCTGATCCGACAGGTCCTGGAGCTCATTGATTTCGGGAAGGATGCTCCAGAAGTTCGCACCAGGCTGTTTTTGGCCGATGATCTCGATCTGGTGCTGGGAGACCCTGAATTAATCAAACAATGCCTGCTCAATTTGATCAAAAACGCCTTGTCCACTATGCCCCAGGGAGGATATCTCGACATCCGCACCCATAACGGCGTGGACAACGTCGTTGTGGAAGTGACGGATACAGGAGAAGGACTGCCCCGCGAAGTCCTGGAACATCCCTTTAACCCGTTCACCAGCCTGGAACTGGCCATGACCCGCAAGATCATCATTGACCTGGGCGGAGAGCTGCATTTGGAAAGCAATGCGGACACGGGCACGAGCAGCCTCCTGCGGTTGCCCAAATACAAAAAGGCCAAGGGCGCCCGGGATGCTTGAACTTGTTTTGGCGACAAGAAACAGGGGCAAAGCTGTGGAGATTGCCTCCTTGTTGCGCGATTTCCATGTGCAGGTGAACACGTTGGAAGCATTTCCAGATATTGAGGAAATCCCGGAAACCGGTTCGACGTTCGCGGAGAATGCCCTGATCAAGGCCAGGACCGTGGCCCGGGCGACAGGTCTGATTTCATTGGCCGACGATTCCGGGCTGGAGGTGGCAGCCTTGAATGGAGCCCCCGGGGTCTATTCCGCTCGCTTCAACGGTTTCGGATCCACGGATGAACAAAACAACGCCAAATTGCTGCGACTGATGGCTGATGTTCCCTGGCAGGATCGGCAGGCCCGATTTGTCTGCGTGATTGCGGTGCATGCACCGCAATATGGAGGCCGGGAGCTTGTGGCCAAGGGCTCTTGGTCCGGAAGGATAGCAATGACCATGATTGGGACGAACGGCTTCGGCTACGACCCGTTGTTCCTGGACGAAGAACTTGGACTGACCGCCGCACAAATGGAACCGGAGCAAAAAAATGCACGCAGCCACCGAGCAGCTGCCTTGCGCGAGCTGGAAAAATCCTGGCCGATTTTTATTAAAAATATCACCGGACATCTTGACTTCAGCGGGCCGGGTATGCATTTGCCTGAAGACGGGCCATGACTGACGACACGCCGTGAACCAAGAACTTTTTTTTTCTTTGGATTTCACACGACAAGATGAAGGGTGTTTTTGAATACACGGGCGTTTAATACCCTGGGATCAGAGAGATATATATGTCCTGTTTTCGCCTTATCCTTGTTATCCTGGCGGTCCTGCTGATTGGGGGCTTTTCTTTGCCGCACGGAGTTCAGGCCAGCGCCCAGCGGGATTATACCAGCGGCTGGAATGAGTTCCAGCGTTTGCTGAAGGATCCGAAGCAGTCCCGCCAGCGCACGGCCTGGGTGGCCGTGCGCAACATGTTCAACAGCGCCTACCAGAAAGCCCTGGATGGGCCGGAGGCTCCCAAAGCCCTTTTCTATCTCGGCCGGGTTCATGAGGAAATGGGCATCAGGCTGGGGCAACGTACGGATTTTTCCCAGGCCACGGACTACTATGGACGGGTGGCCCTGCGCTTCCCCAGCCATACTTGGGCGGATGACGCTCTGTTGCGCAAGGCGCGCATCCATCTGGAGCATCTGGAGGATTCAGCCCAGGCTTATATCGATCTTTTGGCCATTGTGCATAATCATCCCAAAGGGGATATGGTCGGCCAGGCCCAAGCCATGCTGCGGGAACTGGATGCGTTATTTTTGGCCAAGGTGAACACTTCCGGGAATTCCGGAACCGCATTGGCCACGACCGCTCCTGCTTCCGACGATCCCCCCTTGTCCGCATCCGCATCGCAAATTCAGGCATCCTTGACTCCGGCGACTGTTCCCCGTCCTGGTGCATCCGGGACCGGAGACCACAACGCCAAGTTGATGCAAGTGCGTTATTGGAGCAGTGACGAGTACACACGGGTTGTTTTGGATGTCGACGCCGATGTTCCCTATTCCCATCGGCTGCTTAATCCAGATCCCGACCTGGGCACGCCACACAGATTGATGATCGATCTCGAAGGCACCGTGCTGGGGCCGGAGGCGCCCACCCAGCTCCAGGTGGCGGACGGCATCTTACGGCAGGTGCGCAGCGGACAGAACCAGCCCCATGTCAGTCGTGTGGTTTTGGACATTCAGCGGTTGGAGGATTTTCGCATTTTCACCTTGGAGGGGCCGTTTAGGATCGTGGTTGATGTCACCGGCGGAAAGGGGCGGCCTCTTTCATCAACATCAGGCCAAGCGTCCGCATCGCCGCAAAAAACCCAGGTGACTCCCGGCACCGGAGATGTTTCCGCAAGTTTGGTGGAGCAACTGGGACTGAAGGTCAAAACCATCATGATCGACCCCGGCCATGGAGGAAAAGATCCGGGCGCGGTGGCTTTTGGTGTCAAGGAGAAGGACATTAATCTACGCATGGCGCGCATTCTTGGGGAGATGCTCAAGGACAAGGGATTTCGGGTCCTATACACCCGAACAAAGGATGTTTTCGTCCCCCTGGAAGAACGCACGGCCATGGCCAACGCTCAAAAGGCCGATCTTTTCGTCTCTATCCATGCCAATGCCCACCCAAATTCCAAAACCAAGGGGTTTGAGATTTATTCCCTGAACCTCGCCAAAACCAAGGACGCTGTACGCGTGGCTGCCCGGGAAAACGCGGTTTCTTCAAAGCAAATCAGCGACCTGCAATTGATTCTCACTGATCTGATGCTCAACTCCAAGATCAGCGAATCCCGGCAATTGGCCACCAAAATTCACACTCGGACCATCCAGGGGGTGCGCCGCACCCATCCCGGTCTGGCTGACAACGGGGTGCGCGAGGCTCCGTTTTATGTGCTCATGGGCGCCAAGATGCCCGCGGTGCTGGTGGAAATTGGATACCTGACCAATCGGGAAGAAGCCCGCTTGTTGAATACGGATGCATATTTAAAAACAATGGCTCATAACCTTGTCCAAGGCGTGCTGGCCTACCGTGATCATATCGAGCGACATGCCGGGCTATAGCGTTTTTGCACTTCCGTGGGCTTGAGGCTGAAATGGAATGTTTCCACTTTTTTATCCATTCCAGCCAACACGCCCATGCTTCGTGAAGGGGGCCGGATTTTCGAGGAATTGACCACATACATATCAACAACCGAACAAGGAGAGGGCAATGGGCGCACCGCAAAGGAGCAAGAAAAATTATTTTTTGGCACTGATTCTTTTTTTAATGCTGGTTGCCGCAGGTTGCGTGACAACCCCAAAACCTGGAGGAGCTGGGGGCCACACGGTAACCGGTGCTGCGGCCGGCGAGACTGCTGAAGGGGAAAGCGGCCAATTCGAAAGGTGCGACGTGCCGCTGGGAACAGCTTCTGTTTTTGAAGACAAAAATGAATCATGGTGGCATTACTACTGGTCTCGCTATCCCCATCTCGGCAGCACCATCCCCGTGATCCGCACAATGATCCAGCAGTCGAACTGTTTTGTCCTTGTCGAACGTGGCCGATCCATGGACGCGGTGCAGGAGGAACGCAGGTTGATGGCGTCGGGAGAACTGCGCGAGGGCAGCAATTACGGTAAAGGGCAGATGGTTGCCGCGGACTACACCATCAGCCCCTCAATCCAGTTTTCCGAGAAGGGAACGGGCGGGCTCGGCGCTTTTGCCGGGGGGTTGCTTGGTTCCGTAGTGGGCGGCATTGCCGGCGGCTTGAAAAGCAATGAGGCCGCGACCACGTTGCTGCTCGTGGACAACCGTTCCAGCGTGCAGGTATCAGCAGCCACGGGCAATGCAAAAAATTGGGACTTTGGCGTCGGCGGGGGCATCTTCTCCGGGTCAGGCGCGGCAGGCCTTGGAGGGTACACCAGCACGCCGGAAGGCAAAGTGATCGTGGCCGCCTTTGTGGATTCCTACAACAATATGGTGCGGGCCTTGAGGAACTACAAGGCGCAGGACGTCGAGGGCGGCATGGGCAAGGGAGGAACGCTCAAAGTGAATTGACACGACCACCGGGGAGCTTTTTTGAAGAACCGGCAGCCATGGCTGCCGGTTTTTTTCCCCCAAGGAGATGAAAAGGTCAGAAGACCCTGTCCAGGACCAAGTGGGAGAGGTAGCCAAGCACGGCGGCAAGGTAGAAAGGAAGCAGAAGAAGCGGGGAGCGTTCATAGAACGCAACAGGCAGAATCAGGATCGGCAGGGGGACAAGCAGCATGGCCCACCAGCTGTGGGTCCAGCCCCGATGGTGCGCGACAGCAGGCAGCAGGGCGCAAAACCCCAAAACCGCGGCCAGGCGATAGCGGCCCTGAATCATCAGTACAAGATAGAGCGCAAGCAACGCCCCGTAAAAAAGCACCCGGCCCTTGGAGTCCGTGTCCACGTCCGGGAAAAGCGCGGCGAGCAGAGTGATCACGGCCAAAAGCGCCAGTGTCTGATAGTCGGGCCGATAGATCCCCAGCCAGAGCACGGCCGTCAGGGCCAGGAGAAAGAAAAGCGCTCCTCCGAAAAGGTGCGCTTTGAAACCGGGCATGGGAAATTCTCCCCTTTCTAGAACATGTCCTTTTCCGATTCCTGGATGGTTTTTTCAATGCTTTCCTGAAGTTTTGCAGGCAGGCCCATGATTTCCACGTTCAGGAAGCCTCGGACGATGGTGGAGGTTGCCTCCTCCTCGTCCAGACCGCGGGCCATCAGGTATTCGATCTCTTCCTGGGCGATCTTGCCCACGGCGGCCTCGTGGGACAGTTCCACCCCGGAGACAGTGCCTTCCAATTCCGGAATAGCGTGAATGACGCCGTTTCCCAGAATCAAACCCTTGCATTCCAGATGCCCCTTGGCTGGGACCGTGTTGCCGATGATGTGTCCACGGGCGATGATCTTTCCGCCGGTGGTGATGGTCCGGGAAATGATCTCGCCGCGGGTTTGCGGGGCATTCAGGTAAATGCGGTTGCCCGTGTCCACCAAGGATCCTTGTGGCGCGACAATGACCGAGTTGAAGCGGGCCACGGCCCTGGGACCGTTTAAATAGATCGAGGGGTAAGACTGGACCGACTCCACGGGTTTGAGCAGCACGTAATTGTTCTGAAAAGAGCCGTCCTCCTCCACCACACCCACGGTGCGCGGGCGGACCATGACTTTTTCCCCCCAGTTGTGAATCATGGTGAACGTCAGCGTGCCGCCTTTTTTGATGAAAAATTCTGATATGCCCAGGTGCAGGGCAGATTGTTGGCCATGGGCCGTAGCGCACCCGGTGATCACATGCAGCTCCGCCCCTTCCTCGACCAAGATGATGTTATGCACGTTCTGGGCCACGGCCTCGCCCTTGATGAACAGGCAGGACTGCACCGGTTCGGCGATTTTCATCCCGGCCTTGGCGCGGATGAAGTACCCCCCGTGGAGGCGTTGGTCCGAGGCCAAGCGGGTGAAGTCGTCCTGCTCCTTGTGCACTGCTTTCCAAAAATAATCGGGGAGCCCGTCATATTTTTCAAGGGCCTTGTTGATGTCCAGAATTTCCACGTTGGGGTCGCAGACGTCGCAATGTACGCTTTGATGATCCACCTGCAGGTAGGTTCCGCTGCGGCCGGCCTGGTCCACATCCACGCCGGACATCAACAATCGCTCCTTGTCTTCAGGGCTGAGTGATCGAATATCGGTGATCCCTGAATCCTGCCCCGCAAAGTCGAATCTGGAGATGTCCGATTCATGGGCGGAAAGATTTTTTTTTGTATCTACTTCAGACATCGCACGCACTCCTTGTATCCGAATTTCCCGATATGTTCCAAAATCGCCCGGGGATTGGACTCGCAGCAGAGCACGCCGTCGTAGAGCACCTGGCCCCTGTCCGCGAGAATATAGTCCAGAATGTATCCGGTGTGGGTGATGATCAGCCCCGAAGTGGAGCGTTGGGAGCGCAGCTCCTTCATGCTTGCATTTGGCGTCGGACGCAGAGACCCGTTGAGCAGGTCGCGCACGGTATTGCCGATGAGGGCCATGTTTTCCAGATCGACTCCGGATTCCGGTTCATCGAACAGCAGCAAGGACGGCTTTTGGGCCATCAGCTGCAACAGTTCCGAGCGCTTGATCTCTCCGCCGGAAAAACCGGAGTTGATGTCTCTTTCCAGGAACTGAGCGAAATTGAGTTTGTGCGCCAATTCCTCCGCGTCAACGTCCCTGTTGCGGTGTTTGGCGCACATGGTCACCAGATGGCGTGTTTTCAAGCCATGAATGGTCGGCGGGCGCTGGAAGGACATGCCGATTCCCAGGCGGGCCCGCTCATAAATCGGGGCATGGGTGATGTCATGCCCGTTGAAGGTGATTTTTCCCGCGGTAACCTTGTAGTTGGCGAATCCCATCAGGGTCATCAAAAGGGATGTCTTGCCGGATCCATTGGGACCAAACAGGATGAACGTCTCTCCGGGCTTGATTTCCAGGCTGAGACCCTTGAGCACTTCCCGATCCTCAATGGATACATGAAGATCCTCTATTTGCAGCATATCTTCTCCTTTGGCTTTGCGCAGTTTTGGATGATAAGCACTCGCTGCGTTCAAGTCCAGTTAAGATAAAAACCCCTTGCCAAGCGCCGTGGTTTCACCTAGAAATATCACCGGGCGGTTAACTCAGCGGTTAGAGTGCCATCTTCACACGGTGGAAGTCCGGGGTTCAAATCCCCGACCGCCCACCACCAGAATGATCAAAGGGGTGCATCGCGCACCCCTTTTGTTATTGGATAATCCTGGAGCTGAATCTTTAGCTGCTCATCATGCAGATCGTTCTCTATCAGCCGGAAATCCCTCCCAACACCGGCAATATCGCCAGGTTGTGCGTAGCCACGACAACGCCGCTACACCTCATTGAACCACTCGGGTTCAGCTTGGAGGACAAATACCTGCGCCGGGCGGGTCTGGACTACTGGGAGCATGTCCAGCTGCGGGTATGGCCGAACTGGGAGGCATTCATTCCAGCCTCAGGCCGCCTGGTGTTCAGCAGCGCCAGGAAAGGGGTTCTGTACCACCAATTCGGCTTTCAATCGGATGATCTGCTGGTGTTCGGTCCGGAAACCAGGGGTTTGCCCGAAAATTTGTTTGCGCAATCAGCCGGGTGCGTTCGCGTGCCCATCTGGGGCCCGGTGCGCAGCCTGAACCTGTCCACCTGCGTCGGGATCGTCCTTTATGAGGCCCTGCGCCAGTCCCGTGGCCTGCCGGAGAGAATGTGACCGAAGACTGGCCCCATGCAGCGTAAAATTCTCAGGTATTGTGTTCCCTCTAAGAATGCTTCGCGGCGATTGCCTGGAACCGTGACCCATGCATTTTGAAAAGTCGCAGTTATGCTGCGACCTGCCCTCCGGCCAGGCCCAAGGCCTGGTCCCGCTTGTTTTTCCGATGTTGCCAGATAATCACCAGACCGATCAGGCTGATGCCGATAACGTCCATGAGCAGGTTGGGATGGAAGCAGAAAAAAGTGCCGATTCCAAAGGTAATCCATTCAATGATCGTGGTCCGGCGCAGAAGATAGAACATGGTCCAGGCTGAAAAAGCAATGGTGCCGATGGTGGCCGCGAAATAGACCATGACGATTTCCCTGACTGTTCCGTCAAAAACCAAGGCTGGTTCAAAGGCGAACAATATCGGCACGATATAGAGAAGCTTGGCAAATTTGAAGGCCGTCCACCCTGTTTTCCACGGATCAGATCCGGCAATGGCCGCCCCGGCATAGGCAGCCACGCAGACCGGCGGCGTGATGTTGGAATCCTGGCTGAACCAGTAAACAATCATGTGTCCGGCAATCAGGGCCACCCCCATCTCATGCAGGGCCGGCACGGCCAGGACAGCGACAATGAGATAGGCCGCGGTCACGGGCACGCCCATGCCCAGGATAAGTGAAGCCAGGGCGACCAGGAGCAAGGCCACAATCAAGTTGCCCTGGGACAGGGAGATGATGATGTCGGAAAACTTTAACCCGATTCCGGTCAAAGAAATAGTGCCCACAATAATCCCGATCACGCCCACCGTGGCGCCGATAACCAGGGTGTTTTGCGCTCCCCCGACCATGGCTTCCCAGATCTGTTTGGGACCCATGCGGTATTCCGGATCAAGCTGGCTGATCAAAATGCAGGACAAGGTGGCCCAAAAAGCAGCATTGCCGGGAGAATAGCCCACGAGCATCATGGACACGATAACCACCAAGGGCAGACTTTTATACCAATGACGCTTGAAGATGGACATGGCCGAGGGCTGATTTTCCGCGCTCAGCCCGCAGACGTTGTGCTTCTTGGCCTCGAAATGGATCATGGTGAACACTGCCAGGAAATAGAGGATGGCGGGGAAAAGCGAAATGGCCATGATCTTCACGTATGGCGTGTTGGTCAGTTCAGCCATGAGAAATCCGCCGGCGCCCATGATCGGAGGCATGAACATCCCGCCGATGGAAGCCGCGGGCTCAATGGCCCCGGCCACATGGGGCCTGAAACCGGCTTTTTTCATCAGGGGGATGGTGAAGGCTCCGGTGGACACCGTGTTGGCGATGGCCGATCCGGAGATGGAGCCGAAGAACCCGGAAGCGATGACCGCGACCTTGGCCGGGCCGCCCACGGTTTTTCCGGCCAGGGCCATGGGCCAGTCAATGAAGAATCTTCCCACACCGGATTTATGCAGGAACGAGCCAAAGAAGATGAACAGGATCACGTAGGTCACCAGGACGCTGCACATGACCCCGAAAACCCCATCCTGGGTCAGGAATATGAAACTGGCCAGGCGCTCGATGCTGAAGCCGCGATGGGCTATGGCCGGAGGAAAATACGGTCCGAAATAGCCGAAGATGAGAAAAAAGATGCCCACCAGGGTGATGGACCAGCCCAACACCCTGCGACAGACCTCCAGGGAAATGAGTATCCCGACAATGCTCACCCAGATGTCAAGTGATGATTCCGCCCCCATCCGATAGTTGAGATTTTCAAACTCCAAAATCCAATAGCCAACGGCCCCGGTTGAAACGAGGGCCAGCAGGATGTCGAGCACTGTCGGTCGGGTCTGGTTGGAGCGATGCCACAAGGGAAAAGAGATGAAGATCATCAGGTACGTCAAAAGGACGTACATGCCTCGATGATACTGGTCTCCGACAGGGGCGATACCCGCAGCGTAAAAATAATACAGGACCATGATCAAGCCCATGACGGATACAAACAGTTTCCAGAATTTGGAAAGCTTTCTCCCGGTCTTGACCTCCTTGCTCTGGAGTTTTTTTAGTTCTTTGTTGTCTTTGATGCTTGGGGGCAATGTCTCCGACATTTTTTCTCCGTCATCTGGAAAAGATGAGGGCCGGCTTTTTCGCCGGCCCCGCAACCGCTGGAATTTACAATCTTAGGGCTTCAGCTCATCCGGAATGCTCAAGCCGTTTTCCGTCCAGAATTTCAGTGCTCCGGGATGCAGGGGCACCGAGGCGCCTTTCAGTCCGTTTTCAATGGACATTTCCCGGGCCGCGGAGTGGGCCGTGACCATGTGCTGCAACCCTTCCGGGGAGTAGATCTGCTTCAAGGCCTGGTAGACAATTTCCTCGTCCACTTTGTCATTGGCGCACCAGAAGGTGGAATCCTGGAAGGTCACGACCGCGGCGTCCTGCCCGCGGTAGGTGCCGGCTGGAATTTCCACCTGGGCATAAAAGGGAAAGGCAGTGTAGAAACCGCTTTCCTCGGCGTCCTGGTGCAGGTTGACCAAGGCAATGTTGTCCTGAGTGGCGGCTTCGATGATGGAGGCGTTGGGATAGCCGACAAGGACCCAGAAGGCGTCGATCTTGCGGTCCTTGAATGCCGCGGCCGCTGGGGAGTAACCGAGAAACTGCGGGGATATCTGGTCCCAAAGACCCATGTGGCGGAAGAAGCGCTCCGCGGACAGGGCAGCACCGGAACCGGCATTGCCCACGGCCACGCGCTTGCCCGCCAGATCCTTGGCCGAAGCAATGCCAGCGTCCGCCCGGACCACCAGCTGGGCCGGCGCTCCGTAGAGATAGCCGAGGGTGCGGGCGTTGACGTATTCAGTGGTGTCGTTGGGCAGCTGGCCGATCCGGCCGAGGTAGGCGTCGCCGGAGTAAACAATGCCGAAATCCACCTGGCCGGCATGGACCCTCTTCAGATTTTCTCCGGAACCGCCTGAACCCTCCGAGGAAATTTCCACGTCGGGCAGGGCTTTGGACAAATAAATGGCAATGCCGTTGGCGAAGTAGTTGAAGGTCCCGCCGGTGGGGCCGCCGCCAAAGGCGAGGTAGGATTTTTTCTGGGCCTCGGCCGAAGTGATGCCGGCGCAAAGCAAGAATGCCGCCATGCCGACAATGAACAACCATAATCCCTTTTTCATTTTGCCCTCCTGTTGAGATGAAATTGACGCTGATAAAGCATACTGCTGGAATAACCATAGAAACCATGTCCCTGGAAAAGTCAAGATAATCCGCTCAAAGGGCGGAAATGAGCGGCGAACGAGCGAGCAAGGGCTGGCAAGTTGTATTTATTACGTGATTTCAATGTGTTAAAGACATATTCATTTTGAGTCGGCCGCTGCTGTTGTGTTGCAAGATTCGCATAAGGTATGTGCTTCTGGTGTCGATGCGATCTTCACTGCAAGGTGATTACATGAAAAACGCCTAGAGATAGGGATCTTCTTGCATGAGATAGTTGCGCACATAGTCCGCAACGCTTTCGGCCAAATCCGCGCTTTGGACCGGGCACCCCCGCGACTTCAGCCGATCCATGACCGCCTGGGTGAAATACTGGTATTTTGGGCGGATGTTTTCCGGCATGTCGATGTACTCCACGGCAAAGGGCAGGTCCATGGCCGAGAAAACCGCTTGGGCCAGCTCGTTCCAGCTCTGAGCTTTGCCCCGGCCCAGGTTGAAGAGACCGTTAACCTCCGGATGCTCCAAGAGCCACCAGATCACGTCAACGCAATCCTTGACGTAGATGAAGTCCCGTTTTTGTTCGCCATGGGCGAAATCCATCCGGCAGGACTTGAAAAGGCGCAGCCGTCCGCTGGTTTTGATCTGGGAAAATGCCTTGCAGACAACGCTCATCATGTCGTTCTTGTGATATTCATTCGGCCCGAACACGTTGAAGAATTTAAGCCCGACCATGCCTTGCAGCAGGTTGTTGCGCAGGGCCCATAAATCAAAAAGCTGCTTGGAATAGCCGTACATGTTTAACGGCTTGAGCCGCGGCATGCGCGTCGGTTCGTCGTCAAAGCCCTGATCGCCGTCGCCGTATGTGGCCGCACTGCTGGCGTAAATGAAGCGGATGTGCCTTCGCAGACAGAATTCTGCCAGGATTTTGGAGTACCGGTAGTTGTTCTCCATAAGATATTCGGCGTCCAGCTCCGTGGTGGAGGAGCAGGCCCCCATGTGCAGAACAGCCGTGACATCGGCCAGGTTTTCTTTTTGCAGGAGTTGGAGAAAGGTGGTCTTGTGCAGGTAGTCCGCGTAGCTGCGGTTGACCAAATTTTTCCACTTGTCATTGGAACCCAGATCGTCCACCACCAGGATATTGTCTATCCCTTGCTGATTCAGTTTCCAAACCAGGGCGCTGCCGATGAATCCCGCACCGCCAGTAACGATGTACATGTGACCTCCTTGGTGTCCGATTGTTGTCCCTCAAACACAAGGCAATCTACCCTGGAGGTCCATTGCCTGGCAACAGGAAAGACCCGTGCCGATCATTTTGTCTATGGTGACAAGAGCCCGGTTTTATGTTTGAGACCGAATTTTTCCGGATAACTTTGGCAAGTCCTTTTGCAGCTTGTTTCTCATGGACGCAAGGAGACAGACATGCTCATCGTTTTGGATTATGAGGCCGGCAACCAGACCAGTGTCCGCCGCGCCCTTGATTACCTGGGAATACCTTGCAGAATCAGTGCTGACCCGGTTTTGTTGAAGAATTCCCAGGGGGTGATTTTCCCCGGCGTGGGCGCCGCAGGCCAGGCCATGGCCGAGCTGCGCCAGAAAGGGCTGGATGTGTTGCTTGGAGAACTGATTCACACCGGAAAGCCCCTTTTGGGCATTTGCGTGGGATGCCAAGTGCTGCTGGAGTACAGTGAGGAAAACGACACCCAAACCTTGGGTGTTTTTGAGGGCTGTTGCCGGCGTTTTAATCCTGAATGGCACGACGAAAATGGTCGCAATTTGATTGTTCCACATATGGGCTGGAACGGTTTGCGCGCCGTGACGGAATGCGCATTGCTCTGTGGCATTTCCGATGAAGCTGAATTTTATTTTGTGCACAGCTATTATCCGGCACCCGTTCCTGAACTGGTTATGGCCACTACCTTCTACGGTAGGGAATTCGCATCCATTTTCGGCCGCCCGGGATTGTGGGCCGTACAGTTTCATCCGGAAAAAAGCGGCCGGCCCGGACTGAGACTGCTGGCCAATTTTTACAGCTACTGTCAGGAGAAAGACAATGCTCAGTAAACGGATCATCCCCTGTCTGGACGTACGCGACGGCCGGTTGACCAAAGGCGTCAAATTCAAGGGAAATGTGGATATCGGCGATCCCGTGGACATGGCCCGGTTTTATTCCGACGAGGGGGCGGATGAGCTGGTGTTTTACGACATCACCGCATCCAGCGAGAAAAGAGGGATCATGCTCAAGGTCGTGGAACACGTCGCCGCGCAGACCTTTATTCCGTTTTCCGTTGGCGGCGGAATTCGCAATACTGAGGATATGCGCGCTGTTTTGCTGGCCGGTGCGGAAAAAATTTCAGTGAATTCATCGGCGGTGCGCAATCCGAAGATTATTGTCCAGGGGGCCGCTGCGTTCGGCTCGCAATGCATCGTGGTGGGCATGGATGTGCTTGCGGTGCCCCCCAGTTTGGAAATCCCCTCGGGCTACGAGGTGGTCATCCATGGGGGACGGACGCCTACGGGCATGGATGCCCTGGTGTGGGCCAAAAGAGTCCAGGAATTGGGGGCTGGTGAAATTTGTCTGAATTCCATTGATGCGGACGGCACCAAAGAGGGGTATGAGCTGACATTGACCAGGCTGGTGGCCGAGGCCGTAACCATTCCAGTGATCGCCTCGGGCGGCGCGGGCAGGCCCGTTCATTTGGCCGACGCCTTGACCATGGGGTTGGCCTCGGCGGCGCTGGTGGCTTCCATTGTGCACTATGGCGAGTATTCGATTGCAAAGCTGAAGAGCTATCTGGCGGGGCAGGGGATCAAGGTGCGCCAAGTCTGGTGACGGGCCGTTCAAGGTTTGGCGTGGGCCGCGCATTGGGGTGGCGTCTCCCCTGGAGCCAGGTAGACGCCGCTGCGTCCGCCGGCCTTGTAGACGAGCCTGCAGGCGGTGATGACCATGTCTTTTTGAATGGCCTTGCACATGTCGTAGATGGTCAAGGCGGCCACCTGCACGGCTGTCAACGCCTCCATCTCCACGCCTGTACGGTCCGCGCAGCGGACCTCGGATTCGATGCAAATCCGGTTGAGATCGCGGTCCGCTTGAAAGCGCAAATCCACATGGGAGAGATGCAGGGGATGACAGAGGGGAATCAGATCAGCCGTCTTCTTGGCGGCCAGGATTCCGGCTATTTTCGCCGTGGCCAACACGTCACCCTTGGGCAGGGCTTTGGCTTCAAGCAAAGCCATGGTGGCCGGGGACAGGAGAATCTCCGACCTGGCCACGGCAACACGTTGTGTTTCGGGCTTGCCGCCCACGTCCACCATGGTCAGTTCGCCGTCCTCGGTAAGATGCGTAAATTGTGCGTGCATTGGCGGCTGCTTATCCCTTGACCGCTTCCTTGGCTTTGCCAAAGAACCGCTTGACTTTTTTCAGGGGCCGGTCCTCTTCCAGCCGGGCGAATTCACGAAGCAACTCTTCTTGCTGTTTCGTCAGTCTGGTGGGGATCTTTACCTGAACCTCCACCAGCAGGTCCCCGCGATGCGTGCTGCCCAGATGCGGCAAACCCAATCCGTTGACCTGGAAGACATGCCCGCTTTGGGTGCCTTTGGGAATGTCCATGGGGACCGGATCATCCAGGGTCGGGACCTCGATGCGGGCTCCCAGTGCCGCGTCAACAAAGCTGATTTCCTTGGTTACCACCAAATGTTGTCCCTGGCGCCGGAAAACGTCGTCCTCCTCCACATGGACTACCACATACAAATCACCGGCGGGACCGCCGTAGATGCCGGGCTCCCCTTCGCCGCGCAACCGCAGGCGGCTGCCGTTGTCAACGCCGGCGGGGATGCGCACCTTCAGCTCGCGGGTCGTACGCACGATGCCGCGTCCATGGCACGATGCGCAGGGCGTGGCGATGATTTCTCCCTGACCCTGGCAGACCGGGCAGGTCACGGTGATCCGAAAGAAGCCCTGGGTTTGATGAACTTGGCCGCGGCCGCCGCATTGGCGACAGGTTTCAGGCCGTGTTCCTCGCGCTGCCCCGGTGCCGCTGCATTCGGCGCATTTTTCATTGCGCGGGATGCGCAGTTCCAACTCCTTGCCCTTGGCCGCGTCCCGGAAGGAAATAGTCAGGTTGTAGCGCAGATCCGCGCCGGCCTGGGGTCTTGGGCCGCGTGAAGCGGAACCGAAACCGAAAAATTCGCCGAAAACATCGCTGAACGTGCTGAAGATGTCGTCGGTGCTCCGAAATCCTTGAAACCCCGTGCCGTTTAATCCCTCATGGCCGAATTGGTCATACTGGGCTCGCTTCGTCGGATCACGCAAGACTTCATAGGCTTCAGACGCCTCCTTGAAGCGGGTTTCGGCCTGGGGGTCATCGGGGTTGCGATCCGGATGAAACTTCATGGCCAGCCGACGATAGGCCTTTTTGATTTCCTCGTCCGCAGCGTCCCGGGATACCCCCAGCACTTCGTAATAGTCCTTGCGCAAAGCCATGGCTACCTGTTCACACCCACGATGCCTGCTTCCTCAATGTTTTCCGCCGGCAGGACCTTTCCCGCGGCGATTTCCCGCAGGGCAGTGACGATGTCCTTGTTCTCGCTTTCCACCAGTGGAGTGTAGCCCTTGCGGTATTGTTGAACGCGCTTGATGGCCATTTGAACCACGAGAAATCTGTTGTCCACCTGTTGCAGGCAATCTTCAACGGTAATTCTGGCCATATTCCCTCCGGATTCTCTTTGAATTTGCAAAACTTTATTTTTTACCCTGCAAACAAAAAGGTGTCAATATTCAAGTGACGATGTTTTTTATGGCCTTGTTCCAAAAAAGGAAAAAATCATTTGTGGCAAGTTCTTTTTTTCAAAAAAAAGCCTGGCCCGGCTTTTCGCCCTTTGACCTTGACAGCGATTATGAGTACGTGATCAACGTTTGTCACAAATATGTAATATCCATCAGGAGAAGTGCAAATGTCCACAAAAGAAGCCCAGAAAGCACTTGTCGAGAGAATTGAGGACGAAATCGGATCGGAGTCTCGGCAACTTTATCAGAAATTCATGGAGCAATGGCGTCTCATTGCCGTTTTTGCCGCGGCCATTGTTGTTTTTGCCGCAGTCTACGCCGGGTATGGCGCGTATCAAGATCACAGACTGATCAAGGCCGAACAAGCCCTGGAGCGGGCCATTTTCGAGAACCAGGGCGCCCAGCGGTTGGCTGCCCTGGCCGAGCTTCAAGGGGCGCTGCCCGCGTCTTTGCTGCCGAGGTACAGGCTGGAGACGGCCAAGGCAGCCCATGAGCTGCAAGACTGGTCCCAGGTCCTGGAGTCCTGGGCCAGGCTGGCGCAAGAAGGCCCTGACAACTGGTCCGTGCTGGGTCGTCTGGGAAAAAGCACGACAATGCTTCGCCTCGGCCAGGTCCGCGAGGCCCTTGAAGAACTTGAGCGACTGCGCGGCCAGGCTCCTGAGAGCATGCATTCCGTTATCCTGCTTCAATTGGCCGAAGCAGCGGAATTGGCCGGGGCCTGGGAAAAAGCCTTGGCGGTTTACGAAGAGTTGAAGACCAGGGGGGACCCATCCCAGGCCGGATTTCTGGATTTCAAGGCGACCCAGGCCCAGGAACAACTTGGCACCAATAGATCGTAATTCTTCCACATCAAATCACAAACTTTTCAATTCACACAAAGGAAAGCCATGAATACTTTGCTTGCCGGACAACCAGGGGAAAAACATCTGCTTTTGGGCAACGAGGCCATAGTGCGCGGAGCACTGGAAGCCGGCGTGGCTTTTGTCTCCTGCTACCCGGGCACGCCCTCTTCCGAGGTTCCGGATACGTTTTTCCGGCTGAGCGATGCGGGGCAATATCAATTCGAATACTCCACCAATGAGAAAGTGGCCCTGGAAGTGGGCATCGGTGCGACTCTGGCCGGGGCTTTGACCCTGGTAACCATGAAGCACGTAGGAGTGAACGTTGCCGCAGATCCGTTGATGAGCGTGGCCTATTTCGGCGCCCCGGGCGGACTCGTGCTGCTCAGTGCTGATGATCCGGGCTGCCATTCCAGCCAGAATGAGCAGGACAATCGATATTACGCCCGCCTGGCTGGTTTGCCCTGCCTGGAACCCTCCACGGCCCAGGAAATGAAGGACATGACCAAAGCAGCCATGGAGCTTTCCCGACGTTTTGAACAGCCTGTGTTGCTGCGCACCACCACACGGGTCAACCACCAGCGCGGGGAAGTCCTTTTGGGATCGATCGAGCGGCCTTCCTCGGTGAAACCTTTTGCATCCGATCCGCGCCGATTCGTGATCGTCCCGGCCGTGGCCAGGATCAGGCATCAGGTTTTGCTTCAAAAGCTTTCTGAAATGCGTGAGCTGGCTGAAATATCTCCCTTCAACATCACATCCGGGCAAGGCGACGTGGGTTGTATTGCGTCCGGCGTCAGCAGGGCTTATTTGCGGGACGCCCTGAGCGACCTGGATCTTTCAGGTCGAATACAGCTGCTGGAACTGGGTTTTTCCCATCCCTTGCCTGAGCGCATGGTCGAGGGGTTTCTGAGAAGCCTTTCCAAGGTGATCATTGTGGAAGAGGGCGAAGCTGTTCTGGAAACGGAGGTCCGCGCCCTGGCCCAGCGACTGGGGTTGACCACGGAAATATTCGGCAAGGGCAGTCACCTGCCGCGTCACGATGAATACTCCTCCTTGATGCTTAAAAAGGTAATGTGCGCGGTTCTGGGCATGGAGACGGAACAGGTGGAACCTTGCTCTGTGCCCGAGGGGCTGCCCATGCGGCCCCCGAACATGTGCCCGGGCTGTCCGCATCGGGCAGTATTTTACGCGGTTCGTCAGGTTTTTCAAGACAACGCTTTTTACGCCTCGGACATCGGTTGCTACACCCTGGGTGTCTTGCCTCCCCTGCGCGCCGCGGACACCTGCGTGTGCATGGGCGCTTCCATTTCCACCGGGTCCGGCCTGGCCAAAATCAGCGGCAAAACAGTTGTGGCCTATATCGGGGACTCCACCTTTTTTCACTCCGGCATAACCGGCCTGGCCAACGCGGTGTTCAACAACCACAACCTGCTGGTAATCATCCTGGACAATAAAACCACGGCCATGACGGGACAACAGCCCCATCCAGGAGTGGAACGTACGGCCAAGGGGCCGAACAATGCCCGGATCGACATTGCTGGTGTGGTCAAGGCCTGCGGAGTGGAGCATTTGCGTATGCAAAATCCCTTGAATCTCCGCGGGATGCGCAAGGTTTTGGAGGAATTGAAAAACCTCGAGGGCGTGCGCGTATTGATCGCTGAAGAGCCCTGTCCACTCTTCGCCAGAAGGGTCATGGGCCGCAAGAGGGCCTCCATCGCCGTGGTTGAACCAAGCTGCGACAACTGTCGAGAGTGTGTGGACAACCTGGCCTGCCCGGCCTTTTTTGTGCTGGATGGAAAAATTGCCGTGAATCCATCGCAGTGCAACGGGTGCATGTTTTGCGTGCAGATATGCGACCACATCAAACCTCGAAAAAGGAGTTGACCATGTCTCGGCTGCGTGTCTTTTTTACCGGAGTCGGCGGGCAGGGAACGGTCACTGCAACCCGCCTTCTGGCCCAGTCAGCGCTGGACGAGGGGATACCCGTGGTCGCCGGCGAGGTGCATGGCATGGCCCAGCGCGGAGGCATTGTGGAATCCACCGTACTCATGGGCGGATACGTCAGCCCGCGAATCTGCCGGGGGGAGGCGGATGTGCTGTTGGGCTTCGAACCCATGGAAACGCTGCGCGCTCTTCCCTATCTCGCTATGCGAGGGCTTATTTTATGCAGCACTGATCCCCTGCCGCCGCTGGGTGTCTGTTGCGGCCGGGAACAGTCGCCCGGCGCTGAGGACATCCGGCGTCTGATCCGTCAATGTACGCAGAACGTTTATTTCCTGGCGTGCCGGGAACTCGGGGCCCAGGCCGGCGCGGAGCAGGCAGGCAACCTGGCTCTTTTAGGCGCGCTTCAGGCATTGGGCAGGCTGCCTTTTGGCTTGGACAGGCTTGAGAAAACCGTGGCCAAACTTTTTTCACCAAAACTTGTGGACGTGAACCTGAAGGCGTTGTCTCTCGGAGCCGAAGCCGTTGCCCAAGAACAATAAGCCCAGCGCCAAGGCCTCGGCCGGGGCTTTGCCTTCGGGATCCTTGTCCTTGGACGATCATGCACGCTATCTGCGGACTCTCAAGGCGATACTCGGCCAGATGCGTTCTGAGGTTGGCCTGGAAACAAGCCTGAAGGCCGTGTTGCGCATCTTGTCGGACAACTTGGGCTATGTCCGAAATTTTTTGGCCATTCACGACGCAAAATCCCGCAGTTTAAAGCTCAGCCTGACGCATGGACTCCAGAAAGCCTCTCAGGTTTCGTATGCCGCCGGTCAGGGAGTCACCGGACAGGTGCTGGCCACCGGAGAGGCGATCATCGTGCCCAGAATCAGCGAGCACCCGGAATTTTTGAATTGGGCCTTTGGCCGCGATGAAGCAGAGAAATCCAGTCTGGCCTTTATTTGCGTGCCCGTGGGGCAGGAAAAGCTGGAAGCAAATGGCCCGGAGCGCGACATCCTGGGCGTACTCAGCGTTGACCTGCCCACAGCTCCCACGTTGATTCTGAAAATCCATCGCGAGTTTCTGGAGGTGGTGGCCAGAATCATCGCGCATCAGGTGGCGCATCTGCAGGAGGACATGGCCCGCGAGGAGCATCTCTTGGCCCAGGGATTGTCTGTCTGCGACCCAGGTTTTTCTCCCAAAAACATTGTTTTCGTATCCAAAAGCATGCGACTGGTCTTGCAGCAGATTTCGCAGGTTGCGCATAGCCGGGCCACAGTGCTGTTGCGGGGAGAATCCGGAACAGGCAAGGAGCTTTTGGCTGAGGCCATCCACACTGCCAGTCCCAGGGTCCAAAAACCCTTGGTCAAGCTGAACTGCGCGGCCTTGCCAGCCGACCTCGTGGAGAGCGAGCTGTTCGGCTATGAAAAAGGGGCTTTCACCGGGGCGGTGCAGAACAAAAGAGGTCGGTTTGAAGTGGCCCATCAGGGAACGCTTTTCCTGGACGAAATCGGGGAGCTCAGCCTGGACGCCCAGGCCAAGGTGCTTCGGGCGATTCAGGAACGGGAGATCCAGCGTCTGGGCAGCGAGCAGACCATCAACGTGGATGTCCGGTTGATTTGCGCCACGAACCGATCATTGGAGGATCTGCTCAATACCGGCGGGTTTCGGGAGGACCTTTTCTATCGGATCAATGTTTTTCCCATTTATGTGCAGCCGTTGCGCGAACGCCGGGAGGACATTCTGCCCCTGGCCGAGCATTTCCTGCATGCCTTTGCCAAAGAATACGGCAAGCAGATCAAACGCATTTCCACACCGGCCCTGGACCTGCTGAACCAGTACCACTGGCCGGGCAACGCCAGGGAATTGCGCAACTGCCTGGAGCGGGCCGTCCTGTTGTGCAACGAGGAAGTCATCCGGACCTACCACCTGTCCCCCACCCTGCAGACAGCCGAGAGTTCCGCCACGGACACCAACCTGCCCCTTGGAGAGGCCGTGGCCAAATTCGAACAGGAAATCATCGTTGACGCCCTGAAAAAAGCCAAGGGCAACATGCTCCAGGCCGCGCGGGATCTGCGCATCAGCTATCGCATTGTGAATTACAAGATCAAGAAATACAGGATAGACCCCAAAAAATTTTCCATGCGGCCTTCCGGAAAATAGCCGGGATGGGGCCCAGGCGGGTTTCCTCTTGCTGTGTGAAAAAAAAGTCAGCTCGCCAAACCATCGGGCAAATTTCGGCGGCGCTGGGCCAATGGCGTGACAACCTGTGCTTCAGTTGCTGCTGGAAGGATGCAGGGGGCCCCAGCCATTTCCCTCAAGGGCTTTTTTTTGATAGGCGCGGGCACTGATCTCATCGCGCAAGGGTCCAATGGACAGGGTGTTTCCGCTGATGCGGAACACCGGCCATCCAAAATCCTCGAGCAGTTCGGCCGCCTGCTGAGGGTTCGCGGTTTTGAGCAGAATGACGTGCGCCTCATCGGAGTCCCCAAGGGGTGCAATTTGGGCATCCTTCATTGCCTGCTTGATGAACGTGAGGCCCTGCACGCAATCCCGGGCATGCTGCTGGATTTTTTGGGCTTGGTCAGGCGAGGCAAAAGGGCCGATCAGAACGCGATGGTAAATGCGGCCATCCACCTCCACGGCAAAAACCGCCGCCGGCCATCCCTGTCCCAGGAACACATCAACCTCTTTGTCCGCGAGATCTCGATGCGCGTGCGCGACGACCTGGATGAATCCCGCGTCTTGTTCGCTCCTGCCCGCCTCCCGTAATCGATAGACGCGCTGAAAACCATCAGCCAAAAGGGTGTATGTATGAATATGCCCTCCTTGTTGAAAGGTTTGCGGCCTGGGTATCCCATCTGCCCTTTTTGGGGGGATCGGTATTTTCACGGATTCAACTGATGCGATTTTCTCGGACATGATCGCCTTTTGATCGGCAGCAGAATCTGATTCATCATTATATGTTTCCTGAAAAAAAGGTGATTTGCTTGCAGGGAGATCTGTTAGGAACAGTGCCTTTTCCCACCAATTGCCGGAAACATCCACGGGAACGTCGAGTTTTTGATGTAGTTCCTCGGCTGCTTGCCGGGCTGCAACAGGATCGGAGAAAGTTGTGAGATCCATGATTTCAAAAGACAGCCCCGAGGTTGCAGTATAGCCTGACAAGAGAACGAGGCTTTCGTGGTGCTTGCGCAAATCCACCAGTGTCCAGGCGGCTTGTTCCAGAGAGTCGAAACGACCCGCGCTGAGCCAGAATTCCTGAAACGGGGTGCTGAATCGACGAGGCGTCAGGGCTGGAAAATGAATCGTTGATCCCACGGGAACATTATTCAGGTCCTGGATTTGCGGATTTGCCTTGGCAACGAGATCGAGAAGAATATTATTCACGGTTCCGTAGATTTGGTAGATCATATCGGAGACGGTGTCTGCCGGACCGACCGTGATTGATCCCAGCAAGGCAGGAATTGTACTTGTTTCAAACTCCGAGAAAAACGCGCCGTTGGTTGCATTGGAAACCGCAGAGGAGGGAAGAGCCGCCATATCGGATTGTTTTTCGGCATCGCGTAGATACTGGTCCTGTGCTTCTTTATTCATTTCGTCTGAGATCAGGTCCATTTCCCGAAAAGGAGGGAAAACAGCATCCTGATCCAGCGAATCCGGCTCGTGTTCAGGTTCATGGTTCTCGTATCCATTGCCGTCCCAAAAAACAGGTCGTCGCAATTCATGCACGCTCTCAGCCCGCGCATTCTGTGAATGAACCGGTTCGGAGTGATCGCCTGAGTCCGGATATTCTGGAGGGAATGCGGCCAGGTCGGGGGAAGAGGAAACAAAGGTATCCTGGTTGTTCAAGGGAGCGGAAACCATAAGCAGGCAAAGGGCCGCCCATCCTGCCAGGAGGTAGCGCCTGAGGCTGGTGTTGCGGCCAAGCTTTTTTGCTTTTCCGGCAGTGTGAATCTCATTGCCTGAGGTTCCAATGGAATCGGTCTTGCTGGAGATCGGGTCAGTCATTGCGTTGCCGGTTTATCGCATCTGGTTGCTCGGGGACAAGTAGTAGCTGCGACAAGCTTTCAGGCTGTTTTTCAGGTCATGGCTCGTCAACAGTGGTTGCCAATGGACATAAATACGGCCTTACAATAATGGAAATTTCTCCATGGCCGTATAAATCGGCCCATTATTGTCCAGACTGCTTTTCCAGAGGACAACGCGGTTCATTTCCGCTACGGGCCACGTTATGGCGTGCAGGGATTGCAGCACTTGGGGCCAGGGGTCGGGCTTATGTTGTTTGATTCGGGCAATGGTCAGGTGGGATGAAAAAGGGCGATGTTCAAGGGGGAATCCAACAGCCTCGCAACGGCGGGCAATTTCCTGGGCAAGGCTGCGGCAGGCGTCGTCGCCCCGGCCCACCCCGACCCAAAGCACGCGCGGGCGTGTGGGATCGGGAAAGAACCCTCCTCCTTGGGCTTGCAACACAAAGCGTTTGCCCAGGGGAGGGCGCAGGATCTGGACGAGCGGGGAAAACGTGTTTTCCGGAACCTCCCCCAAAAATTTTAATGTCAGATGCCAATTGCCCGGCCTGGTCCAGGAAAGCTTGGAATGGAGTTTGGGTCGCCATGTCGCAGTCAGTCGCCGCAAGCCCTGCTGGTACTGCTCGGGCATGGGCAATCCGATGAAACAGCGCATTTTTTTATTACTCCTTGCAAAAATATCCGCCATGGACGGTAAAAAGAAATTTTTTCTTATCCAAAATTTCGCGCAAAGTTCTCAATCACACCATCTTCGCATTACAAACCCAGCCTATTGTGGCAGGGAATATGAAAAGTTTGTCCCGTGAGATCCAATCCGTTGTTCACGAACGGCGTTTTGCTTTTCGGTGCTGACGCAAACTCCTTTGTCGGCTTCGTATGTCCAAACGATTGCGTGATTTCAACCAAACATTGCGGTGGATGCGCCGGGCAATCGTTTGGACGAACGAATCCTGGCTCGGTCAGACAGTGCGCCAACACAGAAAAGCATAGCGCAGCCCGTTTGGGACATACTCCTAATGCACCCGTTGCGGCATGAGGTGTGCGCAAGTCGATTGTGAAGAGTGTTGTTTGCATTTTTGTGCTTTTCAGGATCAGATGCTCGCTTGCATTGACATCTGGAAGACATAAAAGGACTTTTTGGGCAGATACTGCGCCTGTCATCAAAGAACAAGCCCTTAACCCACGGTTCGAACCCCTATGCTCGATATTCCCGGTGCCACTTTTATGCATGTTTTCATCATTGTCACGGTCATAACTGTCCTGGCGGGCAAGCTTGTCTGGGAAGCGTACCTGATCCGGCTGAACATGGCCGAGGTCCGACGGCATGCCCAGGCGCCGCCGCCGGCCCTGCATGAGGTCATGGACGAACAGACCTACGCGAAGTCCGTGGACTATACCCTGGTCAAGGCCAGGTTCGCTCTTTTCAGCAATGTCTACGGCATGCTTTTGCTGGCGGCGGTGCTCTTTTCCGGCGTGCTGCCGTTGCTTTACGGCTGGTTGGGCACTTTCATGGAGGCGTCGGTATGGCGGGAAACCTTTTACGTGATCCTGGTGTTTCTGCTCCTGGCGATGTCCGGTCTGCCATTGGAGCATCACGCGCAATTTTGCCTTGAGGAGCGCTTTGGATTCAACAAAAGCACCTTCAGGCTTTGGGCCACGGATAAGCTCAAGGGCCTGCTCATCGCTCTGACAGTCGGCGCGCCTTTGCTGGCGCTGTTTTTTTTCCTGGTGGACTTTGCCGGTCCGTTGTGGTGGGTCTGGGCCTTTGCCGTGTTTTTCGCGTTCCAGCTGCTGATGCTGGTGCTTTATCCCATGCTCATCCTGCCCTGGTTCAATAAGCTGACCCCGCTGCCCGAGGGCGAATTGCGCCAGCGGCTCATAGATCTGGCCCAACGAGTAGGTTTTAAAGCCCGCACCATCCAGGTCATGGACGGCAGCAGGCGCTCCGGCCATTCCAACGCCTTTTTCACCGGTTTCGGCAGGTTCCGGAGGATCGTGCTTTTCGATACACTCATGGAGCAGTTGTCCGAGGGGGAGCTGGAAGCTGTTCTGGCCCATGAAATCGGCCATTACAAGCTGGGCCATGTGCCGAAGATGCTGACACTTTCCGCGGGCCTGGGACTGGCGGCCTTTGCCGGGTTGGCCTGGCTGTTGAAGAGCCCGGCCTTTGTGCAGGCCTTCGGCTTTTCCCATGCAGTTGACGGGGCGGGCCCGGCCTTTGTGCTGTTCGCCCTGCTGGCCGGACCATTCGGTTTCTGGTTGAGTCCCTTGCTGAATTTTTTCTCCCGCAGGCACGAGTACGAGGCGGATCGTTTTGCACGTGAACACGCCGGGGGGGCGAATCCCATGACCAATGCCCTGCGCAGGCTGAGTGAGAAAAACTTGTCCAACCTGACCCCGCATCCCTTGTACAGTGCGTTCTACTACTCCCATCCCACGCTTCTGGAGAGGGAGGCGGCTTTAGCCGGTGAATGAGAAGAGCGACCATGAAGCGATGCCCAGATACGGCAATCCATCCATCAGCCGGACGTGGCGAAAAGTCACGGGAGCATTAGGGATTTGTCCCCTACGATCCATTCACTTGTTTCCAGGCTGCGCTTTGCTTTTCAGTGCTGGCGCACTGTCTGACCGAGCCAGGCTTCGTCAGCCCAAACGGTTGCCCGGCGCATCCAGTGTAATGTTTGGTTCAAATCGCGCAATCGTTTGGATATACGGAGCCGGCGAGGGAATTTGCGACGGCACTGTAAAGCAAAGCGCAGCCCGTTGGGACGAACTCTTCACGCACCCAAAAGTCACGGGCAGGGATTTATTCCACGGCAACCAGGTCTGCGGTGAAATATCCGACAATGACCTTACTGCGGACCCGCACCGGCAGACGCAGTTCGTCCGTGGTGACCCATATCCGCATGGTCGCGCCCGGACTCTTGCGGAATACCCCGCCTAAATCCTTGAGATCCGGCTCCACTACGTAGCAATCATAAGTCTGTCCATGGACCGTGATCTCCTCACGGCCCACCACCGTGGCCTTGCCCTGGGCCAGTTTCTTGCCGTCCGTCACCGGAACCTCCAGAATTTTGCCGGTTTTCAAGGTCCGGATGCGAAAGGCATAGAATACGGACAAGGGATCAAAGGCGCCGGGAACCAGAGCAACGCCTCGCCTTTCCTCTTCCTCGTTTTTCGTGATTCGTGTTTCCATGCGTTCCCAGTCGAAGCGCACATCCTCGTTGCGGATGCGCGAGCGCTCCTGTTCGCGCTTGCTGAAACCACGGGAGCGGCTCAGAATCGGATCGGTGAAACTGTCTATCCGGTTGCGGTATTTGTAGAACATGTCCGCGAACTCGTTGGTCCGCGCGGTCATGACGAAGTGCAGGCCGCGAGCGCCGTTGTCCTCGGTTGCAGGCAGGACTTCCAGGGTGGCATGGGCTGCTGGAATCACGCCCCATCTGACCTCATAGAGCAGCTTTTCGCCGATGGGAAAGGGCAGGTCAACGTGCTTTTGCCCGCTGGCCGGGGCAAAACCCGGCCAGAACAGGACGAGCAGAACCATGAGGGTGATTTTGGACATGGTGCTTCGCAGTGATTTCCAGCGGTCTTGTAAAGGCCTGCAGTTCCAAAGGCGCTGTGGCGTTTTCGCACTCACTTGGTGCTCATCCTCCACACACCGTCCCATTCCTCAGGCGGCTCGGGGGGCAAATCGCGGCACACGTCCAGGTATTTGGCCGCAACCGGATCATCCTTGGCCAGGGTACTGAAAATTTGGGCGGCTTCGCCAAAGCTTCCCTGGTAATAGGCCCGCAGGCCCCGGTCAAAGCGCTCCAAAGTCGGGGCATTGATCCTGGCGAATTCCTCGGACAAGGGCTCGAATACGGTCACCGGCTCCTTGCGCCCGACCACTGCCACCCGGCCCAATTCGCGCATGGGCACGGCATCACCCACGGCGTCCTTGGTGGTTTGGGAGACCATGGTGTAGGTGTTGAACTGCTTGTTCACGCCCTCCAGCCGGGCGGCCAGGTTCACGGCGTCCCCGAGCATGGAGTAGTCGAAGCGGTTGTGCGAGCCCATGTTGCCGACCACGGCCAGACCGGTGTTGATACCAATGCGCATGTACAAATCATGGCCGGTGCGCTGGCGGAAGACCGGACGCAGCTCGGCCAGCCGGGACTGACAGTGCACGGCCGCGCGCACGGCGTGCAGGGCGTGGTTTGGCACGTCCACCGGGGCGTTCCAGAAGGCAATGATCGCGTCGCCCTCGTATTTGTCCACGGTGCCCTGTTCCTGATGGATGATCTCGGTCATCGCCGAGAGGTAATCATTGAGCAGCGAGGTTAAAGCCTCAGGGGCCAGGTTTTCGGAAATGGAGGTGAAGCCTTGTAAATCGGAGAAGAAGATGGTCAGGACCTTGCGCTCTCCGCCCAGTTTCAGCTTTTCCGGGTGTGCGATAAGCTGTTCAATGACCTGGGGGCTTAAGTATTGTTGAAAAGCGCCTTTGATGAACCGCCGCTGCCTGCCCTCGGTGGAGTAGTTGTAGAGCAGGCCGAGAAGCGCCGCACCGGCCACGCCGGTTTCCTGAACCACCATTGGCAGCCAGTATCCCCATTTGTAGGCGAACAGGGCCAGGGCCAGGGGCGCGGCCAGCATGACCGCGCCGATGACCGCGCCGATCAGGGGCGCCCGGAACAGGGCCAAGACCAGGGCGGTGAGCAGACTGAAGCCCAGCACCAGGGCGGTGACAACGGCCATGGAAGCGTTGCGCAGAAAATCATGGGACAGAAAATTGTCCAGAAACGTGGCCTGGATTTCCACACCGGGATAAATCCCGCCCACGGGCGTGGGCCGGAGATCGAACAGGCCCGGCGCGGAAAAGCCGAAGAGCACGTATTTATTCGTGAGTTCGCCGGGGTTGATGGTCGGTTCGAGACCTTCGCGCAGCCGCAGTTCTGATTGCAGTACCGCAGCTGCGCTGTACGCCCGGTGCGTGCCCGAGGGACCGCGGAAGCGCAGCAGGGCGCGGCCGTCGGAGTCCAGGGGAATGCTGTGTGAGTGCAGGGCAAGATTGCGGTCGGTGAATCTCCAGATTGTGTCTGGGTTGTCCGCCATGAAGGCCGCCAGCCCCAGGGCCGGGATAACGCGGCCGTCAAAGACCGTCAAAGGCCGCAGCCGCCGGAATACGCCGTCGGGGTCAGGCCGCAACTGGACATTGCCCAGGACGGATGAGGCTCTGGCCAGTTCAGGCACGGGCAAACTGACTCGTGCTGCCGTTGGCCCTGGAAGCCGTGCATCCCCGGCAACATGGCCTTGCAGAGCAAGGCTGGTGACGGGAATGTCCTCGGGCCAGGCAGTGAGCCCGCCAGTTTCACCATGGCTCAGGAAAAGGGCCGATGCTGTTTTTGAATATTCCCGCAAGGCCCGGGCCAGGGCCAAGTCGTCGTCCACCCCGTATGCCGAAGGTTCCAGGAACAGGACATCCATGGCCATGGTCCTGACCTGGCTGCGGCGGCAGAAATCCACGACAACCCCATAGACTTCCCGAGGCCAGGGCCAGCTTAGTCCGCTTTGCTCCTGCCCCCAGTCCAGGCTTTGCTGGTCCAGGAGAATGAGAACAATGTCCTCGGTGGCCGGGCCGGGCTTGGCCATCCAGGCCGCACGCATGTCCCACGTCTTGGCTTCCCAGCGCTCCCAAAGCCCCAGGTGCCAGGGAATCAGGGTCAGCAGGGCCGCACCCAGCCCTGTAAGCAGAACTTGGCGCAGGAGTTGCCGGGGCGCGGGGCGGGCCATGGGATTACACTTGGCGCAGAACCTGTTCAAAGCGCCGCTGGCGCGGCGCAACCGCTGCCGGCCGGGTTTTGGGCAACAAGGGGCGGATGTCCGCGATGCGGCTTTGGGGCGATGGATGGGTCTTGGCAAAGTCCGAGCCGCCGGGCGTGAGCCGGGCCCCCATGATTTCCAGCATGTCCACCAGGGCCGCGCTGTCGTATCCAAGGCGGGCCAGAACGGTCACGGCGGCCCGGTCCGCCTCGCGTTCAGAGGCCCGGGAATAGCCGTTGGCGACCAGAGTGGAAACCACGTCCGAAACGGACTCCTCAAAGACCTCGGTGAGCTGCGCCAGCTCCTGTCCGCCGAGGGTTTTCGCCCCCTCGGCCGCAAGAATGGTCAAAGCCGAAGTGACACGGGATTTTTTGATGGCTTGCAGGCCGTGCTGGTGCTGCACATGTCCGACCTCGTGGGCCAGCACCGCGGCCACTGCGTCCTCTGAGCCGCAGCACCGCAGCATGCCCCTGGTGACGAAGATCAGCCCGCCGGGCGCGGCAAAGGCGTTGATCTCCTCGGAATCCAGGATCAGGAAGTGGTATCCTCCGAAGGTCTCGGGCCGATCCGAGGCCAGGCCGGCCAGAGTGCCGACCATGTTTACGTAGCGGTTGGCCTCATCATTTTGGTAGGGTGTGTATTTGGAGAGGATGACCGCGCCCACGGTCCGGCCGATATAGTATTCCTGCTCCGGCGTGATATCCTCAAAGCTGCGGGCCACTGCTCCGCCGGCTCGGATCACGGATTGGGCCTGGCGTTCATCCAAAACGCCCACGGATTGCCCCATGCCGGCGATGATTTCCGTGGTTTTGCAACCAGCGAGCAGGGCAGTCCACAACGGCCCTGAACAGATGCCGATCAGCCCGGCCTTGCCGCCCCATCCCAGGAATTGTCGTCTGTTCCAGTGTCTCATGGCTTTGCTCCAAGGCTTAACAGCTTGTGACAGCGGTTTAAAAAAAAGAATTACATGTTCAATTGACCGTCCTTGGCAAATTGCCGCAGTTGCGTCATGGATGCGCTGGATTTTTGCATTCGGTCGATCCAGGTGAAGTCGACGTCCTTGTTTTGGGCGCGATATTGGTCCTCCACCTGCTTGTTGAAACCCTTGCCGGCCAGGGCGATTTCGCCCGTAGTAGCGGCCTTTTGGACATCATCGGCCCCGGCCTGCAATACAATACGCTTGGCGCTCAAGGCCGAGCCGTGCATCCAGCCTTGCACGTTGCGGCCGGGTACGGACACGCGCATCCAGCCGCTTTTTTCTTCCAGCACCTGGACTTGCTGGGCATAGGGCGCCTCGGCAACGATTGCTCCGAGAAAGGAAGGCGTGGAGCGGATCTGTCCGGTCTTAACCTGAACGCTCATGGTGCGTGGAGTGGACATGGTTTACCTCCCGGGGAGTAAGTTGTTTGGAGGGATTGTACTCAAGGATGTTTGCTTGCTTGACGGTTCAAGCCATTGAAACAACACAATCTCTATCAAGAGATGTGGTGATGCTGAAAGCAAGCGAAATGAAAGTCAAGTCCCGCGGCATCATTTTTGAGATTTTCCTCTACCAGGCAACGCATGCGGACAAGACGTCGCGCAAGGCCCTGGCCAAGATCTCTTTCATTTCTTCCATGTTCGGCCGCTCTTGTTGGAGTTCCCCGTGGACGGACGCGGGCCGCACTCCGGACAATCCGCAGAGGGTGATCAGGTCGAACAAACTGGTGTCCCGGCAAAGGTTCAGGGCCATCCCATGATAACTTACCCATTTGCGCAGGCCCAGTCCGATGGAGGCGATCTTGCGTTTTCCAATCCATACGCCGGGCCGACCGGGGAGGCGTTGCCCATGCAGGCCAAACCAAGCCAAAGACCGGAGAGCCGCTTCCTCCATGTCCCGCACCAGCACCCGCAGACCGCCCGGACGCCGGGCCATCCGCAGGACGGGATAGGTCACCAACTGGCCGGGATAGTGGCAGGTGATGCTCCCGCCCCTGGAGGTCTGGACCAGGCTGATGCCCTGTTGCTTCAGATTCTCGGGGGCCACGAGCAAGTGTTCGCGGCCGCTGTTGCGGCCCAGGGTGATCACTGGTGGATGTTCCACAAGAAATATGCGTTCCTGTCCGCCATTGGCGACCTCATCCACCGCAGCCATCTGGACGTCCAAAACCTGATCAAAGGGCATCAGGCCCAGGTCGAGGACAAGAAGGCATTTGTCCGGTTTTTTGCAATCTTTCAAATTCATGACCGTGTATGCCCCATGTTCTCCGTGAACTCGTTTGGGAATGACCGCCACTTAATGCGGGAAAACGTCGCGGACCTTTTAAAAAGAGTGTCGACAACGCTGTCGGCGAGAAATTTTCAACGGTCCGCGAGGGGATGTTCATGGGTCAGACAGTGCAAGGTGCCAAAGCCCCAGACCAGATCAACGGCATGGATGCCGACCACCCGACGGTCCGGAATGAGCTCGGATAAAACGCCCAGGGCGATGCGGTCCTGGGCGTCGTTGAAGGTGGGCACAAGCACGACCTGATCTGCGATGTAGAAATTGGCGTAGCTGGCCGGTACCCGGTAACCTTCGAAATACAGGGGCTCGGGCATGGGCAGGAAGACCACCTCCAGCCTGGAACCGTCCTCCAAGCGCGCTCCTTCCAAACGCTCGCGATTCTCCTCCAGGGCCTTGAAATTGGCGTCCGCCGGATCGTTTTCCCGGACCAGGACCACGGTTCGCGGATTGACGAAGCGACACAGGTCGTCCACGTGGCCGTGGGTGTCATCGCCGGCAATGCCTTGTCCCAGCCAGATGACGTTGGTCGCGCCCAGGGTTTGGAGGAACACGGACTCCATGTCTTTCTTGGTCAGGCCGGGGTTGCGGACCTGGACGCGCTGATCCAGGAGGCATTCCTCCGTGGTCAGCAGGCTGCCCCGACCGTTGCCGTCAATGGCCCCGCCCTCCAGAATCACGGGCCTGCCCCGGTGTGCGGCCGTGATCATGGAAATGTTCATGGCCCTGCAGATGTGTTCAGGCACGGCCGCGTCCAACGCGAAGTCCGGATACTTGGCCCAGGCATTGAAGCCGAAGCGCACGGCTCGACATTGCCCCCTTTCGTCCAGGACAAAGGCCGGGCAGTAGTCTCTGGTCCAGACCCGGTTTGTGGGGATTTGAAAAAAGGCGATCTGGTCAAGGTTCGCGTGGGCCCTGGCCAGCATCTTCCTGGCATCGTGTTCCTGACGTTGGGAACTGACCAAAATGCGCACCAATTCGGACGCGGTTAGATGGCGGACGATTTCGGCATAGACCCAGCGGATGGGGGCGAATTTGCCCGGCCAGTCCCGGGCGTTGTGGGGCCAGGCCAGCCAGGTGGCCTGATGCGCTTCCCATTCCGCGGGCAGGCGCAGGGAGTGCGGCATTGCGTTAGACAACATTTTTCAGTGAGTTAGTTCAACATCCGGGCGCTGTTCGCGGTAGCACAGCCGACTCCGGCAATTCTGCTTCGCCGGCCTGAAGGTGAAACATTTGGCGGATTCAACACATCAGAAACGACTTGTGTTGAGGCGGCAGCCGCGAGGATGCGTTCAACCGACGTTGCTTTGATGCAAGGCCAAATCGAAGGCATTGCCCTATGGGTCCAAAAACCGGCGGGTCAATTCGTCGTAGGCGTCAATCCGCCGGTCGCGTAGAAAGGGCCAATGGCGGCGCACGGTTTCCACGCGCTGAGGATCAATTCGGGCCATGAGGATTTCTTCGTTCTTTGCGTGGCCGCGGCACAGGATTTCGCCCATGGGACCGGCCACAAAGGAGTTGCCCCAGAATTCAATCCCCTGTCCGCCCGTAGCCGGGATTTCGTGGCCGATGCGGTTGACCGCGGCCACATAGATGCCGTTGGCCACGGCGTGGCCGCGTTGCACCGTGACCCAGGCCTCCAGCTGCTCGTCCCCGTACTCGCTCTTTTCCTCGGGATGCCAGCCGATGGCCGTGGGGTAGACCAGGGCGAGAGCCCCCTGCAGGGCGGTAAGCCTGGCAGCCTCCGGAAACCACTGGTCCCAGCAGACCAGCGCGCCGATCCGGCCGAAACGGGTGGTAAAGGCCTTGAAGCCCGTGTCGCCGGGGGCAAAGTAGTATTTTTCATAATAGCCTGGATCATCCGGGATATGCATTTTGCGGTACAACCCGGCCAGTTCGCCGTCAGCATCCAGCAAGGCCAAGGTGTTGTGGTGCACGCCAGGACCGCGACGTTCGAACAGGGAAGCCAGGACAACCACCTGCTCCTCGCGGGCCGTCGCGGCCAGGAGGCGCGTGGTCGGCCCGGGCACAGGCTCGGCCAGATTGAAATTGTCCGGATCTTCATGCTGGCAAAAATACGGGGTGCGGAAGAGTTCCGGCAGGCAGACCACGTCAGCGCCCTGCCGGGCCGCCCGGCGTATGAATTGCTCGGCCTTGGCCACGCTTTTTGTTGGATCCGCTGGGACGGACATTTGGACGAGAGCAATGGTAAAGGGGGTGCTCATGAGCATGGTTCGTTTGGAATCGCGGCCACCTCTGCCGCATGATAGCTGCTGCGCACCAGGGGCGCGGAAAAGACCACCGGGATACCCGCCTTGCGGGCCAATTGGCCAAGCTCCTCGAATTCCTCCGGAGGCAGAAAGCGGTCCACCGGATAATGCTTGGACGAAGGAGGCAGATACTGGCCCATGGTTAAAATTTGGCAGCCGATCCGGGCTAAATCCTCCAAAACGTGGGCCACTTGACTCCTGGTTTCGCCGAGACCAAGGATCAGTCCGCTTTTGGGGCGAACTTCAGGCGCCAGAAGGCGCACTGAATCCACCAATTCCAGGCTGCGTCGATACACGGCCCCGGGCCGGACCGAGGCGTAAAGCTCGGGCACGGTTTCCACGTTGTGGTTGAGGATGTCCACTCCGGACTCCAGAACCATGGCCAGGGCCTGTCTGTCGCCCTGAAAATCCGGGACCAATGCCTCCACGCACAAGCCGGGATGGTCGGACTTCAGCCGGGAGATCACCCGCGCAAAGTGGTCGGCTCCACCGTCGGGCAGGTCGTCCCTGGTCACCGAGGTGATCACCGCGTGGCAAATGCCCATCTGCCCCACGGCCCTGCTGATTCTTTCGGGTTCGTCCGGGCTGGGCGGCCCGGGTCGGCCCGAGGGGATGTTGCAAAAGGCACACCCCCGCGTACAGATTTCGCCAAGGATGAGAAAGGTGGCTGTGCCGTTGGAAAAGCATTCCCCGATGTTCGGACATCGCGCGCTTTGGCAGACCGTGGAGAGGCCCAAGCCACGCAGAGCCTTGCTCAAATCGGCAAAGCGCCGGTCTTGGGGCAGACGCACCCGCAACCAGGGCGGCTTGCGCCGCGTGCCGGCAAAAGAGATCGGTTGAGGTTGATGGAGCATGGTTGACGCAAAAAATCAGTTTCCCTGCTCCTTGAGATCCTTGTAGCCGTCTTTTTTGAGCCGGACGACCCGGACCATGTATCCTCCCTCGCCGGGAGAGCATTGCGGGCAGCCTTCGGCTAAAATCAAACATTGAGCGTCAAGCTTTTTCACATCGATTCCGGACTGTTCAATGATTTGGCTGGCATCGCCCTCGTTCCAGAGCAACGGTCGACCGCATTTGCGGCATTCCACGAACATCAGTTCCGGGTCAAAGATTTTTTGTCTCTGCGAATCCGCCTTGCAGGCCGGCACCGGGGAGCCGTTCCTGCAGCCTTGTGCATGATCGCATCTGTGTTTTTCCATGGCCTCTCCTTTATGTCTTGGGGCAGCGTGGGCAAAGCTGGTCCGTTCGCTGCTCCTTCGATGAGGTTGTATATATCATGCCCCGTTACTACGGAGAAGTAAAGAGTGATGCTTGAATCGAAAACCGTCCGCGTCTGCATCCGGAAACAAAAGGGTTACTCGATAAAAATTAGAGTAATGCGGGAATTGTTTTTGGCAATGGTTGGGATGCGTAAGGCCGGAGGTTATTTGCATCTCCGGGCAACAGGGCGTTGAACCGAGGCAGCTTCATTCATGAAAAGAAAAGTTCATTTTTCTGGTCTGATGGACCGGCTTTACGTCGTTGACCACTGCTCGGGCGGAAGCGATTGCAAGCCGCGATCACATCAAAAGCAGCAGGCTCAAGGCCATGACCATCATCCCGGCGATCAGGGCGTAGATGGGCGCATGGCCCTGGTTGTATTCCTTGGCAGCCGGGAAAAGCTCATCAATGGAGATGAAGACCATGATCCCGGCTACGCCTGCGAAGACCAGGCCGAACACCGTGTCCGAGAAGAACGGCCGCAGGAGCAGATAGCCGATGACCGCGCCCAGGGGCTCGGCCAGGCCGGATGAAAAGGAAAGCCAGCAGGCCTTTTTGCGGCTGCCTGTGGCGTAGTAGATGGGCACGGCCACGGCAATGCCCTCGGGGATGTTGTGCAGGGCCACGGCCACGGCAATGGCCACGCCCAGGGCCGGGTCGTGCAGGGTGGCGAAAAATGTGGCCATGCCCTCGGGGAAATTATGAATGGCAATGGCCAAGGCCGCGAAAATGCCCATGCGGTGCAGTTTGCTCCTGGAGGCGTTCGGTTGGCGCATGTCCGTGACCGAACGAATCTCATGGGGATTCTCGTATTCCGGGACCAGACGGTCGATGACGCCGATGAACAGGATCCCGGCGAAAAAACCGGCGGCCATGATCCAGGCGGCCGCGTGTTCCCCGTGCACCGGTTCCAGCAGTTCCAGGGCCTCGGGCAGCATTTCCACGAAGGATACGTAGATCATCACCCCGGCAGAAAAGCCCAGGGCGAGGGCCAAAAAAAGCTTGTTCTCGCGCTTGGGAAAAAAGGCCAGAATACTGCCGAAACCCGTGGACAAACCGGCCATGGCGGTCAGGGAAAAGGCCAGAAGCAGATTGCTTTCCATTATCGAACTCCCAAAAAATCATAGATACGGTCCAAGTCCAGATGAGCGCGGACGATGTCGGCCAACCGGTCCAGGCCCGCCTCCACGTCGCGAACCACGCAAGACGCCAGCGGCGCAAGCCCCTTGCGTTCCCGGACGGTGTTCAACACGTGGCGGCGAAACGCGTCGTCGTCAAACACGCCGTGCAGATACGTGCCCCAGACGTTGCCGCCTGGCAGGGAGCACCCGATGAAGCGGTCGTCCTCCGTGCGGAATACGACTTCCAGCCCCGGGCCTTCCAGGTCGGTGCGTCCGTGATGTATTTCATAGCCTGAAAGGGTCAGGCCGGAAGGCAAGTGCGCCGCCTTGGTCCGGCAAAGGGTCTTATTCCGCTCAAGCGTGGTGCGAATCGGGAGAATGGCCAGGCCCTGCACCTCTTCGGCGCTTGATGATTCCAGTTCGTGCGGGTCGCTGACGGTTCGGCCCAGCAGTTGAAGGCCACCGCAGATGCCCACGATGTGCGTTGCTTGAGAGCGGGCCAAGTCGCATATGGCCGCGTCCAGGCCGCGTTCGCGCAAAAAGAGCAGATCCGCAAAAACATTCTTCGTCCCGGGCAGGATCAGCAGGTCCGGCCGGCCCAGGTCCTGGACTTGCCGTACCAAACGCAGGGCCACGTCCGGCTCCCTTGCCAGGGGGTCCAGGTCCGTGAAGTTGGAAATATGCGGGAAATCCAAGCAGACCACGTCCAGCTCGGCGGGGCCGTTTTTGCGGTGATACAAGCCGCCCTGCTTGAAAGCGACCGAGTCTTCCTCGGGCAGGTCCAGGTCCGGGATATGCGGAACAACGCCCAGCACCGGCTTGCCCGCGCGCTGGGTGATCCACTCCAAGGCCGGGTCCAGCAGGGAACGACGGCCGCGAAACTTGTTGATCACCAGGCCGCGTACCAGCTCGCGCTCCCACGCATCAAGCAGGTCCAGGGTCCCGGTCAGGGCCGCGAACACCCCGCCCCGGTCAATGTCGCCAACCAGAAGCACGGCGGCGCGGGCGTGACGAGCCATGGCCATGTTCACCAGATCGTGGCTTTTCAGGTTGATTTCCGCCGGGCTGCCGGCTCCTTCCAAAACCATCACGCCGTGCTCGGACGCCAGGGCGTCGTAGGCTTCCAGAACCAAGCTCCGCAGTTCCTCCTTGGCCCTGATGTAGGCCCCCACGTCCATGTTGCCCCGGGGCCGGCCCAGGACAACGACCTGGGAGCCGGTCTCGGAATCGGGCTTGAGCAGGATCGGGTTCATCCGGCGGTCCGGTTCCAAACCACATGCCTGGGCCTGCAGGGCCTGGGCCCGGCCGATTTCCCCGCCGTCCGGGGTGACCGCGGAATTGAGGGCCATGTTCTGGGCCTTGAACGGCGCCGGGGAAAAGCCGTCCTGGCGCAGGATGCGGCACAGGGCCGCTACGAGCAGGCTCTTGCCTGCGTTGGAGCAGGTGCCTTGGAGCATCAGGGCCGGGGTGGCGCGCTTAGCACGGTGTATGGTTTTGGCAGGACAAAGAATCCCTTCCAGTGCTTCGCAGAGCAGGTCATTCTCCTCGGGCAGGCGCACGGCCACGCGAAAATAACGCTGATCCAGGCCGATGAAATTGTGACAAGCCCGGATGGCGATGCGCTTCTGCAGCAGTTTTTGGGCCAGGATGGGCGCGTTGAGATCAGATGAAAGGGTTTGGCAGAGCAGAAAGTTGGCATGCGAAGGAAAGACGCGCAGCCGGGGCAGATGCTCCATGCGTTGCCGCAATCGTTGAGCTTCGGTTGTTATCCGTTCACGAGTGAGGCAGCGAAAAACCTCGTCGTCCATGCACCGCGTCCCGGCCGCCTGGGCCAGGGTGTTCACGGACCAGGCGGGGCAATGTTTCTTGTAACGCCGTGCCAGTTGGGCGTCCATTGCCGCCATGCCGATGCGCAGCCCTGGCAGGGCGTAAAACTTGGTCAAAGACAGGAGCACCGCAACATTGGGCGGCCGGTTTTCGGTCAGGCGTTCCAGGTCCGGCGCGAAGTCCGCAAAGGCCTCGTCCACGATGAAGCAGCTTTGGGGATGCGCCAGAGCGGTTCGGCGCAATGTCTCGGCTGTGAAAATTTGGCCTGTCGGATTGTTGGGTTGGCCCAGAAAGACCAGGGCGGGCTGGGCAAGGCTGGCGTGTAATTGATCCCAATCCAGGGCAAAACCGTTTTTCGGACAAAGGGCCATCCGCTGGACAGTAATGTTGTTCAAAACGCAGACTTGTTCATAGTCGCCGTAAGACGGCACGGGCACCACGGCCCGGGTCAGGCCCAGAAGCGGAACCAGCCGGTGCATGATCTCGGCGGTGCCGTTGTCCGCCACCAGTTCGTCAAGCTGAACGCGGTAGTGCCCTGCAGCGGCCTGGAGCAGGTCATGGCAGTCCGGGTCCGGATAGTGACGCAACGTTTCGGAAGCTTCGGCGAGCAGTGTGTTCAGCCAGAAGGGCGGGCCATAGGGGTTGATGCTGGCCGAGAAGTCCAGGATCTCTTCGGGCCGGCATCTCAATTGCCGGGCCAGACGCCAGACGTTTCCGCCGTGATGGGCCGTGCGCATGGCCCGAGTATGAGGCCGTCCGGGATGATCCGTCAACCAAATGTGCGCGTCTTTGTTTGTGGTTGTCCGCACGGGTCAAAGGCCCATGTTCACATGGAGAATGGTATTTTGGGGTGACGGAGGCAAAATGATACGAGTATTCACAAGAAGACGGATGACAGAATAACGAGAATAGAATACGTAGAATTGCGTCGAACGCTCAGAATGGAGCAACACATCCCCCACGTAACGGAGCGCCCCATGCAAGCACGCAAGGCCAGAAAAGCCATCAATGCCGTTCTCAAGGCCCACGGCCAAAAGCGGGACAACCTGATCCCCATTCTCCAGGACATCCAAGAGAGGATGTCCTGCCTCTCTCCAGAGGCTCTTCACATGGTCGCTGAACATCTTCACCTTTCGGAGAACGACGTTTACGGCGTGGCCACGTTCTATGCCCAGTTCCGTTTCCATCCGCCGGGCCGCCACCGGATCAAGGTCTGTCAAGGCACGGCTTGCCATGTGCGCGGGGGCGGCCAGGTCTTGGAGGCCATTGTGCGCAAGATCGGCATCTTTCCCGGCGAGACCACGGAAGACGGAAACTTCAGCCTTGAACGGGTGGCCTGTTTCGGCTCCTGCGCCTTGCCCCCGGTGGTGGTGGTGGACGACAAGGTCTACGGACGCATGAGCGCGCGCAAAATCGAAAAATTGATCGAGGGACTGGAATGAATTTCACCGACATTAAGCAACAGTCGCGGCAATCGTGGGAACGCTTTGCGCGTCCGGACGCCCCGAGGGTGCTGGTCGGGTCAGCCACCTGCGGTCGGGCCGCCGGAGCCCTGGACGTGTTGCGGGCCTTCCGGGAGGCGTGCGCGGGAGATCCGGCCTTGGACGACGTGCATATCCATGAGGTGGGCTGCCTGGGCATGTGTTATGCCGAGCCCCTGGTGGAAATTCGAGGGCCGGGAGGCGGCCGGGTGTTGTACCAGGGGGTGAGGGGGGACATGGTCCCGGACCTGGTGCGCGAGCATCTGGTGGGAGGACGCCCAGTGTTCAACCACGCCGTTTGCATGATGGAAGGTCCTCCTGTGGAGGATCTGCCCCTGTTTCAGGAACTGCCCATGATCCGCCACCAGCTCCGGGTGGTGGTGCGCAATTGCGGGATCGTCGACCCCACGAATATCCATCATTACATCGCCCGGGGCGGCTATTCCGGGTTTGCCCGGGCCTTGGGCATGGACTCCGATGCCGTGATCGAGGAGATCAAGGCGTCCGGATTGCGTGGTCGGGGTGGGGCCGGATTCCCCACGGGCTTGAAATGGGGATTTGCCCGCAAGTCCGCAGGAAAGATCAAGTACGTGATCTGCAATGCTGACGAGGGTGATCCGGGCGCGTTCATGGACCGCTCCGTGCTGGAGGGCGACCCGCATGCCGTGCTGGAGGGGCTGCTCATCGCGGGATACGCCATCGGCGCGACCCATGGCTATGTCTATTGCCGGGCCGAGTATCCCCTGGCCATCGAGCGTCTGCAAAAAGCCATCCAACAGATGCGGGAGAAAAGGCTCCTGGGCAGGAAAATTTTGGGCTCGCCTTTTGCTTTTGAAATCACAATCAAAAAAGGGGCCGGCGCGTTCGTCTGCGGAGAGGAAACCTCCCTGATGCAAAGCATTGAGGGCAAGCGGGGCATGCCTCGTTCCCGACCGCCGTTCCCGGCCGTCTCCGGTCTTTTCGGCAAGCCCACGAACATCAACAACGTGGAAACCCTGGCCGCTGTCTCGGCGATCATGGAAAAGGGCGGGCAGTGGTACGCGGGCATCGGCACGGAGAAGAGCAAGGGCACCAAAACCTTCTCCCTGGCCGGCAAAATCACCCGCACCGGGCTGATCGAAGTGCCCATGGGCATCAGCCTGCGAACCATCATCGAGGACATCGGCGGCGGCGTGCTCGACGGAAAGGGCTTCAAGGCCGTGCAGACCGGAGGGCCTTCCGGCGGCTGCGTGCCGGCCAAGCATTTAGACCTGCCCGTGGACTATGAGCATCTGGCCCAGGTAGGCTCGATCATGGGTTCCGGAGGGATGATCGTCATTGACGATGAGTCCTGCATGGTGGATGTGGCCAAGTATTTTCTCGGTTTCACGGAAAACGAGTCCTGCGGTAAATGCGTTCCGTGCCGCATGGGCACCCAGCATTTGCTGCGCATTCTCACGGCCATTACCGAAGGCAAAGGCAGCGTGGAGGACCTGGAGTCGATCCGCAAGATCGGCGAAACCATGAAAAAGGCTTCCCTGTGCGGCCTGGGCCAGACCGCTCCGAATCCGGCCCTGACCACCCTGGACTCCTTTATGGACGAATACCTGGCCCATATCAAGGACCGCAAGTGTCCGGCCGGAGTCTGCCGGGCATTGATCCGCTTCAGGATAGATCCAAAACTCTGCACCGGGTGCATGGCCTGCGCCAAGGCCTGCCCGGTGGGAGCCGTTTCCGGAAAAAAGAAAAAGCCGCACCGCATTGATTTTGATTTGTGTATCCGTTGCGGGGCCTGCCGCCAGGCGTGCAAGTTCAACGCGGTGATCGTGGAGTGAAGACCATGGCTGTGATCAATTTGACCATTGACGGCAAAGACGTGGAGGCAAAGGCGGGAAGCACGGTGCTCCAGGCCGCCAGGCAGGCCAACATCCCCATTCCCACCATCTGCGACCACAAGGACTTGAGCCCGTACGGGGCCTGCCGAATGTGCATCGTGGAAATCGAGGGGGTGCGCGGGTATCCCACGTCTTGTACCACGCCCGCGGTCGAAGGCATGCAGGTGAGAACCCGTTCCCCGGAGCTGGAGACGCTGCGGAGGCGGACCCTGGAGATGATGCTTTCCGGTCATCCCAACAGTTGTCTGGTCTGCGTGCACCGCAAGGCTTGCGAGGCTTTGCGGCCCCGGCCGACAAAGGCCGGGCGGACCACGCGCTGCGGGTTTTGCAGCAACAGGGAGGAGTGTGCTCTACGGTCCATGGCTCTGCAAGCCGGGCAGCGGGATCTGCGTCTGCCCACGCTGTACGCCGCGCATAATCTGGAGCGCGACGATCCCTTCATGGATCGGGACTACAACCTGTGCATCCTTTGCGCCCGGTGCTGGCGGATTTGCGAAAAGATTCACGGCAAACCGGCCATCAGCATCATCAATCGGGGCAAGCAGGCCAGGGTGGGCACGGCGTTCAACAAGAGCCACGTCCACTCCGGGTGCACGTTTTGCGGTTCCTGCATCGACATCTGTCCCACAGGCACGCTGTCGGACCGCTTCGCCAGGTGGCAGGGACGTCCGGATGCCCGCGAGGTGTCGACCTGTATTCTCTGTCCCGAGGGATGTTCTTTGACGGCTTATACCAAGGGCGGGCAGCTCGTTTCCACGGCCATGACCGCATTTGAACCCGAGGCCAGCCTGTGCGCTTTGGGCCGGTTCGGCTGCGCCCAAATCGTCAACGCGCCGGTCCGCTTGTTGCGTCCGGCCATCAAGGACAACGGAAAACCCTTTGCCGTGGATTGGGACTCGGCCCTGGACGCGGCAGCTGATGGATTGCGCAACCATTCAGGATCTCTGGGTATTCTGGTTAGTCAGGCCACGTCGAGGGAGGATCGTTTCCTGTATCGTCGGCTGGCTCGAGCTTTAGGAGCGAAAATCGCCGTCATTCCCACGGTGCCCGCCGGTCGAAAGCAGCCTCTGCCCAAATGGCTGGCAGGGATCAAGGACAAAAACGTCACCGGCCTCATTTTAGGCGGAAACTTTCTGGATGAAGAACAATTGGCCGGCCTGGGCTTTCTTCTGATCATCGACGGCCTGCTTTCGCCGGTCCAGGAGCGGGCCGACGTTCTTCTGCCCGCTGCCCTGCTTTTCGAAACAGCCGGCACCTTTCGTACAGCCGCCGGTCGGGTCAAGACCCTGGTGAAAACCAGCCGCGCGCCGGGCATGGCCAGACCGGAATGGGAAATCTTGCGGGCCCTGGGCCAGAGACTGGGACTGAAAGCCTTGGCTTTTGACTCCCTTGCGGAGATCAGCGCAGCAGTGGGGAACGACCGAGCGCCAAAGGCCTTCAAGGGCGGACCGCGCCACGATGTGCGCCGCGTGCCGGCCTTTTTCCGGGGGCATCGCACCGCTGACCTGGTCCCGGCACTGACGGCCTTCGGCCTGCCTGCCGCAGCTTCGTTGTCAGAGAAGAGTGACGCGGCTGACGGCTTTGCATTGCTGGAAAAACGCGAGCTGGTGCCGAACATGCATCTGCTCCGAATCAAGGCTCCTCAAGTGGCGGCTTATGCCAAACCCGGCCAGTTCGTGATCCTGATGGCCAGGGAAACCTCGGAACGAACGCCCTTCACCCTGGCCGACTGGGATGCGAAGGATGGGAGCATCAGCCTGATCATCGAGGAGGTGGGCCGTTCCAGCCGGGAACTGGTCTCCTTGACGAAGGGTGATCGTCTGGCCCATGTCAGCGGACCGCTGGGCAACGCCTTCCCCATTGAAAAGAAGGGAACCGTGGTTCTGGGCGGGGGGTGCTACGGGATCGGCGGAATTCTGCCTCTGGCCCGAGCCCTGCGCGAGACCGGCAACCGGGTGATCAGCGTGATCGAGGCGGCCAGCGCCTATCTGCTTTTCTGGGAGGAAGAGCTGCGCACGGTGAGCCATGAGGTGCGCGTGGCCACCAAGGACGGCAGCCGGGGCACGCTCGGCGGGGTGCAGGAGGTTTTTCAACAGATCGTCGACCAGCAGGGGCAGGTGGATATGTTCATCGCCATGGGCTGCACCTTCATGATGCGTATGGTCGCCGAGCAGACCAAGCCTTGGAATGTCCCCACCTTTGTAGCCCTGAATCCGATCATGGTCGACGGCACCGGGATGTGCGGGGCCTGCCGGGTTTCCGTGCACGAGGAAACCAAGTTCGCCTGCATTGACGGACCGTTTTTCGACGCCCATGGCGTGGACTGGGACGAGCTGGCCTGCCGCAAGAACGCGTATGCCCGGGAGGAAGTGGAAGCCTTGCCCCAGACCGTGGACCTGAACGCCCTGATGTTTCCGGGGACGACCTGCCAAGGCCGCGGGTGCGGGAGGTAGCAATGGACAAAAAAACACGAATGAAAACTGTACCCGGCAAGTCACCAGCAAAACGTCCCAAGCGTCCGGCAATCCCCCGCCAACCCATGCCGGAGCAGGACCCCAGGCGCAGACGTTTCAATTTCGAAGAGGTGCCCCTGGGCTATTCCGAGGAAACCGCAAGACTGGAAGCTTCCCGCTGTTTACAGTGCAAAAAGCCCGGCTGTGTTGCCGGATGTCCGGTGAATATCAACATCCCGGCCTTTGTCGCCTTGATCGCCAAGGGGCATTTTGTGGAAGCCCTGGAAAAGCTCAAGGAGCAAAACGCCCTGCCTGCGGTGTGCGGCCGGGTCTGTCCCCAGGAAAGCCAGTGCGAGGCCGGTTGCATCCTGGGCAAGAAGGACGATCCCGTGGCCATCGGCCGGTTGGAGCGTTTTGCCGCGGATTACGCTCGCGAAGCCGGGCATCAGCAGTTGGCCTGCGCCGTCGATCCCACAGGCAGGAAGGCGGCTGTTGTCGGGGCCGGTCCTTCGGGCATCACCGTGGCCGGAGACTTGGCCCGTTGGGGGCACAAGGTGGTGGTCTTCGAGGCCCTGCACTTGGCCGGCGGGGTGCTCATGTACGGCATTCCCCAATTCCGCCTGCCCAAAGAGATCGTTCAGTACGAGATCAACAATTTGAAAAAACTCGGCGTGGAAATCCGCACGGATACGGCCATCGGCATGACCCGAACCGTGGATCAGCTTCTGGAGGACGGGTATGACGCCGTGTTCGTGGGCACGGGCGCCGGATTGCCCATTTTTTTGCACATTCCTGGGGAAAATGCCGTCGGAGTATATTCAGCCAACGAATTTCTGACCCGTGTGAACCTGATGAAGGCCTATGATTTTCCGAAATACGCCACCGCGCCGATCCGTCCGCAACGGGCCGTGACCGTGGGCGGGGGCAATGTGGCCATGGATTCAGCCCGCACGGCCCTGCGCCTGGGTGCGGAATCGACCATTGTCTACCGTCGCAGCCTGGAGGAGTTGCCGGCCCGGGCCGAAGAGGTGCATCACGCCCAGGAGGAGGGGGTCGCTCTGAATTTCTTGACCGCGCCCAAACGCATTCTTGTGGATGACCAAAACCGGGTTACAGGCGTGAAGTGCCTGCGCATGGAATTGGGAAAACCGGACGTCTCCGGTCGCAGAAGACCGGTGGAAGTGCCTGGCAGTGAATTCGTAGTAGAGGCGGACACAGTTATCGTGGCCGTGGGCAACCGGCCCAACCCCCTTGTGCCCAGAACCTCTCCGGGTATCGAGGTGGGCAAGCGCGGGACCATTGTCACGGACAAAAAAAACATGATGACCTCCAAGCCGGGCGTGTTTGCCGGCGGGGACATCGTCTCCGGCGCGGCCACAGTGATCAGCGCCATGGGCCAGGGGAAGCAGGCGGCCAGGGCCATGCACGCCTATATGACGGGCGAGGAGGCGCCGTGTCTCTAGATGGGCAACAATTAACAGCGGACCCGCAATCAAAATCTTGGGGAAGTGTTTTCTGGAAAGCGTCGTAACTGCTCAGGCTGAAATCCAGCTGTTTTTACCGGAGGAACGAAGCGTATGCATGAGACAGCAGACAAGATCCCCCTCTGCAAAGGCGCCATTTCACGCCGCTGTTTTCTGCAAACGGCCGGTATGGGCGCGGCAGTCCTGGCATTGCCAGGGGCGTCATCGACTGCCGCAACGACATCCTCGCAAACCGAGGAGCTGGCCACGGTTCTGGATCTGAGCCAGTGCATTGGATGCGCGGCCTGCGTGGAAGCCTGCCGCGAGGTGAACGCGCACAAGTATCCAGAACCAAAAAAACCTTTTCCGGCCATGTTCCCGGAGCGGGTCAAGGTGGAGGACTGGTCGGACAGGCGATTCACTGACAACCGCCTCACGCCTTACAATTGGCTGTATATCCAGACCGTGAGCGGCGAGTACCAGGGCAAGCCCTTTGAACTGCACATTCCCCGGCGCTGTCTGCACTGCCAGAACCCTCCCTGCGCCAATCTTTGTCCCTGGGGCTCGGCCTTGCGCCAGTCCAACGGCATTGTGCGCATCAACGAAGATATTTGCCTGGGCGGGGGCAAGTGTCGGGACGTGTGCCCGTGGCACATCCCGCAACGCCAGACCGGGGTGGGGCTGTACCTGAAGCTGATGCCCCGTTTTGCCGGCAACGGGGTGATGTACAAGTGCGACCGGTGCTACGACCTTCTGGCCCAGGGCGGTCTGCCGGCCTGCATCGAGGTTTGCCCGATGCAGATCCAGAGCATCGGGCCGCGCTCCGAGATGCTCGCCAAAGCCCATGCCCTGGCCGAGGATATGAACGGCTTTGTTTACGGTGAACAAGAAAACGGCGGAACCAATACCTTTTATGTTTCCCCGGTGCCGTTCGACCTGCTGGACCAGGCCGCTGAAAAGGGGCCCGGCCGACCGCACCTGGCCCCAGTGCAGGACTCCATGGCCAAGGCGGGGAACCTGACCTGGGCCGTGTTTGCGGCGCCGCTGGCCGGAATCGCCGCGGGGCTGCTTACTGGAGCCAGGGCGCTGTCGCGGGAGGACAACGCTGATGAATAAAAAATCCTCCGTTGTTCTCCGCTGGCAAATCCGCATTTATCAATTGAGCATTCTTGTGCTGATTGTTTCCGGTCTGGGGCAGATGCCGCTGTTCAAGCGCTACGCCGTCTCGGACATCCCGGGCATGGCCTGGACCGCTGACTTTTATGTGCAACACGTGCTGCATTACCTGGGGGCATCGGTTTTTCTTTTCCTTGTGTTGCAGTGGGCCGCGTTTTTCCCGCGGTTCAAGCGGAGCTACTCGTTGACCCTTTGGGGATGGCTGCGTGTCAGTGCTGTAGTTTTGATCATCGGGTCGGGTTTTTTCCGAGTTCTTAAAAATCTGCCCAGCTGGTCTTTTTCTCCTGAAGCCACCATGGTCATCGGCTGGTCCCACCTGGCCGCGGCGATGCTTTTCGGCCTTCTTGCCCTGACGGCAAAGCTTTCCGGGAATGCGACCTATCTGATTCCCAAGAAATGACGATCAGGGGACAGGGCTTCGAGGCGTAATGCTCCCCGGGCTTCATCATTGCGGATATATGATTTTCATCCACCTGTTTGTTCTTTCACGACCTCTCATATCTTGTCCCCCGGCTCATTCTTTTCCCTTGTCTGACAGTCTTTTTTCTGTCAATCTTTGATCTGTTTTTTGCAAGACGAATGACATTCAGGAGCACCGAGAATGCATGAATTGCGTATCAGTACGCTGCAACGGGAAACCATGGTGGATATTACGGCCCGAGTGCGGGAAGTCGTCGCGGAGAAGCAATGGCAGGACGGAATGGTGGTGCTTTTTTGTCCGCACACCACAGCCGGGCTGACCATTAATGAGGCCGCGGATCCCGCTGTGGCCAGGGATATCCTGACCACTTTGCGCCGTTTGATCCCCAATCAGGGCGATTATCAACACGCCGAGGGCAACAGTGACGCCCACGTCAAGGCCAGCCTGATGGGCGCGGATATACGGGTTCTGGTTCAGGGCGGGCGGCTTGTTCTGGGAACGTGGCAGGGGGTTTTTCTGGCTGAATTCGACGGACCGCGTACGCGCAGGATCTGGGTTCAATGGCAAAATTTCAGTCCGCTTAACTGATCAGGAGTCAAGGTGTCCAGGTATTGTCACGTGCTTCAACCCATGGATGACGGAACTCCCATGCCAAGAAGATTGCTGATAACCGTCAGCGAGGATGCCGCTTTTCTTCACGGAATGCGCTTTATCATCCATTTTTTCTCACCGGCCACGGACCTGAAACTGGATCTGGTCCTGATGCCGCCCACATCCTCCGCGGGAATTTCGGCCAACCCCTTGCTTTTGGAAAAGGCCGTGGCCCTGGCTGAGAAAATGTTTTTCGAAAAGGGGTTTGAGACATCCGCTTTGCAAATCGAGGAAGGCCTTCAGCAATGCCCAACAATTAATGAACTGGCGGGCCTTGCCGAGCAAGGGCATTATGACGCCGTGGTGCTGGGCCGCAGGGGGGCGGCCCGCCTGGAAGAGTACCTGGTGGAGCGGTATCAGGAGGCCGTTTTCGACGAAAACCTGGATTTTCCTTTTTGGGTCTGCCGGGAGCCGGATTTGACCCGCGACAATGTTCTGCTTTGCGTAGACGGATCAAAACAGGGCCTGTGCGCGGCGGATCATGTCGGATTCATGTGCCAAAATGAAGGTCGTCATTCCATTTGCGTGGCCTATCTTGCCGATCCGTTGCAGAGGGACCCGCGCGACGAGAAATTGATCATTGAGAATGCCGTGCGCATGCTCGAGGTCAATGAAATCCCCGCAAAGCGAATATCCACTAAAGTGCTGGCTGAAAAGGATTATGTTCAAGGCATTTTGCGCGAGGCCGATCAGGGTCGCTACGCCGTGGTAGCCGTGGGCCGGGCCGGTACGGGCCGGGGCATGATGTATGAGCGCCAGTTCGGGTCGGTCAGCCTGCGCTTGGCACGGACTTTGACCAAGGCCAGCTTATGGATTTGCGGATATCCCTGTAAACTTTAGCCGTCCGTTGAAAAGCCTGGATTTATGAACACAGGCGAGTCGTGGTACCGGGATTGGCGATATTTCGCCGTCCTCGCGCTCGGCCTGCTGGCTTGGGCATTGCCCGAGCCAGCCTTGCGCATTGCCTGGTGGCGGCTGGCCGTTCTGGCTTTGGCCGAGGAGATTGTTTTCCGGGGGCTGTTGCAGCGCGAGTTGTCGCGCGTTGTTTTTTTGAGCCGACGGATTGGCCCTTTGAGTCTGGCGAATGTTTTGGCCTCAGCGGTTTTCGCGGCAGTCCACCTGATTGCCCAGCCGCTGGTGTGGGCCGCGGCGGTTTTTGCGCCTTCGCTGATTTTCGGTTGGATCTGGGACCGTTACCAGCGGATTGCACCGTGCTGGCTGGCGCATTTTTTATTCAACTTTTGGTTTTTTTATCGATTGTAGGAACGAGAACAACCATGCACCGCCGTGATTTCGTGCGCACTGTTGCGACAATGCTGACGGGACCGGTTTTTTTTGGTCCCTCAACGGTTTTGGCGTTCCTGCCGGGAAGCACCAAAAATCTCCTTTCTTTCAAGATCCTGCACACCTTTCCCCACGATCCCGACGCCTTTACTCAAGGGCTGTTGTTTCACGAAGGCCTGCTTTACGAGAGCACGGGCGGCTGGGGCACATCCTCCCTTCGTAAGGTGGAATTGGAAACCGGGCGGGTGCTTCAAAAGCGCAATCTGCCGCATAACTATTTCGGCGAAGGTTTGGCCTTGTGGGAGGATCGGCTGATTCAGCTCACTTGGCGTTCTGGTACGGGTTTTGTCTATGATCTGGCAGGCCTTGAACAGCAGGGGACGTTTCTTTACTCCGGCGAGGGCTGGGGACTGACCGGAGACGAACAGGGCTTGATCATGAGCGACGGCACCAGCTGGTTGCGTCGCCTGGATGGGCGAACCTGCGGGGAGCTTTCACGGTTCGCCGTTTTTGACCAGGGTCGTCCGCTGTCCGGCCTGAACGAGCTGGAATACATTGACGGTGAGATCTGGGCCAATGTTTTTCCCACAAAACGGATCGCCCGCATTGACCCTGAAAGCGGGCAGGTGACGGGGTGGCTGGATCTGTCCGGGGTTTTGGGCATTCGCAGGCGTCTCCCCCCGGAGGCAGTGGCCAACGGCATTGCCTGGGATCAACACGAACAGCGTATTTTCGTGACCGGCAAGCTTTGGCCCGTGCTTTTTGAGATTGAAATCACTGCCGCTCCGCTGAACACTGACAGAGCACGGGAATAGTTTAATGCACGCAACCATCGGGGTTATTTCGGACACTCACGGACTATTGCGCAATGAAGCCTGCAAGATATTGCAAGGCTGTGATCTGATCATTCATGCCGGCGACATTTGCGGCCGAGAGATCATCACTGTCTTGCAGTCCATGCAGCGAGCAGTTTTTGTGCTGGGCAACATGGACCGGGTGTATCCGGATGCGGCCATTCAGAAAACGGAAGTCGTTGAATTCGCAGACAAGCGTTTTTACGTCCTGCACGATCTGTACACCCTGAATCTGGACCCCGCTGCCGCAGGGCTGGACGCGGTGATCCACGGCCACACACATCTGCCGGACATCATCATGAAAAACGGCGTGTTGTATCTTAACCCCGGCAGCATTGGCCCCAAACGCCGCGGGCGTCCGGTGTCCATGGCCCTGATTCACATCGCGGACGGGTCCATGCAGCCGGAAATTCTCAGCTTCGAAAAGTAGACGAAAGGATCAAGTCGTTGTCATTTAACGACGTTGCCGACTCTTTTCATTTCCCTTGCGATTTTCTGAGCTGCTTTCACATCCTGTTTTTTGCGAATTTTATCCGTTACCGGGCAAAGGCACCGGCGGCAAAGCCCTGAAAAAAATACTTGGCGTTGGTGCCCAGGGAGCGGATGCGGTAGCCGCCTTCCTGGATTATCAATGTGGGCAGACGCAATTCTCCGAGCATCCGGCCGTTGCGTTCAAAATCCTTGGCCGTCAAACTCCACGAGCCCGTGGGATCGCCCTTGGCCGGATCCAGGCCCAGGGCGATGATCAAGATTCGCGGCGCGAACCGGATTATGCGGCGCAAAGCCCTGGCCAAGGCCTCGCGGTAGGCGGCGCCGTCCACCTGCTCCGACAGGGGGATGTTCATATTATACCCCTCGCCCTCCCCCTCACCTTTTTCTTCTTCATAGCCGCTGAAGTACGGGTAGGCGAAGCGCGGATGGCCGTGCAAGGACACGGTGAGCACGTCCGCGCGGCGATAGAAGATGTCCTGGGTGCCGTTGCCATGGTGGTAGTCGATGTCCAGCACGGCCACTCGGCCCAGCGCGCTCATGCAATGCGCGGCCACTGCCGCGGAGTTGAAATAGCAAAACCCGCCGAAGACCCTGCGCTCGGCATGATGCCCCGGTGGCCTGACCAGGGCGTAGGCCACGCGGTATTCCTCGCGCAGGCACTGGACCGCGGTCAGGGCGCAGTCCACGGCCCGTTTGGCCGCCAGGAAGGCGTTGCGAGTGATGGGCGTGAAGGTGTCGATGCAGAAGTATCCGGCGCGCACAGGCAGTTCCTTGGGCGGACGGGCCGCGTTGCGAATCGGAAAGACGTACGGGTATACCGATTCCCCGGGTCCCAGCAGGGCCGTGGCCCGTTTCAGGTATTCCACCAGTTTGCGATCATGCACGGCCAGAATGTGCTCCTCGCCAAAGTGACGCACGGAAACGGGTTGGAAGTATCCCAACGGTTCAATGTCCTTCAGAATGGAGCGGATGCGCACCGGGGCCTGCACATATCCGCGTTCAGGAACGTGATGAATGTCGTGCTGGTCGTTGACGACCAAGGCGATCGTCTTATCCGTGTACAGGACAGGCCGGACCGCGGATGCTTGGTGCTTTGCGGTCAGGACATACCTCGGTTCCCGAAGACGGACCGGGTCGTCGGCAAAGGAGTGCACCACCATGTCCACATAGTTCGGAGGGCAGCATTCGGCGTATTTGCGCTCCAAAATAGCCCTGACGGCTTTTTGGGCGTCCCTGCGGCGCAGGGGCTTGCCCTGGTCCAGGGCATCGAAGACCAAATACGGAGGACAGGTGCTTTCGGGCGTAAGCGGCGTTTCATAGGCCGTGCCCACGATGGGCCTGGCTCCGAAGCGTTCGTAAAAACGCAACCGAGCCTTGTTCTGTTTCAGGGTCATCGGGTCGGGGCAAAGAGCCGGCTCGTCGGGCAGGCACTCGAAGAATAGGCCCGTCAGCTCAAGTGCTTTGGCCTCTTCACGAACCCGGGTGTACAAGGCTCCGCCCACGCCTGCGCCGGTCTGCAGCTTGGCTGCGGAGACATAATCCAGATAACCGAAATGCAGGTCAGGGGCGTGCATAAACAAGGCAAAACCCTTCAGACGGCTGTTTGCGCCCTCAGCGACGTAAAGAATGCTGCGAAACCTGAATTTCAGAGGATTTCGGAGTTGTTCCGGCAGTTTTTCGACATCCTCGGAGGCCAGCAGGGGGAATTGCTCCCGCAAAATACCCTGGACCTGGGAGATGACCCGGGCATCACCGGGCCATGCGGCGTCATGGATGCGGCGAATGCGGAACATAAGGGTGGTTTGCGCCCTCCTTTTGCATGTATGTTGAATGATCCGGAAAATCAAAAACCGACTTGGGGACAGGACGCCAAGGCTTTCCTGATGTCCTCCTCGGCGAATTCGTCGTCCTTGAGGTTGCCCTGGTTGAAGGCATCGTAAGCGCCCAGGTCCAGCAGACCGTGGCCGGAGTATAGAAAGACGATGACCGTGCCTGGATCGCTCTTTCGGGCCACATCCATGACCGCCTTGACGGCGTGGGCGGTTTCCGGAGCGGGCAGAAACCCTTCATTTTGCAGAAAGAACCGGGCCGCCTCGAACACCTCGGTTTGAAAATACGACGTGGATTCCACCAGTCCCTGGTTCACAAGATGGGACAGGATCGGAGCATCGCCGTGGTAGCGCAAGCCCCCGGCATGGATGGGCGGTGGAAAATAGCCGGAACCCAGGGTGTGCATTTTCAACAGCGGAGTCATTTTGGCCATGTCGCCGTAGTCGTACCGAAACTCACCCTTGGTCAGGGTCGGGCAGGCCTTGGGTTCCACGGCCACGAGGCGGGGTCCCTTTCCAGCCATTTTTTGGGGGACAAAAGGCAGAATCAGGCCGCCGAAATTGCTGCCCCCTCCCACACAGCCCACGAGCACGTCGGGTTTTTCTCCGGCCATGGCCAGCTGCTTTTGTGTTTCCAAGCCGGTGATGGTTTGATGCAGAAGCACGTGGTTGAGCACGCTGCCCAGGGAGTATTTGGCATCTTCATGGGTGGCTGCATCCTCCACGGCTTCGGAAATGGCCAGGCCCAGACTGCCGCCGGAATCGGGGTTTTCAGCCAGTACGGCCCTGCCGGCAGCGGTGCGCGGCGACGGTGAGGGGAAAACTTCGGCGCCATAGGAGCGGATCAGCACGCCGCGGTAGGGTTTTTGCTCGTAGCTGCACCGGACCATATACACCGTGCACTGCATGCCGAACATTTTGCAGGCAAAGGACAGTGCAGTGCCCCATTGTCCGGCTCCGGTTTCCGTGGTCAGCCGACGCACTCCCTCCATCTTGTTGTAATACGCCTGGGCAATAGCGGTGTTCGGCTTGTGGGATCCGGCCGGTGAGAGGGATTCGTTTTTGTAGTAGATACGGGCCTTGGTGCCCAGGGCAGCCTCCAGTCGGTGGGCGCGGACCAGGGGCGTGGGACGGTACAGGCGATAGATGTCCCAGACCGGTTGAGGAATATCAATCCAGCGGTGAGGGGACATTTCCTGTTCGATCACGGCCATGGGGAAAATGGTCGCCAGTTTTTCCGGACCCAAAGGCTGGCCGGTGGCCGGATCCAGCGGCGGGGCAAGAGGAGGCGAGAGGTCCGGCAGGATGTTGAACCATTGTTTGGGCATGTCTTTTTCCGGCAGGATGATACGGTAATCCATTGATGATTCCCCCATGGATGTCGGGTTGATTTTGCCGAGGAAAGAAGGATTGCAAGGCGTGCATTTGTCCCCTGCACGCGAGTTGTATTGAACGGAAGACAACGGGGTGTCAACCGGCCGGGGGTTCAGGATTGATCAGCCAACTGTATAATCCGGCGAACCGTCGAGGTGGTGGAATAGCCTGGCAGCAGTTCCAGACTGAACACGCTTCCGCCCCAGGATTCCACGTCCGAGGCGCCGACGATGCGTTCCTTCGGCCAGTCTCCGCCCTTGATCAGCACGTGGGGATGAACGGCCCGGATCAATTCCAGGGGGGTGTCTTCCTCAAAGGGCAGAACCCTGTCCACGCATTCCAGGCCGGAGAGAACATAGGCCCTTTCAACCAGGGAGAAAATCGGGCGGCTTCGTCCTTTGAGGCGGCGAACCGATGCGTCACTATTCAGGCCGACAATCAATGCGTCCCCGTAAGCCCGGGCACGACGCAACAGGTGCACGTGGCCGGCGTGCAGCAGGTCAAAGCAGCCGTTGGTAAATACGATGGTCCCCAGGGATTGTCCCGCGGACTTGGTCAAGAATTCCTGTAACGAGAGGATCTTTGAATGCGACAGGAGCGAGGCGGTCATTTTAGGAAGATGGAGTTTTTTCGGCGCGTTGAGCCTCCCCGATACAGTACTTGAAGGTCAGCGCATACATGTGATGAAAAAAATCGACGTATTCAACGTAAATGTGTTCGGGAACCTGGATTCTGGCCGCGGCGAAATTCAGGATGCAGCGAATGTCCGCCTCTATGAGATGGTTCGCCGCGCGCTGGGCGCGCTCCGCAGGTGTGGTGATGATGCCGATTTCGATATGCAAGTCACGGACATGCTCCTTCATGCGCCTGGGGCACATCACTTCAAGGCCGGCGACGGTATCCCCGATCTTGAAAGGGTCGCAGTCAAAGGCAGCCACGATTTGAAAGCCCCGTTTGAGAAAGCCCTGGTAGCGCAAAAGGGATCGACCGAGGTTGCCAACCCCGATGAGCGCTACGCGCCAAATTCTGTCCGTGCCGAGGGATTCCTTGATGGATTGAATGAGTTTGGGGACATTGTAGCCCACGCCGCGGACGCCGAATTCGCCGAAATACGCAAGGTCCTTGCGGATTTGAGAGGGATTGACGTCGCAGGCCGCGGCCAGCCGTTCGGAAGAGATGACCTCAACGTTTTCGTTGTCAAGTGCGTCAAGAACTTGAAGATAGATGGCCAGGCGTTGAATAGTGGCCCGTGGGATATGTTTGCTTTTGGATGCAGGGCACACGTTGTGAAATAGTGAACAAGCACGGGGTGAAAAAAGACCGTCCCCGCGGGGACGGTCTTTTCAACCACTGTTTTGTCGATGTCTGTCGTTAGCCGATGAAGGGGTTGGCGAACAGCAGGATCAGGTTCACGACCAGGGCGTAAATGGCCAGGGA